>JAJCXS010000248.1 GCA_029263335.1 Acidobacteriota bacterium | reverse complement strand
AGTCGTGCATCCGGGCCAGGTCATGCAGTTCCATGTGCGCGATGCGCTGACTTCGGCCACCGATCTGGATGGCTCGCTGAAGAATTACACCAACAAGCAGCCCGTGAGTCCGGCGGGCATCCTGTTGTTCTCGTGCCTGGGACGCGGCGAGACGCTCTACGGTGAACCGGACCACGACTCGCGCATGATCGCGGGTCATCTCGGACCTACCCCGATTGGCGGGTTCTTCTGCAATGGCGAGATCGGCCCTGTAGACCAGCGCACGTTCCTGCACGGCTACACGAGTTCGATCGGCGTTTTTCGCCCCCGCCGCCAGAGTGAACCGGACGACTAGAAGTCCGACTCGACAGCCAATCGATCCAGGCGAACGAGTCGATCCTGAAAATCCGCGATCCGAGCGGCATTTGCCCCGAGGTCGCTGCGACCGACTCTCGATGTCGACCGCGTGTCGACATGTACACAACCGCCATTCGGGCTGTGCACTCGAATGACGATGTCATCGACGAACCGAAAAACCGGAGTCGTGGCCTCGGCTTCGATCACCATGTCGGCGGTGTTCATCCAGGTGATGTTCCAGTCCATGGACTCGGCCGCTGCGACGACTAGCCGCCAAATGCGGCGATGCTCCACGTCGCACCAGACGGCATGCTGGAGATCCGGGTAGTAGCGTCGCTGAAGCTCCGCCGAATCAGGATCGCCGTGCGGGTAGCTGAGATCCCGCCCGGCGTTGTCAGGGTGGCTGGTGGCGACCGTAAAGGACGGCGGGTCATCGAGATCGGTACTGATGTCGTGGAGGGGCGCCCCCTGCGCACGCAGGGCGACAACCAGCAGGGACACTGACAATGCCGCACCAGCCGCCAACGCCGCCCAGGCGAGTGGACGAGTCTCGGGCCTGAGCGCGCCCACGACGCCGCCGAGAAGGCCGGATCCGGCGGCGACGATCCAGGCTCCCATGAATGCGCCGAAGCCGCCGAGCGGGGACAGAGCCCCTGCTCGGATCAGGAGGGGAGCGCCGATCATGGTTGCCACCATCAATAGTGGCGTCAGCAGAAGGAGTCGAATCATCTGGCGAGGGTAGTCGAAAGTGCACAACATGCGTAGCGGGAGCGGCCGCGGCAATCTACCGTAGTGGCTATGCCTGATAGCCCAGAACTGATCGCCATCGTCGCTGCCATGGAGGAAGAGGTCGCCCCCTTGCGCGAGCGCCTCGACGGTGTCGAGGAGGTCAAGGACGGGCCGCGACGCTACTACGTCGGCACGCTGAGCGGCGTGCGAGTCGCGGTAGCCGCCACCGGCGATGGTAAGCGCAACGCCGATCTCGGCATCCGCCGGGTGATCCAGAAGCTGGAGCCGACCCGTGTTCTTGCTCTCGGTATCGCGGGGGCTCTGTCCGAGGGACTCGCGGTTGGCGATCTGCTCATTTCCAGCGAGGTCATGGAAGGCGATCGCACCCTCGCATGGCCGGATCTACAGTGGCTCGAGGACGCTGACGTCGCGCTGCAGTACGAGCTGGGGCGCTTGGTGACCGTCGACGAGATCTTGTCGACACCGGACAGCAAGAAGGTCCTTTGGGGCAAGACCTGGCGCGATCAGCCGGCGGCTGCCGATATGGAGTCGGCTTGCTTCGCGCGCGTGGCGATTGCCTACAACCTGCCGTACTTGGTGGCTCGCGCGATCAGCGATGACGTTACCGAGACGCTGCCGGACTTCCTCGAAGATTGCCGCGCTCAGGACGGCAGCCTCGACCAGCGTCAGGTCATGTGGAAGGCGTTCTGGCGCCCGCGATCGTGGCTGCCCTTGGCTAGGTTGCGTCGCCGCGTGGGCTCCTGCGCCCTCACTCTTGCCGACTTTGCCGAGGCTCTGGTGGGGAGCCTCGCCTAGCGGATTCCAGGCAAGACCGGGGGCGCGCTTGCGTTGACAGTACGACAGAGGTCAACGACACTCCCGAGACCAGAGTTTCCGGTGTCATCCGAACGAATTCGCCGATGAATATGACCAATCCGCCGTCGGCCACCGCGGCCGACCGCGACCGCAAGGCGGAGCACATCAAGCTCGCCCTCGATGGCCGCATGCAGGGCCAGGGCGGAGCGTTTGCCCAGTTCGAGTTCGTGCACTGCGCCTTGCCGGAACTCGATCTTGCCGCCATTGACACGACGACCTCCTTCTTGCAGAAGCCCCTTGCGGCGCCGCTGTTGATTTCCTGTATGACAGGAGGCACGGAGGAAGCTGCGCGCATCAATCAGAATCTGGCGGAGGCGGCGCAGCGGACTGGAGTCGCGTTGGGCGTGGGCTCGCAGCGCAAAGCACTGGAAGACGCCGCCACCCGTGCCACCTTCGAGGTGCGCGACTGCGCGCCGGAGATCGTCTTGCTGGCCAACCTGGGTGCCGTGCAACTGAACTATGGCTACGGCGTTGCCGAATGCCGGGCCGCGGTCGATATGATCGGCGCCGACGCCCTCGTGCTGCACCTGAACCCCCTGCAAGAGGCGATTCAGCCGGAAGGCGACGGCAACTTTGCCGAACTGCTTCCGCAGATCGCGCGCCTTGTCGATGAACTCGAGGTGCCTGTGGTCGTGAAGGAGGTCGGCATGGGCATTTCGGCGCCGGTGGCAGCGGCGCTGCGCGGGGCTGGAGTGCGAATCATCGATACCGCCGGGGCCGGCGGTACGAACTGGGCACGGATAGAAGCCGAGCGGGCGGAGGATCCGGACATTGGCGAGCTGTTCGCCGGCTGGGGCGTGCCGACGGCCGACAGTATCCGTGCGGTCGCGGCACTCGACGACGTCACCGTCGTTGGCAGCGGCGGAGTGCGCAACGGCATCGACGTGGCCAAGGCGATTGCCCTCGGCGCGGACATCGTTGGCTTGGCCTACCCATTCCTGCGCGCCGCCGTGGAGTCGGCCGACGCGGTAGAGGCCAAGGTGCTGCGCACGTTGCGGGAGCTCCGCATCTGCATGTTCTGCACTGGAGCGCGGACGCTGGCAGACTTGCGCAACGTGCAACTGATCGATCGCGGAGCGCGTTGGTGAGCAAGAAGACGGACCCGACCGCAGCCCATGCGGAACTTATCCATGAGTTGGCGAGCGGCAAGCGGCGTTTTCACGCCCTGCCCGAGGGTCTGCCCGCTGACGAGGCGGCAACCATTCGCCGCTTGGCGCTCGAGCACCGGCTGGGAGTAGATCTGGCGGCAACGGGCGACTACAGCCTGGATGCCGGGACGGCCGCGGATCGTCACTGCGAGAACATGATCGGCGCGACCCAGATTCCCGTCGGCGTGGCGGGTCCGATCACGGTCCGAGGACAGCACGCCGACGGCGATTTCTATGTGCCCCTGGCTACCACCGAAGGAGCTCTGATCGCGTCGATCAATCGCGGCTGCACGGCCATTCGTGCGGCCGGCGGCGCCGTGGTCCACGTGGAAGACGTAGGCATCACCAGAGCGCCCGTTTTCAAGACCAGTGGCTTGGCCCAGACCCGCGCGCTGCTCGACTGGGTCGAGGCCAACGAAGAACAGATGCGAGCCGTTGCCGAGGCCACCAGCCGCTACCTGCGGTTGTTGGATGTTCGAACCTATGCCATCGGTACGACGGTTTTCGTGCGTTTCAGATTCTCGTCGGGCGACGCGATGGGGATGAACATGGCGACGATCGCCTGCGACCGAGTCGTACACGAATTGGTCGAACCCGCCACGGGCGTAACGTGTGTTGCCCTGTCCGGGAATTACTGCGTCGACAAGAAGCCTTCGGCTGTGAACTTCCAGCAAGGTCGTGGCAAACGGCTGCAGGCCGAGGTCGTGCTCGATGCCGATGTTCTGCGCAAGCTGAAGACGACCGCCGCGCAGCTGGTGGAGGTGCAGTACCGCAAGAACATGCTCGGCTCCATCGCCGCCGGGTCCATCGGCTACAACGCACACTTTGCCAACGTGCTGGCGGCGTTCTTCCTGGCCACCGGTCAGGATCCGGCGCATGTTGCGGAGGCTTCGATGGGTGTTACCACCATCGAAGCGCGTGGGGAGGACAGTGTGATCGCCTCGGTGTTCCTGCCGGATGCGCCGGTGGCGGCTGTGGGCGGCGGTACCGGGCTGGGGACGCAGCGCGAGGCGCTCGCCCTTCTCGGGGTTGTGCCCGACTCGGAGCGTCCGGGCGCGGCCGCGCTTCATCTTGCGGAGATCCTGGCAGCGACGGTGCTCGCCGGTGAGATCTCGTTGATGGCCGCCTTCACTTCGCAGGATCTGGCCGGGGCGCACGAGCGCTTGGGTCGCAGTAGCGAGG
>JAJCXS010000247.1 GCA_029263335.1 Acidobacteriota bacterium | reverse complement strand
GAAGCGGGCCGAAGAAAGGGTCAGGAAACGGCCTCGAATGCGCTGACGATATCACGCGCCAGCGACTCGATCTGGGCGGATTCTTCGCCCTCCACCATCACCCTCACAAGCGGCTGTGTGCCCGAGTAACGCACCAGCACGCGGCCGCGTTCACCGAGCACGGCCTCGGCGTCGCGAATGGCGCTGCCAACCTCGCCGAGTTCCTCGATCGGCCGTCGTTCGGCGATCTCGACGTTCTTGAGGATCTGCGGCAAGGGCTGCATGACCGCCGCCAGGTCGGCGAGCGGCTTGCCGGTATCGCGTACCACCCGCAGCACCTGCAGGGCGGTGCACAGGCCATCGCCGGTGGTGTTGTAGTCGAGAAAGACAGTGTGACCCGACTGTTCCCCACCCAGGGCCAACCCGTCGGCTCGCAGCCGCTCCACCACGTGGCGGTCGCCCACCGGCGTCCGTACCAGGTCGACTCCGACCTCGCGGAGCGAAATATCCAGACCGAGATTACTCATCACGGTGGCCACTACGGTGGCGTTGGGTAGCTCACCGCGCTGGTGACGATCGCGTCCGCAGATCGCCAGCACGTGGTCGCCGTCCACAACGTCGCCTTTGTTGTCGATCAGAACGCACCGGTCGGCATCGCCATCCAGGCACACACCGGCGTCGGCGCCGGTTTCGCGAACCCGCGCCGCGGCGACCTCCGGGTACAACGAACCCACGCCATCGTTGATGTTGGTGCCGCTGGGATCGATGCCGAGCGCTATCACCTCGGCTCCCAGCTCCTCGAAGACCGCCGGGCCGACTCCGTAGGCGGCGCCGTGGGCCGCATCGACCACCAGCTTCATCCCCTCCAGGCAGAAGCCGCGCGGCAGAGTGCCCTTGAGAAACTCGATGTAACGACCGGCTACGTCGTCAACACGGAACGCTTTGCCGACCGCGTCGGCGGTTGGACGGACGTCGTCGATCCGCCCCGTGAATGTCAGGTCTTCAATCTCGGCCTCGATCTCATCGGGCAGCTTGAAACCGTCGCAGTTGAAGAACTTGATGCCGTTGTCCATGTACGGATTGTGCGAAGCCGAGATCACAATGCCGGCATCGGCGCGCAGGGCTCGGGTAGCAAAGGCGATTCCCGGAGTCGGCAAAGGACCCACCAGTAACGTATCGACACCCATGGAACAGATGCCGGCCACGAGCGCGTTCTCGATCATGTAGCCGGACAGCCGCGTGTCCTTGCCAATCAACACGCGGTGGCGATGGGTGCCGCGGCGGAAAACATGTGCCGCCGACCGGCCAAGGCGCACGGCGGTTTCCACCGTCATCGGTTCGATGTTGGCCACGCCACGCACACCATCGGTTCCGAACAGGCGCTGCCGCGCGGACTTGCTGCTGAATCCGTTCATGACAAAGAGGCCTTATGCGAGGCACCGGCCCGACCCCCGGGCCGTGTTGCTCTCCGCCAGAAAGGTACGCCACGCACCAACCGCGTCCAAACCCGTTTCTTCACATTGCGCTTGCTCGCGCTTCGTGCGACGGCGGCTACCGCCCCGGGAAGATATGTACGTCCAATCGGCTCTGCGGTGTAATCGCCAACACCTGCACGCGGCTCGTCAGTTCGGCCGGATCGAGACGGATCAGCGGTTCCAGCCGATAGTCCGCGGCCCGCGGCGCAAGACCCACGACGTCGATCGTGACGATGAAGTTCTCGGGCGTGAGGTTCGCCAGCACCGAGGGCGGCCCCTGCAGCACGGCGCCGATCACCGCCGGGTTCACCACCACCCGCGTCGTCGCATTGATGACGGTCACTTCGAGGTCCTGCAGCTGGAAGTTGATCGGCCGCTCTTCGATGGCAACGGTCACCTGCACCTCGCCGGCGCCCTCCAGCCTCAGCGTCGGATCCTCGGGAATCACCCGCACCATACGAACCAGCGATTCCTGCCGTCCGGTAACACCGACCTTCTCGGCCGCAATGCCGTCGAGATCCTCCATCCGCGACGCCGGCCCGCTGACCGGCACGGTCGCCGGTTCCACCAGCTTGTCGGAGATCTGGTAATCGGTGTGCGGGCTGCCTTCAACCACAACATTCACCGATAGATCACGCCGCACGCGCCGCTCCAGCTGGATCGTCACCTGGGGCGGGTCGATACTCTCGACGGTGACCCCGAACGGTACGTTGATCATGTCCGGCGTCAGCAACACCGAATTGTCGCCCTCGAACATGTCGAACAGATCGATGCGGGGCGACAGCTCCCCGGGGCTGAGATCGCGCGTACGCAGGACCGAACCTCGCACGCTGACATCGAGGGTCACGACGACGGGGTCAGTCAGCGCGAGCTCGGCAGGCAGGCTGTCGAGCTGAACCGGAACCCCGGGCACGATGTGCAGCACGCTCGGATCGGGCACTACCGTCCATAATCCGATCGCCAGCAGCAGGGCGAATCCCTTCAGATGCAGGTTGTCGAAGATCGCCACACCGAACGGCCTGCCGAAGATCATTCGATCTCTCCCTGCAACTCGGCGTCGAGGTCTCCCGTTTCGAGGTCGCTGTCAGCGTGAATCTCCTCAGGCTCCTCAACCTCGGGCGCCGCTTCCGTTACCACCAGTAAGTCCTTCAACCGTCGGCGGAGCGAGGCCGCGTCGAGCCGGCGGATGATCTTGCCGTCCACCGCCAGCGAGATCCCGCCGGTCTCCTCGGAAACGATCAGGGTCACGGCGTCGGTCTCTTCGGAGATGCCAATCGCCGCCCGGTGCCGCGAGCCGAGGTCGCGCGACAACCTCGGGTTCGTGGTCAGCGGCAGGAAGCAGGAGGCCGCCGCCAGCCGATCACCCTGGATGATCACGGCGCCGTCGTGCAGCGCTGTTTGGGTATGGAAGATCGAAAACAGCAGGTCGTAGGTAATCGTTGCGTCGAGGGGAATTCCCTGATCAATGTAGTTGCGCAGGCCGACGTGCCGCTCGAAGACGATCAATGCACCGCGCCGCGCCTTGGCCATTGCCGTGGCCGCGCTGATCACGTCGTCGAACGGTTCCTTGGCAATCGGTGCGGCGAGGTCGCGGAAGAACGCCGTGCGACCGAGGCTCGACAGGGCCTTGCGGAACTCCGACTGGAACAGGATCAGGATAGCGAAGACGAAGTAGGTGAAGACGTTCGACAGCACCCAGTCGACGGTTCTCAGTTCCAGCTGCCGGGCGACGATGTAGGCGACGAACATCACCAACAGGCCGATCGCCATGCGAACCGCACGGGTGCCGCGAATCAGCAGCATGCCGCGGTACAGCACGTACGCGACGATCAGAACATCGAACACGTGTCGCAGTTCGAACTGCGCTAGCGAATCCATCCCGCACCCTCATCCCGGATCGCCGCCGCCATATCGGCCGTGCGTCGCATGGGACCGACATCATGCACCCGCAGGATGTGCGCCCCGCCCATGACGGCAGCTGCGACAGCGGCTCCGGTACCCTCGAGTCGTTGATCTGCGGGCAAATCTAACACGGCTCCGATGAACGACTTTCGTGATGGCCCCGCGAGAATCGGCAAGCCGAGCGAGCGCAGCGCCGCAATGTGCTTCAGGGCCATCAGGCTGTGCTCTGCACGCTTGGCGAATCCGATTCCCGGGTCCACCACGATGCGGTCCATCTCGATGCCAGCGGCCGCGGCGCGCGCCACCGCGGCGCGCAGTTCGCCGATCACCTCGCCCACTACGTCCACGTAGTCTGCCGCGCCGTACATGTCCTCCGACGAGCCCCGCATATGCATCAGCACCACCGCCGCGCCGCGGGCGGCAATCACTTCCGCCAGCTGTGGGTCGTACGCCAAACCGCTGATGTCGTTGACGATCGTGGCGCCCGCTTCGAGGGCCGCCGCCGCTACGGTCGCTTTCGTCGTGTCGATGGAAAGCGGCACGTCCACCAGTTCGCGTAACCGGCTGACAACCGGCACCACGCGCGACAGCTCCTCGTTCTCGTCAACCACGACACTGCCGGGTCGCGTCGATTCGCCGCCGATATCGAGAAGATCAGCTCCCTGCTGCACCATCGCCACGCCGCGCTCGATGGCCTGTTCTCCGGCCGTACGACTGTCCGGATAGAACGAGTCCGGGGTGCAGTTGAGCACCCCCATCAGCAGCGGCCGCCGGCCCACTTCGAGGACCGACTCGCAGCAGCGCAGCGCGAAGCTCCGCTTGAGATAGGCGCGCACCGCAGTGGCTACTTCCTCGGCCAGCCGCAGCTGGGCTACGGGAGCCGCGAGCAGCTGCGCGCGCACCGCCTCGATCTGCACACTGGTGGCGGCAACCACCACCACCCCTTCGATACGCTCATCAAGATGTACGCGGCCGCCAGCGATTCCGACAACGCGCAGCAGCGCCTCGCGCTGTTCCGGGCCGACGCCCTCGAGGCGCACCAGGTAGTCGCTGTAGTGCGACGCCACACGCCCCACCGCCGGGCTACCCGGCAGCAGTTCGTGTTCGGGATCGGAACCGCGCAGCACGAGCGGGTTGTGTTCGAGCTTCACGTGCGGCTGCGGTGCACGCCGGGTTGTCGACCGGGCTGTGGGCTCCCCGGCCACCGGGTTCACCCGGTGAAGCCCTCTGCAGGCTGTGCCGGCATACCGAGCTTGGGCTCCTCTTCCGTCGCCGACTCCGGACCCGTTGTGGCCGGCGCACTCGGCGTCGGGCCATCGCTCGGACCCGGATCGATATCCGGTAGCGTCTTGCCTTCTGCCAAGGTCGCGACGTCATTGGCGTCCAAGACCTCGCGCTTGAGCAATCCCTTGGCGATGGCGTGCAACGCCTCGACATGGTCGCCCAGCAATCCCGTCATCTCGCTGTACGCATCGTCGATGATCCGCTTGATCTCCTCATCGATGAGTCGCGCGGTGTCATCGGAGTACTCGGTGTGTTTGGAGAAGTCGCGGCCGAGAAAGACCTCGCCACTGCCGCCAGAGGTGAAGTTGAGCGGACCGAGGATGTCGCTCATCCCCCATTCGGTAACCATGCGGCGAGCCAGGTCGGTAACACGCTCCAGGTCGTTGCCCGCTCCGGTCGTCTGCTCCTGCAGGACGATCTCCTCGGCGATCCTGCCGCCGAGCAGAATCCGCACCTGGGTCTCCAGATAGCCGCGCGAGTAGTTGTGGCGATCATCGGTCGGCATCTGCATCGTCACGCCAAGTGCATGTCCGCGCGGGATGATCGTCACCTTGTGCAGCGGATCGGCTTCCGGCAGGAGGTGCGCCACGAGCGCGTGGCCAGCCTCGTGGTACGCGGTAACACGCTTCTCCTCATCCGAGAGGATCATGCTCCGGCGTTCGACGCCCATCAGGACCTTGTCCTTGGCGTAGTCGAAGTCGTGCGGGCCCACCTTCTCGCGGCCTCGGCGCGCCGCGATGAGCGCTGCCTCGTTGGCGAGGTTCTCCAGGTCGGCGCCCGAGAATCCGGGAGTGCCGCGGGCCACGACCCACAAGTCGACCTCGGCGGACAACGGAATGTGGCGACTGTGCACCTTGAGGATCCCCTCGCGCCCACGCACATCGGGCAGCTCCACCATGATGCGCCGATCGAAACGCCCAGCGCGCAGGAGCGCCGGGTCCAATACGTCCGGACGGTTGGTCGCGGCAACGAGGATCACGCCTTCATTGGAAACAAATCCGTCCATCTCGACGAGCAGTTGGTTGAGCGTCTGCTCACGCTCGTCATGCCCGCCGCCCAGGCCGGCGCCACGGTGACGGCCAACGGCGTCGATCTCGTCGATGAAGATGATGCAAGGGGCGTTCTTCTTGCCCTGCTCGAACAGGTCGCGAACGCGCGAAGCGCCAACGCCGACGAACATCTCGACGAAGTCTGAGCCGGAGATCGAAAAGAACGGCACGTTGGCCTCGCCGGCGACGGCGCGGGCCAGCAACGTCTTACCCGTACCCGGAGGCCCGACCAACAGCACACCCTTGGGAATGCGCCCGCCGAGTCGCTGGAATTTCTGAGGCTCGCGGAGAAACTCGATGATCTCCTGCAGCTCTTCCTTGGCTTCATCCGCGCCGGCGACATTCTTGAACGTCACCTTCTTTTCCTGATTCGAGGACAGTCGGGCGCGGCTCTTGCCGAATGCGAGCGCGCGATTGCCGCCGCTCTGCATCTGGCGCATGAAGAAGATCCACACTCCGATGAGAATCACCATCGGAGCCCAGCCGATCAAGGCCGTCATATAGGGGCTCTGCTGGGCGACTTCCGCCTCGATCGCCACGCCGGCATCGCGCAGATCTTCGATGTAGTTGTCGTACCCGTCGGGCGCTACGGTCGTGAATTCCTGACCGCTCTCGATCAGCTCGCCCTCGATGGTCGAGCCGATGATCTTGGCGCTGGCTACCTGCCCTCCCTCGACGTAATCAAGGAACTTGGAGAACTTGATCTCCGTGTCCACCGTCGCAGCGGGGTTAAAGACGTTGTAGACGACGATCGCTACCGCGATCACCACGAGCCAAAGCGCGACCTGTTTCATGCCTGATCCATTCATGATGCTCCCAGAGTACAACAGGGGTCGAGAGGGCGGCTAGCTCACTTGGCCGCGATCGGGGGCGCACAGCTGGCGATCCCGCAACGGCAGCAGGCGGAGCTTCTCGCCTTCCAGACGGGCGCGAATCCCGGGGATGTCGGCGGCGCCGTGCCGACCGCCAACGACCTCATCGAGCACGACGTCGAAATGCTCCTTCGACATGCCGCGGACATGGCCCCTGACGGCCCCGAATGCCTGTCGCAGGACGGCCATCGCCAGCGCTCGCGGCAGGTCCGCGAGGCGCGGGCCGCAGAGCGCCACGCCGCCAGGAAAATCTTCTTCCAGCTCCAGCTGTGATCGCGCCGCTTCGGCCTCGGCCTCCAGGTAGCTCTCATGCTCGCGCACGATGCTGGCGAGCCGTGCAATATTCCCCACCACCCCGGGCGCAATCGCCTCCAACTGGGGCACGACGGTGGCCCGGATACGGTTGCGGCTGAAAGCCACGTCATCGTTGCTGGCGTCCTGGCGCCACTCCAACCCACGCGACATCGCGTACTCGCGCAGCTCGCTCCGCCGCATGCCGAGCAGGGGCCGCACCACGACCAGGCCGTCGTGATCCACGCGCGCCTGCATCGCCGCCAGTCCGCGCAAGCCGCTACCGCGCGCAAGATTGAGGAGAACCGTCTCCGCCTGATCGTCGGCGGTGTGCCCGAGAGCCACCGCGTCGGCGCCCGTCTCATGCATCGCGGCGCGGAACGCGGCGCGCCGCAGGTCGCGCCAGCCAGCCTCGCGCGAGCCTGTCCAGGAAGCCGGTAACGCGGCATCGACGATGTGGCACTGCAGATCCAGCGAGGCCGCAAACGCAGCGACGAAGCTGGCGTCGGACGCCGACTCCGGACGCGCGCCGTGATCGCAATGCACCAGCGTCAGCCTCAGTTGGGGACAAAGCCGTCGCAGAACATCGACCAGGGCGATGGAATCACCGCCGCCGCTGCAACCCACCACGAGGTGATCAACGCCGCGCAACGGATCGTCGCTACGCAGCAGGCTTTCGACGGCGGCCAGCCGAGTCTCGGCGACCTCCGGTTGGCTCGACATCGTTCCTCTGCTAACCCGCGTGAAGCAATAATGAGGTGGCGGTGGAGGGACTTGAACCCCCGACTCGGCGGATATGAGCCGCCCGCTCTGCCGACTGAGCTACACCGCCAAAAATGGCTCGCACCGCAGGTTAGAAGGCGCCCCGCCGGGGCGCGCCGTCGCCCGGGTTCGGGCGGGCGAGCACGAGAGAGGATGGTAGGAGTACAGACCGCTCAAGTCAAAGCGCTTCTCACCGCTCACCGAGGCATGTCGGGAGGCGGCGGCCGGCCCAGCCGGCGCGGGTTTTCGCTGCTCTCGGGCCCGCCCTGCGAGACTGCGGCCACATCTGACCAGCGGCCAACCGATTTGGATTGCTACGCCATTCAGCAGCCTGCCACACTCGGTCGCGTCTCCCCCCGGGCTTACCAACAGGAAGCGAAATTGAAGACACGCCGAGGAGTACCGATGCGCAAGCTCACTCTGTGCCTGATCGGCCTGCTCGCCGTGAGCACCTTTGGGTGCATTACCCACGAAGGCCAACTCACGATCCTGATGACCAACAGCAGCACGTCGACGTTCTCGTTGGCCGCCCAACAGGTCAACCTCGAGATTACCTCCGTTGACCTGTGGGACAGCGACAACTCCACCTGGATCACCGTAGCTGGTGGCAGCCAGGTACACGAACTCGTCGGCCTTGCCGGCCGGGTCAGCCCGATCGCTCTGGTCAACTCAATCGAACGCGGCAACTACACGCAGGTGCGGATCGTGTTTTCGCACACCAACAGCAGCGTGGTAACCAGCACCGGCCGTCGCGATCCGCTGCGCATCGACCCCAACTCGATCACCGTGCAGGCAGTCGCTTCGGTGGTTGAAGACGCGGCCTCCGACGTCCTGTTGGAGATGGACCTGGCGGCGAGCCTGACCCATCGCAACAACGGCAACTGGGTCCTGCGGCCAGTAGTACGCCAGATCACCGGCAGCTAGCGGCAGGCACTAGGCCGCCTCGTTCGCCGGCTCGCCATCGCCGAGTTGCCCTTCCGCCGCGGCCACAATGACCGCTGCCGAGGCATCCCCGGTGATGTTGGTCGCCGTGCGCAGCATGTCGAGGATACGGTCCACCCCGAGAATCAACGCGATTCCGGCAAGCGGCAGGCCTAGCTGCTCGAGCACCATCGCCAATGTGATGATGCCGACTCCCGGCACCGCCGCGGCCCCGATCGACGCCAACGTCGCCATCAAGACGATGGTTAGCTGGCCGCCCAGGCCGAGTTCGATCCCGTACACCTGGGCGATAAACACGGTCGCCACGCCCTGGTAAAGAGCGGTGCCGTCCATGTTGATGGTGGCGCCAAGTGGCAGAACGAACGACGACACCTGCTCGGACACGCCCAGCCCCTTGGTCACCCGCTCCATCGTCACGGGTAGCGCGGCGCCGCTGGACGAGGTGGAGAACGCAACCAGCTGGGCAGGCCTTATGGCCGCGAAGAAACGTCGCGGCGACACCTTGGCGAAGATCCTCACGGCCGTGGCGTACACCACGCTCATATGGAGTATCAGGCCAACCATGACGCAGGCTGCGTAGAGCATCAGCACGCGCAGCACGTCGAGCCCGAACTGGCCCACGGCCACCGCCATGAGCGCCATGACGCCAATCGGCGCAATCAGCATGACGACATGCACCAGCTTGATCATCGCGTCGCTCACGCCTTCGAAAAAGCTCAGCACGGATGCCTTGTGCTCCGCGTTGGGCACGAGCGTCAGTGCCACGCCGAACATCACCGCGAAGAAGATGATCTGCAGCATGTTGGCAGTGGCCAGGGCCGCGATCGGGTTGACCGGCACGATGTCGAGCAGCGTGTCGGTGACGCTCGGGCGCTCGCGCATGGTGTCCACCGAAGTGTCGGCGCTCGCACCGAAGTCCGCCAGTAGCCTCTCCTGCACCGCCGGATCCATGCCCGCGCCGGGCTGCACGACGTTGGCGATCAGAAGCCCGATGGTAATGGCGATGGCCGTGGTGCACAGGTAATAGGCCATCGTCCGGCCACCGATTCGGCCGAGCTTCTTGGGGTCGCCTACCGTCGCGGTGCCTACCAGCAACGAGGCGAAGACCAGCGGCACGACGACCATGCGAATCAGACGCAGGAACAAATCGCCGAGGGGCTTGATCACGACGATGTTCTCGCCCACCAGGACCCCGACCAGAACCCCCACAGCCATGCCGATGGCGATCTGAGTGGGCAACGCGAGCTTCTTCATTCATGCCTCTTGGATTGCGACGCCGGCGGCTGAGCCGCGACAGCATAGCCCAAGCGGCCGACCCGGCGCCTACGAGGGCAACAAAAAAGCCCCGGAGCGCTGCTAAGCCAGCTCCGGGGCTCTAATCTGTGATGTGGTCGCCGTCAGGAAGCTTTCTTGCGCTTCTTGCGGGCCTTGCGGCTGGCGATGCACTCGTCCAGCGCGGTCTCGACCTGGCCCAGCACGATGTCGTCGGCGCGCCCTTGAACCATGGCCACCTCGGAAACGATCAGCTGCTTGGCTTTCTCGTACATTCGCTTCTCGCGGTACGACAGAGCCTTGCGCTGCGACAGGTGCTGCAAGTTCTTCAGCACGTCGGCCATATCGAACAAGTGGCCCGAGCGCATCTTCTCGGCGTTTTCCTTGTAACGACCCTTCCAGTTGTTCTGGGTCTCGAACTCACAGTCGCGAAGATGCACGAAGAGCTTGCGGATCTGCGTCTTGCCGAAGATCTTGCGCAACCCGACGGACTTGGAATTGCCCACCGGCACCATGACGGTGCTCTCGTTGGCGAGAATGCGAAGATGGTAGAAATCTTGGTCGAGGCCGGCGACCTGGGTCTGCCGGATGTCCTCCACCACGCCAACGCCGTGGTTCGGATACACAATGTAGTCGCCAACATCAAAGCGCAAAACGGTATCCTCCAGGACACAATGGGGTGGGTCGAGAAGTAGCTGACCCAGTTCCCCATGGTAGCCGAAGGAGGCCCGAATTTCAAGGCCGCACCGGCGCTCTGGGCCTCTGGTGGCGGGCCTATTCCGCCAATTCAGGCGGCCCTCGACACGCCCCCTACGCGGCCCGCACCCGTCCCCCGGTTGACTTTGCCTGGCGGACGACAATAATGCTGCGTCACCAGGCGATCCCCCTGGCCGCGAGGTCCGCTCGGCGGCGCAGAGATTCGTCCGGCACCGAGTAACTGACACCACTCGCTCACGACAGCACCGGCGACACCGATGGGCGGCCTAGCCCCGACTGCACATCGGGCGGGAGGCTCGCCGGCAAGTATCGGAGCCGAGGTCAGTGGCTCACGGAGCGTGGCCGTCTTGGGGCCGACCCGTTCATGCCGGTCTGAACTGCGCCCGGGAGCGTGCCAAAGGGAGGCCGCTCGCGGGGATCGCCTGGCCTTTCTTTGCTCGTACGCTGGAACCGCCAGCTCGGACTTCCGCCACGGCCTGCTAGCCGCCAGCGATAACGCCCGTGCGGCCCGCTGGCTGCAGCACTCGCTCGGCAGCCGACAATTCCGCTGCGACCGCCTCGAGACTGCGAGCAAGATCGTGTAGCGCGATCGCAGTCGCCCCGATGTCGGCACGCCGCAGGGCATCCGCGACATGCGGCAACAGCAGCGAGCGGTACGTGTCCCGCGGGTCGGGAGCAACCAGCACACTCTGTCCCCAGGAGGTCGTGCTACCGACTCGCGTGAGCTGCCGATGGGCTCGCCGCATGTGCGAGTTAGCGCGGCTCAGGACACTGCGCGCGACATCATCTGTGTCGGCCGAGGTCAGCCGCGCTCGCAGCACACCCGCCGCCTGGGCAAGCGAACCGACCGCGCTCCATGCCTGGGTCATGCCGGGAACACCATCGGCGTAGCCGAGGCGATCCAACTCGCCCCGGATGGCGTTCAGGCCGGTCACTACATCCTGGGCCAGGTCGCGATAGTCGAAGGCCACGGCGGAGTCGTTGCCCAAGCGCCAGAGCAGCCACGTGGCCAGCGCCGACGCCGCCCGGTGTTGCCGATATCCAGGATCGCCGAATCTCTCCATGAAACCGATGGTGTCGTACGCCGAGTGGTAAACGCCGGCAGCGGCCGAAAAACCGAAGCCAATCGCCGGGACGCCCGCAATCGCCGTGAACGGTGCGTAGTCCGAGCCACCACCGGGCAAACCTACCGACGCGCCGGGGATTCGGTTGCGCCACGCTCGGTACACACTGGACTGAGGCAATAGCGGGTCCGCGACGGCATCGGCCCCCGCGTACAGCAGGTCTCGCAGCGACGGTGAGGCGACAGCCGAGAAGTACGGTCCGCCGGCAACGCCATCCAGGTTGATGTAGGCGACGGCTCCGTCGTGCAACTGCCGGGCGTGCTCTTCGACCCATTCCGTCGAGCCGACGAGACCCCATTCCTCGGCGTCCCAGGCCGCAAATACGAGGCTGCGGTCGGGGCGATCGCCAGCGGCGGCCTGACCGGCCAGCACGCGCGCGGCCTCGAGCATGGCCACGGTTCCCGAGACATTGTCGACCGCGCCGTGCGTCCATGAATCGTAGTGGGCACCCAAGATCACCCACTCGTCCGGGTACTTGGCTCCCTCGATCGTGCCCACGACGTTACGAATGCGGCGCCAGGGGCGAGGATCTAGCTCCACGCGCACGCGCACGGATTCGCCGCTGCCACCGTAGCGGTAGCTCAGGGGCAACCCGCCTTCCCATCCAGCCGGCACGGCAGCCCCGGCAAGACCCTGCATGAGCTCGGCAGCCGAGGCATAACCGAGAGCCACCACGGGCACCGTGGGCAGCCCTTCTACCGGCAGTCGGCGGCGAGCACCGGGTACCGCGGGCCAACCCGGGGAAGCCGGGTCGCCCGGCGCACCGATCTTGATCGACCCACGCTGCACGCCAGCCGGTGGCCGGAACGGTCCGTCCGGGTACACCGCGCCACGCTGAAAGCCGTCGTCCTCTGGATCCGAGTAGAGGATTACGGCGGCAGCTCCGGCGTTCTCCGCGTTGCGAACCTTGTCGCCACGAAAGATGCCGCCGTAGCGAATCAAGGCGATCTTCCCGCGCACATCCACGCCGTCGTGAACGAGCGTCTCGAAGTCGTGCCGGCGGCCGTAGTTCGCGTAGACCAGCGGCGCGGTCACGTCTCCGGCAGCCGAATAGCCCGCCGCCACGGGGTAGTGCTCGGTATCGGTGTAGGCATCCTGTTCTAGTGCGGTTTCCGCCACGGCCACGGTGCGCGTGGCGGTCCCGGCACTTGCGGACCCCGCGGCGAGTTCAACGCTCACCGAGCGGGCATGCGGGAGCCACACGTCGTACTCGTGCACGGTCACCTGCAAACCCCACGAGCGCATGCGGTCGGCGATCATCGTGGCGGCCCGACCAGCCCCCGGCGTTCCGGCGACACGCGGCGTGGCGCCCAGTTGAGCGGCCATACGTTCGAGCTGATCGGCGGCCGCAGCGGACGAAATGGCGGTGGCTTCCGCGCGCACCACCGCACCCGGGCGTCGAGAACTGTCCACCGGGGCCGCGGACGCACCTGTGACTGCCGGCAGCGCCGCCGGCGCAATCAGTACGAGGAGGGCAGCGGCGCACCAGGTACGCGCACCGCGCCCGTCTGAGTGGGTCTCCCTGGACATGGTTTTGCCAGCGTAAGGAGCAGTCCTGCACGCCGTCAAAGAACCGTGGCCATGCCTGACCGTCGCCGTCAGGCTCTCTTAGTATCGTCCGCATATCGACAGGTGTCGCCCGACGCACGACGGCCCGACGACATTCACGGGCAGATCCGGCCCTTTCGCGACCACTGTTCGCCTGGCGAGCCTGCGCTGACCGCGGATCCTGGCCCGCGCGCATGTGCGGCACGCCGATTGCACAGTTCCAGAGCGGGTCGAGATTCATCGAGACAGCGGTCCACGCACGATCTCGTAAAGGGCAGGTTAGCGATGAAAGGGTTTTGTTTGGCGTCGATGCGGTGCTTGTGCATCGTCGGTGTAGTGCTGTCTGTCCTCATGACCGACGTCGCGTTGGCCGCTCCCGCCGAAGGCTCCGAGACCGGGCAGGGGCCGGCCGGATTCCGTTTTTCTTCTCCGCGATCGTCTTTCTGCGTGCGCGGTGGATTCACGTTCAACCGGGCCAGCAGTGACATCTACGACTTCTTCATCGACGAGCTGACGATCGAGCGCAGCGACTTCAATGCGCCCACGTTCGCCGCCGACTTCGGATGGAACCTCAACGAACGCGTCGACCTCGTTCTGGGCATCGAGTACGGGCGGGCAAGTGTACGTTCCGAGAATCGCGACTACGTGGACCAAGACGACATTCCGATCGTCCAGGACACGCGACTCACGCAGGTACCGCTTACGCTGAGCGTGCGCTTCTACCTGACGCCACGAGGTCGCTCGGTAAGCCAGTACGCCTG
>JAJCXS010000246.1 GCA_029263335.1 Acidobacteriota bacterium | reverse complement strand
GGCCGGGCAGGGATGGGTGGCCTCCAAGGTTCGCGCTGGCTCGGCTCGACTCCCGTGGTTCCGAAGCGGCCTGCGCGTGGGCCTGAAGCACCCCTATATCGTCGTGCTGCTGGCCGTCGGTGCCCTCTACGGCAGCTATCGACTCTTCGACGAGAACGTGTCGCGCGGTTCGTTCTTCGGATTCTGGGGCAACCGCGAACGAATCACCGTGCAGGTAACCCTGCAATCCGGCGCCGAGGCCACGCGGACCGAGGAGGCGATGCGCCCGTTCGAGGAGTACGTGCTCGGCCTACCCGACATCGAGCGCACGGAGTTCAGCGTCAACGACAACCGGGGAACGATGATCGTGAAGTTCCTCCCGGCCGTGGAGGTCACACAGTATCCGCTGGTCGTGAAGGACGAGATCATCGCCATCGCCTCCCGTTACGCCGGCCTCCGCATCGGCGTTTACGGCTTCGACCAGAACGGCTACTCGTCGGGATTCGGAGGGTCGAACTGGATGGGCAGCCGCATCAAGCTATACGGCTACAACTATGAACAGCTGGGACTCATCGGCGAGGAGGTGGCACGGATCGCCAAACGTAGCGCGCGCGTCCGCGAAGCCCAGGTCACGGCCGGTGGCACCCGTTTCTGGCAAGACGCGGGCGGCGAGCTGGTCATGCGGGTGCGCCGCGATCGCCTCGCGCAACACGGCCTCACCGTTGCCGACCTGCACTTTCAGCTGCGCAGCCTGTTGGCGGGCCAGACCTCGTCCGATCGACTCCGCGTCGGCGCCGACGAGTGGGACACGGCGATCAAGGTCGCCGGGGTAGAGACGCGGGTGCTCCAAGACGTGCTCGCCACCCCATTGCGCGGGGATGCCAGCGGCACGAGAATCGGCGACCTCGTCACCGTCGGCATGCAGAGCGTGCCCGGAATCATCACGCGCGAGGACCAGCGCTACGATCGTTACGTGCAGTGGGACTACCGCGGTTCATCTCGCGCCTCGGAAAGCTACCGCAAGGCGATCTTCGACTCGCTGGAACTTCCCCCCGGCTACAGCAAGTCGCTCGAAGACGACCGCTTCCTGACCGACGAGGAACGCGCTCAAACGCGGCAAGTCGCGATTCTGGCGCTGATCATCATCTTCATGGTACTCGCCTCCTTGTACGAGTCGCTGTGGCAGCCGTTCGTGGTGCTGCTCGCCGTGCCCGCGGCGCTCATTGGCGTCTTCCTCATCTACTACTTCGCGGAGGAGCCGTTCGACGCCGCGGCCTCGATCGGCGTGGTTCTACTCGGCGGCATCGTTGTCAACAACGCGATTCTGCTGGTCGACCACATCAACCTGCGGCGCAACGACCTGCCGCTGCTGGAAGCCATCGTCGCCGGCACCGCCGAGCGTGTCCGCCCCATCCTCATCACCTCGATTACCACCATCGGTGGCATGCTGCCGCTGGTCCTGATCGAAGCAGAGGCCGAGATGCGCAGTAACGACATCTGGGGAACGCTGGCGCTCTCCACCATCGGTGGCCTGACCGCATCGACCCTACTTACCCTGACTCTCACACCGATACTCTTCCTGCTGGCCGAGCGCTGGCGTCAACGCGCTGGCGCCTTCGGACGCCGCGTCGTGGGAATCTGGCGATCACTGCCAGCCTGAACGAGAGGACTCCACAGTGAACGAAACTGAACCCGCCGCGCGCCCCAAGGCATGGCGCATCCTGGTCAGCACGGTCGTACTGGTGGCGATGGGAGCGGCCGCTTACCTCGCCCTCAACGGAATGACCGCAGGGGCCGCAGCTCCGGCGGAAACGGCAGCACAGACGGAAGGGCAGGAGGCCGAAACCGCGAGCATCCAGGCACCGCCGTCGGTCCCCGTTCCCGTGGTGACGGCGCCGGCCGAGAGCCGTGAGATGGTGATGAAGATCACCGCAACCGGAAACGCCGAAGCTCCGCGGCAGCTCGAACTGCTGGCTGCCAGCCCCGGCGATCTGTCTACCGTCGGGGTAACCGAGGGCCAGGTGGTGGAAGCGGGCCAGCTTCTCGCGGCCATCGACGACACCGAGCTGCGCCTCAACGTCAAGAAAGCGCGTGAGTCGCTGGTTACCGCGGTAGCCAAGTTCAGTCAGAACGTCGCCTATCTCGAAAACTTCGGCGGCGAGGATGCGGAGGCGCTCGAAGAAGGCGCTTTCTCGAGTCTCATCGATGCGGAAGACTTCCGCACGCTCATCGATGACCCGCGCTTCGACGAACTGTTCAGCACCATTACGCGCGATGAGGTCATGGCGGCGCGCGACAACCTGCTATCGCAGCAGGCGAGCTACGAACAGGCCGAACTGGACCTGGCGCGCGCCCGCACCACGGCCCCCTTCGCCGGGCAGATCGCCGAACTCGACGTGGTGGTCGGTCAGCGCGTGACGGCCGGGGCCAAGCTGGTCACGCTGATCGACGCCAACCCCATCCGCGTGCGCGTCGAGGTACTGGAGTCCGAGGCCGGCCTGGTGCGCGTCGGCCGGCGCGCCGAGGTCCACTTCGCCGCCTACCCGGGCGAGACCTTCGTGGGACACGTGGGCGCCATCAGCCCACTGGTCGACCCGGAAGAAAAGACCCTCGAGGTGCTCGTCATGCTGGCGAACGACGACCTGCGCCTGAAGCCGGGCATGTTCGCCCAGATCGTGCTCGAAACGCAGATCTTCAACGACCGGCTGCTGGTTCCCGCCGACGCCGTGTTGCTGCGGAGCGAGCGGCCGATGGTCTTTCGTGTACTCAACGGCCGCAGCGACTGGGTCTACATCGAGAAGGGCCTGGAGAATCCGGAGTGGGTGGAAGTTCTCGAAGGCATCGAGCCGGGCGACGAGGTGATCGTCTCGGGTCATTACAGTCTGGCTCACGACGCCGCGGTTCGGGTGGTGGATGCGGAGGCCGACGCTGAATCCCAGTAGCATCCCGCGACGGGGTACGTCGCTGCCGGGCGTGGCAATCCAGCGCCCGGTAACGGTTCTGATGGCCTGCGTGGCTGTGCTGCTGCTCGGCTCCGTGTCGTTCGGTGGTCTCAGCGTTGACCTGCTGCCGGACATCGGCACGCCACGCGTCACCCTGCTCACCACTGCCGACACCGGCGCGCTCGCCCCGCAGGAGATCGAGCGACTGGTCACCACGCCGCTCGAGAACCAGGTTCAGACTGTTTCCGGCGTGCGTCGCGTCACCTCCACGTCGCGAGAAGGCATGTCGGTGATCACCGTCGAGTTCCCCTGGGGTACCAACCTGGACATCGCCACGCTGCATATTCGCGAGGCCGTCGACAAGGTGCGGCAGAACCTGCCGGACGGGGTCGAACGCCCGGCGGTGTTGCGCTGGGATCCGGGCAGTGAGCCGGTGATGGGCCTGGCCGTCGCCGGCGAAGGCAGTCTCGGTGCCTTGCGCGAGATGGTGGAGGCCATTGTCGTGCCGCGCATGGAACAGGTACAGGGCATCGCCGGCGCCCAGGTAACCGGCGGGGCCCAACGCGAGATCCAGGTGAACCTCGACCCCGACAAGCTCACCCTCTACGGGCTGACTGTGGCCAACGTCGAGCAGGCACTCGAACGGTCCAACGTGAGCCTGCAGAGCGGCAACGTGCTCCAGGGGGCGCTTCGCTACCAGGTTCGGGCGATGGGCGAGTTCGCCACCGTAGCGGAAATCGAAGACGTCATCGTTGGCACCGATCCACGCCGCGCGCTGGTGCGGCTGGGTGATATCGGTACCATCGCCGAGGGCGTCAAGCCACGTACCGCGGGCGCCTTGCTCGATGGCCGCCAGGCGATCGGCGTACTGCTGTACAAAGAAGCCGGCAGCAACACCATCGAGGCGGTGGCGGCCGGCGAGACGGCGCTTGATGAACTCCGTGCACAGTACCCGGAACTGACGCTGGAGATCGCCTTCGAGAACGCGTCGTTCATTGCCGAGGCCATCGATTCCGTGGTCCAGAATATCGGCATCGGCAGCCTCTTCGCGTTTGGCGTGCTCTTCCTGTTTCTGCGCGACCCGCGCAACCCGGTTCTCATCGGCATCGCCATTCCGATCTCGATCATCGCGACCTTCGTACTGTGCTACTTCGCCGACATCAGCCTCAATATCATGACGCTCGGAGGCTTGGCGCTGGGCGCTGGCCTGCTGGTAGACAACTCGATCGTCGTGCTCGAGAACATCTTCCGTCACCGGCAGCTTGGCGAACCCGCGACCACGGCCGCGCGCCGAGGCACCGAAGAGGTCGCCATGGCGGTGGCTGCGGCTACCTTCACGACCATCGCGGTGTTTCTACCGATCGCGTACGTACACGGGGTGGCCGGCGAACTGTTTGCCGCGCAGGCGTGGACTGTCACGTTTTCCCTGCTCGCGTCACTCGCGGTGTCGCTCACTGTGCTGCCCATGCTCGCCGCCCGGTTCATGCACCTGGACACCGTGAGCGAAGCCCCCGGGCCGACGACGGAGGATGCAGCGACCGACGACGTAGCAGCGCGGCGCTTCCGTCGGCTACGCCGTTTGGGTTCGTGGTTTGGCAGCCTGCCGGGCCGAGCCGTGGACTGGCTCCTTACCATCATCCTGTTCTGGATCCGCTTGCTGATGCGCGCCGTAGTGTGGATCGTGTCGCCCATGCTCGGAGCCTTTGCCGCCGCGTACGAGGCATTCGCGGGCATGTACCACGGTGTCCTGATCCTGGCGCTCCGCCACAAGGCACTCACTTTGGCCGCGGTCGTGCTCCTCCTGGGTTGGGGTGCCACACTCGCTCAACAACTCCCGTGGGAATTGATGCCGCAGGTGAACACGGGGCGTTTCGAGGTCACCATCGACGTGGCACCGGGAACCCCGTACGCACGACTGGAACAGATCGTCCAGGAGACCGAGGCTGCCGCGCGGGCCGGCCGCGGGGTCGCGCGCACGTTCGCCACTCTGGGCGCCGAGACCGGCGCCATCACGTCGTCGGCGGCGGGCGCGCTGGAGCTGGCACCAACGCGCGCGCGACTATCGGTGATCATGACGGGCGAAAGATCACGCGCCATGGTTCCCGCGCTCGAGGCAGCGATGGCGCGCGTACGAACAACGGCGGAAGCGATCCGCGGCGTCAGCGTGGTCATCGACTCGCAATCCAATCCGCTGCAGCGGAGCCTCGGGCTCGCCGAGTCGGGGTTCCAGGTCCTCGTCCGCGGCGATGATCTCGAAGTGCTCCAGGTGCTGGCAGACCAAGGCGCCGCGCTCCTGGAGCGCGTGGACGGGCTCGCGGACATCAGCTCGCGTTCGACGCGCGGCAACCCCGAGATTCGCCTTCAAGTCCGCCGCGACGTGGCCGCGCTGTACGGCGTCACCGTGGACAACGTGACCGGGGCCCTGCAAGCCGCATTGCAGGGCGTCATCCCGACCCAGTTCGTCGAGTTTGACCGCCGTATCGACATCCGGGTGGTCGCGCTCAGCGAGGAGCGCACGCTCGACGCGTTGATGGACCAGCCCTACCAGACGCAGCTGGGCCCCGTACCCTTCCGCGAGCTGGTCGACTACACGCGCGCGGAAGGGCCCCAGGAGATCCAGCGTCGCGACCGCGTGCGCGAGGTACCGATCACGGCAACGCTCGCAGGGATCAGCCTGTCCGAGGCCGTCGCGGGTGCCGAGGCGGCCATGCAGGAGATCGACTGGCCAACCGGTTATCGATGGCGCGTTGGCGGTGAACGCGACGAGGTAGAGGCGTCGTTCACGAGCCTCGCGTGGGCGCTGGCGCTCGCGGCGGCGCTTGTCTACATGGTCATGGCCGCCCAGTTCGAGTCGCTTCTGCACCCGTTCGTGATCCTGTTCACCTTGCCTCTGGGGTGGGTGGGCGTGGTAACGGGACTGTGGCTCCTCGGGCTCACCATCAACGTTGTGGCGCTGATCGGCGCGGTCGTGCTCACCGGCATCGTCGTCAACGATGGCATCGTCAAGATCGATACGATCAACCGACTGCGCAGCGAAGGCGTGCCGCTTCGTCAGGCGGTCGTCGATGGCTCGGCGCTGCGCCTGCGACCGATCCTCATGACCACCGTAACGACGATCTGCGCGCTCATTCCGCTGGCGCTCGGTCTCGGCGCGGGAGCCGAGCTGCAACGACCCCTGGCCGTAGCCGTCATCGGCGGTGAGTTCACCGGCACGCTACTGACACTCATCGTGTTACCGGTGATCTACGAGATCATTGATCGGCGACGGGGAATCGGCTCCATAGCGTCGTAAACCGCGGCTGTCGCCGGTTCTTCCCTCCAGTAGCCCAATCGCCCGGCCTTGGCCATCGCACCGGAGGTCCGAATGCGGAGCAAACCCGCGCTGTCACGACTCATCCCGTTCCTGGCCGTGGCGGCCATCTTGCCAGTTGCCTGTGGTGGCGGCGACGGCGGCGCGGGCGGCGGCACCACCTGGGAGCTACAGATCGAAAGAACCGCGCAGGACGGCGGCACGCTCGTTCGCAACATCGCCGGAGCCACCTGGCCGAGCCCCGCGCGGCTGGTCGAGGAACTCTCGATCGGCGTCATGGAAGGGGCCGAAGAATACATGCTGGCCCGGCCCTCGGGGGTAGCTGCCACGAACGACGAGGTCTTCGTTCTCGACCGGCAGGACCACATCGTCCGTGTGTATGGGTTCGACGGCACCCACCATCGCTCGTTCGGTCAACAGGGCGAGGGCCCGGGCGAGATGAACAACCCGTTCTCGCTGTTCATCACGAGTGACAAGAGAGTTCTTGTCAGCAACGGGTTCGGAGCTTCCAAGATCACCGTATTCACCCTCGACGGCGAGCCAACCGGCGACTGGAACCTCGGCGAACGTCCGGCCTTCCGCTTCTTCGAGACCCCGGCGGGCCTGTTCGCCAACAAGTGGGTCATTCCCGACGATCCCGAGGACTTCGACCCCAATTCGCGGCCGGAAGCGTACCAGCGCATCGGCCCCGAGGGCTACGAGCGAGAGCCGGTGATGATCCCGGACACGGGCGCCGAAATCGCGACCATCGACATCGACCTCGGCGGCCGGACGTTCCCCATGCCGGTACCCGGGGCTCCGCAACCGGTGACCTGGACTCTGGCACCGACCGGCGAGCTGATCTGGGGCTGGGCGGGTGAATACAGCTTCAACATCCGGACAGCCGACGGCTCAACGACAGCCGTGGAGCGTTATTGGGAGCCGGTGGCCCTGAAGGCCGAGGAGGCCGACTACGAACGCCGCCTGATGGTCTCGCAACTCCGCCGCAACCTCCCCGACTTCGCCTGGGACGGAGCCGAGATGCCCGCCACACGACCGGCCTACAACGGGTTCCTGACGGACCGCGCAGGCCGTATTTGGGTAGTCCGCGACGGCGCCGGCGTGAGGGCCGACGAGTGTATCGATCCCGACACCTGGACTCCCGAAGACGGCGTCAACCCGTGGCAAGAGCCGTGCTGGCGTCCGCAACAGATCATTGACGTCTTCCGCCTCGACGGCACCTACCTGGGCGAGGTGCAAGCCGACGAGCGGATCAACATTGCCTTCATCGGGGAGGATTACGTGCTCAGCATCGCGGAGGACGACATCGGTACCCCCCTGGTGAGACTACACCGCCTGCACGTGCCGCAGTCCGTCAGCTAAGAGCAGCCACCTAGGGCCTCTAACTTCGTATTCAGGGTCGCTCGATTTTGCTTTTACTGTGTATTCATGACTTTCTCTGGGTGTTTATCTCTATAGTAGCTCGATTAATCGTATAACTGATCTAGAAAGCCTTTTGCTGTCCATCTATAGTGGAACCTCGCGCCAGGATCGATATTTCGTCTAGCAGCGGCAGGTTCGACTGTGGGTGATCACACAAGGAGACTCGGACACGGAGCCATCGGCGCGCCGCGTCACGGGACCTCTCCGCAACGGCAGGTTCAGGAGTCGCGACTGGCCACGCGACCGCCAGCCGGCGACCCGCGCACGCCCGAGTTTCTGAGCCTTACCTACACGCTGCCCTATCACCTCGTCGAACAGGTGGACGAGAACGCGCGCACGACCAACCGCTCCCGCAGCGAGGTCCTCGCCGACGCCATACGGTCGTATCTCCAAAACGGAGCCGCTCCGCAAGAGCACACCCACGTTGCCAGATACGAGGAAGTCTCCTACCAGGAAATCCGCACCGAAGACGTGCCAGGCGGGCACAACGGACACGGAAACTCGCCGGCCGCGGAACCTGCGGGGACGACGATCAGCGAGTCGACCCGCAACTACTTCAGAGCCTGGGCCGCGCGCGAGGAACGCACTGGCGTGTCGACATTCGAGAGCTATTCCTATCAGGAGGTAACGGAGGGCACCGTCGCTGACGGCCGCCACGAGTCAGAGGTTCCACTGCCGGTTCTTGACGTCTCGGCCCAAGCGACAAAGACGGCACCACCGCCCTCCCGCACAACGGATGCGGCCGCGGAGCCCGAGGTAGTGCCCGTCGTGGAGCCCGAGGTAGTTCCCGCCGCGGGGCCCGAGATGACTCCAGGGACGGTGCCGGGACCGGTGTCCGAGCCCGCACAGGAGGCCGCGCCGGCGCTGCTACCGGAGCCACAGCCGGAGGCGAAGCCCGACTTCGAACCCGTTCCCGAGCCGGAAGCGGATCTCGAGGCCGAGTCAGATACTGAGCCAGAAGCAGATCCCGAGCTCGAGATGGCCGCTGAGCCGTCGGCCGAGCCTGAGCCTGAACTCGAGCCGATGTCGGCGGACCCGCCGGCACCCGCGGCCGAGCCTGTCGCGCCCACCGAGCGATCGGCAGAGCCGGCAGCGGAGACGGCCGGTGGAGACGCCGAACCGAGTCCGGTCGACGATCGCCCGGACGGCACGGTGACCGACACGCACGACCCCGCGGAGGAGATTCGGCGGCGACTCAACGAACTCGCGAACGAGCCCTTCGACAGCGACCGCGTGGAGCGATGCCTGGCCGAGGTGGCGCGACGGGTCGACACGAAGGACTTCTCGCCGCCGGAACACTCGACCAAGGTGGCGAGCATGGCACGCGATGTCGCCGCCGCTACAGGCATGCGTGGCGCCCAGATCCAGGCGGTGTACATCGCGGGACTAGTTCATGACATCGGCAAGGCCTGCATACCCGACGAGATCATCAGCAAGCCACGGCCAACCTCCGACGAGATGGCGCTCATCCGCGAGTACCCGACTCTAGGCGTCGACCTGCTCGCCGCGATTCCGGCCCTGGCTCCCGTCCTGCCCATCGTGGCCGCCCATCAGGAGCGTTGGAATGGCAGCGGATACCCGGAGGGAGCGAGCCGCGGCGACATTCCGGCTGGCGCTCAGATCGTCGCGTTATGCGATGTCTACGACATGTTGAACACGGCGCGTCGCTATCGGCCTGCATACACGTCGGACCGCGCCCTTCAGATCATCAAACAGAACGTCGGCGCGCTATGGAGCCCCGACATCGCCCGAGTCTTCCTTGCGAAGATGGTCGCCGAGGGCCGCCAGGCACAGGCCAGCGCCCGAGGATAGCGGGCGCTAGGAGTGCAGCTCTCGCCCCGCCAGCGCGGGCCGGCAGTGCCGTCTGGCCACGTCGGAGTATATGCTGGCGCGGCCAGGTTCCCACGAGCGAGGCCGACGATACGATGCGCGGTTTGATGATGGACTACCCGTTGACGCTGCCGCCGCTACTGGAGCGTGCGCAGACGCTCTTTGGCTACCGCGAAATCGTCACCCGGCTGCCCGACCAGTCTCTCCACCGCTACACGATGGCCAACTTCGTGGAGCGGGCGAAGCGGCTCGCCGTGGCGCTCAAGAAGCTGGGCGTCGAACCGGGCGACCGTGTCGGCACACTGGCCTGGAACCACTACCAACATCTCGAGGCCTACTTCGGCATTCCCTGCGCCAGCGGAGTTCTTCACACGCTCAATCTGCGCCTCCATCCAGACGACATTACGTACATCGCCAACCACGCCGGCGACCGTGTGATCCTGGTGGACGACACGCTGTTGCCGCTGCTCGAACAATGCCTCGGCAAGCTCGACGCCGAGCGTATCGTGGTGATGTCGCAGGGAGGTGGGCCTCGCGAATGGCCTGACGGGCTGCTCGACTACGAGACACTGCTCGCTGACGCCGACCCCGGCAGCTACGAAGCACCCGATCCGGACGAGAATGACGCGGCCGCCATGTGCTACACCTCGGGCACCACGGGAATGCCCAAGGGAGTCGTCTACTCGCATCGCTCGATCATGCTGCACGCGATGGCGCTGGCGATGTCGGACCTGTTCGCCATTCGCGAGCGCACCGCCTACCTGCCGGTCGTTCCGATGTTTCATGTCAACGCCTGGGGTACCCCTTTCTGTTGCGTGATGATGGGCGCCAAGCAGGTATTCCCCGGCCCTCATCTGGACGCGGCCAGCCTATGCGACCTGCTCGCCTCCGAGAAGGTGACCATCACGGCCGGCGTACCGACGATCTGGCTGGCGATCCTCGAACACCTCGACTCGGACCCCGAGCGCTACGACTTGAGCGAGATCGAACTCATGCTGGTAGGCGGGGCCGCCGCTCCTCCCACGATGATCCAGGGCTTCGATGAGCGCCATGGCCTGAACGTCGTGCATGCGTGGGGAATGACCGAAACCTCCCCGCTCGGGAGCGTGAGCTATGTCAGCCCCAAACACGACGACCTGAGCCGCGAGGAAAAGTTCGTCCTACGTGCCAAGCAGGGTCGCATGTCTCCCCTCGTCGAGGTGCGCGGGCAGGCCAGGGACGGGCTGATTCCATGGGACGGGGAAACCGTCGGCGAACTCGAGGTCCGCGGCCCCTGGGTGGCCAGCTCCTACTACGACAGCGAGCAGGGAGCCGACTCGTTCACCGAGGATGGCTGGTTCCGCACGGGCGATATCGTAAGCATCGACGCCGACGGATATATCCGGATCGAAGACCGCGCCAAGGACGTCATCAAGTCGGGTGGCGAGTGGATCAGTTCGATCGCTCTCGAAAACGCGCTCATGGGACATCCCGACGTGGCGGAGGCGGCCGTCATCGCCATCGCCCACCCCAAGTGGATCGAGCGCCCGCTGGCCGTGATCGTCCTGAGCGGCGACAAGTCGCCGACGCTCGCCGAGGTACGCAGTCACCTCGAACCGCATTTCGCGGCCTGGTGGCTGCCCGACGCCCTCGAGGTCGTCGACGAGATACCACGAACTTCCACCGGCAAGTTCAAGAAATCGGTACTGCGCGATCGGTTCGCGGACTACCAGCTACCGGACGAGGACTGAGCGACCGTGCGTTCCTTCGCTTCCGGATGCGGTTTGATCGACCTGCACTTCCAAGGTCATGCCGAGTACATCGCCTGCTACGTGCTCGAGACCGGCGGCGGACTCGTACTGGTGGATCCGGGACCGTCCTCCACACGTCCGGCGCTGGAGGACGGTCTGCGCCTGGCCGGGCTCTCGCTCGACGACGTGACGGACCTGTTGCTGACCCACATTCACCTCGATCACGCCGGCGCCTCAGGGTCGATTGTGCGGGACCATCCCGATATCCGAGTTCACGTGCATGCCCGCGGCGCGCGCCACATGATTCGGCCCGAGCGCCTGCTGGCGTCGGCAACCAGGCTGTACGGCGACCGCATGGAGCTGCTGTGGGGGGAGTTCCTCGCTGTGCCCGAGAGCCGCATCAACGTACTCGAAGGCGGCGAGACGCTGCACCTCGATGGCCGCTCGCTGCAAGTGGAGTACACCCCCGGACACGCCTCGCACCACGTTAGCTACTTCGACCCTGGCACCGGCGTTGCCTGGGTCGGCGACACCCTCGGGATCCGCATCGACAACCGTGCCTACGTCTTGCCGGTGACGCCGCCGCCCGACATCCATCCCGAACTGTGGGCGGCCAGTCACGCCAAGATCCGCGCCTGGACGCCCAGCACGCTCTGCCCTACCCACTTTGGCCCGGCGCGTCCGGCCGACGCGCACATCGCTGAACACGAGCAACGCCTGTACGCCTGGGCAGCCACCATAGAGGAGCAGGTGGCGGCTGGCGCCGATTCCGAAACCGCGGCCCGCGCCTTTCAACAACGAATAAGCCGCGAAATCCAAGAGCACCTGGGCGGCGAACAGTCCACCGCCTACACCGCCGGCGGGGGCCTGGACGATTCCTGGCATGGCATGGCGCGCTACTACCGCAAGGTGGCTCAACGTACCCCCGACCAGCCCTAGCGGAGGTCTGCATGAGACGACGGCACTGGATCATCGGCATCGTCGCGGCGGCACTGCCGCTTCTCGGGGTCGCGGCCGCGCAGAACAGCGACGCCGATCGCGAACTGCTCGACATCATCGCCGCCGCTCAGGCGATCCAGCGCGAGGACCACACTCTGCCGCTTCCCGAGGGTGTGGACGAGCGCTACGGCGACCGGCTGGAGGCGGTGTCGGTCGACCGCTTCACGCAGGAACTGGCGGCACTGGAGGAGGTACACGCTCGCCTCCGCCGACTCGATCGGTCGAGCCTGTCGGCCGAGAGCGATACCGATGGCGCGATCCTCTCCATGCGGCTTGGCAGTCGAATCTCCGAGCTGCGTCACCGCGGCTACCTACTGCCCATCGGCAGCCGCTATGGCTTCCACTTCGGCTTTGCCAGCATGCCGGAAAGTCGCAACTTTCTGACGGCCACCGACTATGACGACTACATAGCTCGGCTGCAGTCGTTCCGCGAGCACACCGCGCAGCAGATCGCCATCCTGCGGCAGGGCATCGTCGTCGGCTGGGTGTTACCGACGGCGGTACTCGACGGCTACGAGATGACCGCTGGTCAGCACGTCGTCGATGAGGTGGAAACCAGCGGCTTCTGGGTACCGTTCACCCGCATACCAGAGTCAGTTCCGGTCGCCGACCGCGAACGCATCCTGCACGACGGCCGCGACGCGGTGCAGTCCACGGTCGCCGGCTATCGCGATCTGTACATGTTCTTCCGCGACGAGTACGTTCCCGCCGGGCGCGACACCTTGGGTGTCACCGACCTCCCGGATGGCGGCCGCGACTACTACGAGGACCGGGTACACAGGTACACCACCTGGGACGTTACTCCGGAGGAAGTCCACGAAATCGGCCTCGAGCAGGTATCGACGATCCGCGCGGCCATGGAAGCCATCCGCGAAGAGGTCGGCTTCGAGGGCGACTGGCCGGAGTTCCTCGACTTCCTACGCACCGACTCCCGCTTCTACGTCGACACTTCCGACGACTACCTCGCCCACGTGTCGCTCGCCGCCAAGCAGATGGAAGGCCATCTGCCCGAGCTATTCAGCAAACTGCCCCGCACCCCATACGGCATCCGCGCAATCCCGGCCCACGTCGCACCGCGCCAGTCCGCCGGATACTACGACCGCGGCGACGCCGACGGTACACGCAGCGGATGGGTGAACATCAATACCTCGCAACTGGATCAGCGCCCGCTCTGGGCGGCCCGCGCGCTGGCGTACCACGAAGGCGTCCCCGGTCACCATCTGCAGATCATGCTGATGCAGGAGAACCCGGGTCTCTCCGACTTCCGCCGCCGCTCCGGTACCGCCGTCTTCACCGAGGGTTGGGGACTGTACGCAGAGAAACTCGGCCTAGAAGTGGGCCTGATGGACGACCCTTACGATCGTTTCGGCATGTGGAGCTACCAGATCTGGCGCGCCTGCCGCCTTGTCGTCGATACCGGCATGCACGCTCTGGGCTGGAGCCGCGAACAGGCGATCGCCTACATGGCCGACAACACCGGCATGGGCATCGGACCGGTGACCGCCGAAATCGACCGCCACATCACGGAACCAGGCCAAGGCCTCGCCTACACGATGGGCGAGTTGGAGATCACCAAGCTACGCACACTGGCGCGCGACCGACTCGGTGACGAGTTCGACCTGCGCGAGTTCCACGATGTGGTCCTGCGCGGCGGCTCGCTGCCGCTGCCGATCCTGAGCAAGCGTGTACTCGCGTGGATCGACGGGCGGGAGCAAACCTCTTAGCTAGTTGACGCCGACCATCAGCCGCTTGATGGGCTTGACCAGGAAGATCAGGACCACGCCCGCCACGATGGTGGTCGCCGCAACGGAGCCGAACAGCTCCGAAAGCCGCATCGTTTCGAAGAAACCGGCCGTCCAACCGCCGAGGAAGTTGCCGATCGCGACCGACAGGAACCACACGCCCATCATGCTGCCGACCAGCCGCTGGGGTGCCAGCTTGGTCACCATGCTGAGGCCCACCGGGCTCAGGCACAGTTCGCCAATGGTGTGCAGCAGGTAGACGCTGAACAGCCATCCGGAAGACACATTGTTGGTGTTCATGGTGCCGTCGTAGCCCGACGCGATCGAGGGCGGCACCAGCAGCAGAAACCCGAGCCCCACGAAGATCAGCCCGAAGACGAATTTGCCCGGGCTCGATGGCTCAATCTTGCGGGCCGCCAGCCAGACCCAGAGACCAGCGAACACCGGCGCCAGCATCATGATGAACAGCGCGTTCAGCGACTGGAACCAGGTGGAGGGGAAAGCGTAGCCAAACGCTGACAGGTTGGTGACACGATCGGCAAACAGGTTCAGGCTCGAGCCCGCCTGCTCAAAGGCCGCCCAGAACAGCGTGCTGAAAACGAACAGCATGAGGATCGCGCGAATCCTCTTCCACTCGTCAGCCTCCAGGTGCTGGTCCGAAAGATAGCCCGCCAGACCACCGACGAACATGCCCACCATGCCCACCATGACCTGCATGCCGATGTCGGCGCCGCCGAGCGTAGCGGCGAGATAGCCCAATATCGCGCCGCCCGCGCCGAGGGCGATCGGACGCATCGAAGCCTCACTGTGGGTCGCGCTCTCCTTGCGCGCCGCGATGCGATCCAGGCCAGCCTGCAGCTTGCCCTTGCCCAGCACGTACTGG
>JAJCXS010000245.1 GCA_029263335.1 Acidobacteriota bacterium | reverse complement strand
GTGGACATGAGCGTTACCGTTGCCCAGTAGCCGGCGAGCAGGCCCGCCGCCAGGCCAGTGCCGACGCGCCACATGCTGGCCTTGACGACGCGGAGCAGCACGCCGCTGGCGCGCGCTCCCAGTGCCATGCGGATGCCGATCTCGCGCTGGCCCGCGGCGACCGACTGCGCCACCACACCATGGATGCCGATGCCGCCGAGAAAGAGCGCCACGGACGCGAAGGCGATCAGGAACACCATCGTGACTCGGGGCTGCGACATGGTGGCGGCGAGCACGTCGGGCATCGACTGCAGTCGCGCGAGCGGCAGTTCCGAGTCCAGCGCCCGAACGGCTTCGCGCATCGCGGGCACCGCCTGCATGGCTTCGCCTGTGGTCTTCACCGTGAAGGTCATACGGCGCGAGAACCACTCGTTGCCGAAGTTCATCGCTACGTGCGGGAAGTAGAGGCCGTGGCGCGCGGACGCCGATAGGCCGCGGTTTTTGTAGTCGCCGACTACGCCGACGACCGTGCGCCAGGCGCCGTTGCCCTCGAGGCGCAGTCGTCGGCCGAGCGGATCCTCCCCAGGCCAGCAGAGGTCTGCGGCCGAAGCCGTCACGATCACGCCCGTGTCGCGGTCTTCGGGTCGGAAGGTACGGCCACGGACTACCGGAATGCCGATCGCCGCGAAGTAGTCGCCGCTTACGATCGTCCAATCCGGAAGTTCGACCTCTTCGGGCAGCTCGACGCCGTCGATTTCCACGGCCCATTGCGAGGGGAAGTCTGCGAACGGCAGCCAGCTCACCGCGCCGACCTCTTCTACGGCCGGGAGGCTGGAGATACGCCCGTTCAACTGGTCGAGCATTCGCACCACGTCAGACTGGCTCCCGTAGCTCGCCTCGGGCAGTTCAACATCGAACGCCACCACGCCGTCGGGGTTGATGCCCGGGTCCACGCTCGACAGGTTCCAGAAGCTCTGGCCGATGAGTACCGCGCCCATGAGCAGACCGACAACGAGAGCTACCTCGCCGGTTACCAGGTATCCGCGCATGCGAACGCCATCCGGGGAGCGGCCGCTGCCGGCCGCGCCGCGAAGAGTATCGGCGGGCGCCTTGCCGGATTCACGGAGCGTCGGGGTGATGCTGAACAGCAGTCCGGTGCATAGGGTCACGCCAACCGCGAACAGCAGCACCGGCCAACTCATCTCGATGGCCTGGGTTCGAGGCAGGATGCCAGCCAATTCTCGCACCAGGATGTTCCTGGTGACGTATGCCGTGAGCATACCCATGCCGCCGCCGACCACGGCCAGTGCGAGGCTCTCGGTAGCCAGTTGTCGGACAAGCCGGGCGCGGCCGGCGCCCAACGCGGCGCGGACGGCCAGTTCGCGCCGCCGACCTTCGGCGCGCGATAGCAGCAGCGACGCGACGTTGACGCAAACGATGAGCAGCATGAACCCGACTGCGGCAACCAGGGTTAGCAGCATGGGGCGAATCGAGCCGGTGAACCACTCGCTCAGGGGCACTAGCAGCGCGCCATGGTAGTCGGAGTGCTGCGGGTACTGCTCGAGCACATTGGCCACCATGCGGTCACCGGCTTCCTGCGTCGTGGCGAGATCTCGATCCTCCGGGAGTCGGGCCACGGCCACGAGGTTGTGCGAACGGATGCGATCCGGTTCGAGTGTGGCGCGGTCGATCACCATGGGAAGCCAGACGTCGGTGCCCGGATAGAAATCGAAATCGGGCGCCATCACGCCAACCACGCGGTGACGCCGGCCGTTGATGCGCAGTGCGGCCGAGAGAATGCTCTCGTCACCGCCGAAGGCGCGTTGCCACAGGCCGTGACTGATCACGGCGATATCGTCGCCGCCGGGTCGGGCGGCATCCTCGCCAAAGGTGCGGCCAAGATAGGGCTCCGAGCCGAAGACGGCAAAGAACTGTCCCGTTACCACCGAGGCGCGCACGCGGACCGGCTCGTCGCCGCCAGTCAGTGTGACCGGATAGATGTCCATCCCCGCGATCGCATCCATCATGTCGGCGTTATCGATGTACTCGGCAAGCTCGACGATCGACAGCGACTGGCGCGACTCGTGTGCCTCTTCGTTGGTGTTGTAGAAGCGCACGATGCGTTCCCCATCGGGATAGGGGAGCGGGCTGAGCAGCACTCCGTAGACGACGCTGAACATTGCCGTGTTCGCGCCGATCCCCAAGGCCAACGTTAGGATCGCGATCGACGTGAAACCTGGGTTTCGGCGTCCCCACCGGAGGGCATAGCGGAGGTCTTGAAGTAACTCGTTCATCAGGTCGTGGCCTCGAGGGGGGAGCGAGTGGCGGGCGTTACCGCGGCTGCGAAACCGATCGAAGCGCGCCCAAAGCGCGGTGCGAAGTGAGGCCCGTACCTGGCTGCGGTACCAACGATCGGCTTCGCGGGCGCCGTGAGCGACGGCCAGATCGGCATGGGTCGCATCCATGTCCGCCATCACGTCCGCGCGCAGGGCGGCGGGCAGCAATCGGGCCAGAAGGGTGCGGCTATGTGTTGGAGGATGCGACGCGCTCATTGGCCGGCACCATCCTCGCCGACCTCGACACCGTCCCAGAAACGGGCGAGCTGTTCGCGTGACCGTTGCAGGGCAGCGAGCCCGGCTGCTTCGATGGCGAAGAGCTTCTGCGCCCGCCCGCCGCCGGCTGGCGGCGCCATCTGTACCGACACGAAGTCCTTCTTCTCGAGTCGCGACAGCGTGACGTAGACAGCGGTGATGGTGACGTGCGTGACCGACAGGCGCTCCAACTCCTCAAAGATGGCGCGGCCGAAGGCCTTGTCGGCCAGTCGCACCACCGAGAGAAGGACGATCTGTTCGAATTCACCGAGAACGTGTTTGCTCATGTCGCGTTGATCTCCATTAAACAATGTTTAATGGACACAGCCTGGCGCGTCAAGTCCACGGCTTCCAGCGAGGCCGTGGACCCTGAGCTCATGGCAACCGGTTGCCGCCTCTAGCGACTCTGCTTGAGCGTGATCGACCCGTTCTTGGCGACCAGGCTCATGCGACCGCCACTGGTTGCCGAGGAGGTGAAGCGGCGGGTCGAAGAACTCGGTTCCTCGAGCCGACCCTCAAAGTCCGAATTGATACGTCCGTACGTGCACTCGGCATCGAGAGCCAACGGTGCCGAACCCGGCCAGTCCACTTCGATGTTGGCGTAGCTCGTTTCCAGCGAGTGCACGGCGACGAGCGCCGCACCGTACAGACCTGCTACGGCCACCCGTCCGCTCTGATTGCGGATACGTACCGCGCCGCCAACGTTCTCCACGTCGGTGCCCGCGTAACTGGTCGTAATCTCCACGTCGCCGCCGATGTCGCGCGCGGTGACCGCGGAACTCGACGAGTCCACTACCAGCATGCCAGCGACGCCCGACGCCCGCACCGGCGCATAGCTGTTCCGCACGGCGACGCTAGCATCAGTGTTCGACACGGTTACGGACCCGCTCGGGTTCTCGATTTCCAGGTCGCCCTGGACGTTCTCGACTACCGTCGGTGCATACGAAGTTTCGATGATGGCGTCGCCGCGCACACCGACCACCGTGACCTCACTGGAGGAACTTCCCAGCCGCAATGACGCGACATCGCGCACGTCCACCGCGGCGTACGAGTTGGTGACTTCGGCCAATCCACCGATGTTGGCCACCTTCACCGCTCCGGAGCGGGCGACTGCGCGTAGTTGCCCCTCGACGTTCTCGACTACCAACTCGCCGTAGGAGGTCTCGATGTCGGCGTTACCGCGCACGCCGTCAACCCGTACTTCGGCGCTGCTTCCGCGGACGCGCAAATCGCCGCCAGCCTGGTCCACATCGATGGGACCGTAGCTGTTGGTCACCGTCGCCTCGCCAACGTTACTCAGGGCCACCTCGCCGGAAGCGTTGTCGATCTCGATCGCCCCACTGATGCCGGCTACATCGATGTTGCCGTAGCGATTCTCGAGGCGCAGCGGAGTGGTGGCAGGCACGCGCAGCACGACGTCCATTGCCCATGAGACTTCGCGATTGCCCCCGAATACACGGCGCCACCAGCTCTCGTCGCGATCGGGCATGCGCCCGCCGCTGACCTCGATCACGCGACTCCGCTCGTCCACAGTAATGTCGAACTCGGCCT
>JAJCXS010000244.1 GCA_029263335.1 Acidobacteriota bacterium | reverse complement strand
TGGCGACACCTGGACCAAGCTCGAAGGCGGGCTGCCCACGGGCATGCTCGGCAAGATCGACGTTACGGTCTCGCCGGCCAACTCCAACCGCGTCTGGGCCCTGATCGAGGCCGAAGGCGAGCGTGGCGGTGTGTACCGCTCCGACGACGCCGGCACCTCCTGGCAGCGCATCAACGGCGACGCCAACCTGCGCCAGCGCCCCTGGTACTACATCCACATCTACGCCGACCCGCAGAACGAGAACACCGTCTACGCGCTCAACTCCGGATTCTACAAGTCGATCGACGGCGGCAAGACGTGGGATACGCAGATTCAGGTGCCGCACGGCGACAACCACGATCTGTGGATCAACCCCGACAACCCGCAGAACATGATCAACGCCAACGACGGCGGCGCCAACGTGTCGTTCAACGGCGGCGGCTCGTGGTCGTGGCAGATGAACCAGCCGACGTCGCAGATGTACCGCGTCTTCGTGGACGACGACTGGCCGTATCGAATCTATGGTTCGCAGCAGGACAACTCGACCATCTCGGTGCCGAGCGCCGGGGCCGGCGGTTTCGGCTTCGGTTTCCCACCCGACTGGTACTCGGTGGGCGGTTGCGAGTCGGGCCATATCGCCATCGACCCGCGTGACAACGCCATCGTCTACGCCGGCTGCTATGGCGGATCGATCACCCGCGTGGATCGCAACAAGGGCACCTCGCGCGAAATCCTCGCCTACCCGCAACTGCAGCTCGGCGCGGCGCCGCGCGACCTGAAGTTCCGCTTCCAGTGGAACGCACCGATCCGCATTTCGCCGCACGATCCAGACGTCGTCTACCACACCTCGCAGGTCATCCATAAGACGACCAACGCGGGCCAGACCTGGACCACGATCAGCCCGGACCTGACGACCGACGATCCGGAAACTCAGGACTACGCTGGTGGCCCCATCAGCCACGACTCCACCGGCGTCGAGGTCTACAACACCATCTTCGCGTTCGAGGAGAGCCCGCACACACCGGGCCTGATGTGGACGGGTTCGGACGACGGCAAGGTCAACCTGTCGCGCGATGGCGGCGCCAACTGGACCGACATCACGCCGGAGGGCATGCCGCCCGGCGGCACGGTGAACGTCATCGATCTGTCGGCGCACGATGCGGGCCGCGCCCATGTCGCCGTCTACAAGTACCGCGAGAACGACTTCAACCCGTACATTTTCCAGACCAACGATTACGGCGAGAACTGGACGCTGCTGACCGACGGCAGCAACGGCATCCCGAGCACCAACTTCGTGCGCGCGATCCGCGAGGACCCGGTACGCCGCGGCCTGCTGTTCGCCGGCACCGAGTTCGGCATGTACGTCTCGTTCGACGACGGCGCCCACTGGCAGGACTTCCAGAAGAACCTGCCGGTCGTGCCGGTAACCGACCTGCAGATCAAGCGTGGTGACCTGGTCGTCGCCACCCAGGGGCGCGGCTTCTGGATCATGGACGACATGACCGTCCTGCGTGGCGTGGCCGGCAATGAGGGCAACGCGCTGTACGCGCCGCGCACGGCCTACCGTGGCGGCCTCGGCCCGGCTCGCATTCACTTCTTCTTCGACGAGGCTCCCGAAGGCGAGGTGACCCTGAGCATCACGAACGCAGCGGGCGACACCGTCGGCGAGTTCAAGGGCAAGGCCGGCCAGGCGCCGCCGAGCGGTGGTCCAGGCGGTTTCTTCGCTGCCCTGTTCGGTGGTGGCGGCAACAACCTCAACGTGAAGAAGGGTCACAACACCTTCACGTGGGCACTGCGCGAGGAGGCACCAGACGTGCCGTCCGACGTCACGCTGTGGGGCTTCGCTCCGGGCCGCGTGGTGCCGCCGGGCGACTACACGGTGAGACTCTCCGCGGGTGACTGGAGTTCGGAGACCGAGCTCACCGTGGCGCTCAACCCGAAGATCAGCCAGACCGTCGAAGGCGCTCAGGAGCAGTACGACCTGCTCGGCGAAGTCGGAGAGATGATCAACAACATGTACTCCGGCCTCGCGAACCTGCGCAACGCAAAGAAGCAGTCGATGGCAGTGGTCGAGCGACTGAAGGCCGCCGGTGTAGAGGCCGACGACGTGGCCGAGGCCGCCGAGGCGATGAACGCCAAACTCACCGCCATTGAGGAGAAGATCACCCAGGTGAAGAGCAAGTCGGGTCAGGACCCGATCAACTTCCCGCCGCAAATCGACAACCAGATCGTGACGCTGTACGGCTACGTTCTGGGTGGATTCGGCGGGGGTGACGATCGTCCGACCGATGCTGCCTACACGCGTCTCGAGGATCTCAAGCCGGAGCTGGCCGAGCTCATGGGTCGTCTCGATGCGGTTCTCGAGACCGACCTGCCGGCGTTCAACGCCATGGTGGCCGAGATGGACCTGCCCGCTGTGGTAATCGGCGACCGGCAGTAAACGGAAGTTCGCCGGCATGGGCCGGCGCGAGGAATCGGGAGCCCGGGACGCTTCGGCGTCCCGGGCTTTCTCGTTCGACCTTTCTCGTTCGACCCAGTCGGCGCCGCAGTGCATCCGCGCGCGACGAGTCACCTAGCTTCGGGCGTCGGCCGGCAACAGCCTCATCGGCGCTCCCGCGGCTCCGCTTACGGCGCGGAAGTGGCGCTCGTCG
>JAJCXS010000243.1 GCA_029263335.1 Acidobacteriota bacterium | reverse complement strand
GGCTCGCCCGAATCCGGCACGAGTGCCGAGGTCAGCTCGATCACCTCGCCGGGCCGTCCCTGCCGTGCCTCGAACGCCCAGATCCGTTGGCTGGCGAAATCGGCGAACACGTAATAGCCGGCCAGCTCCGGGATGGCATCGCCGCGGTACACATAGCCGCCGGTTATGGAGCTGCCGTCGCGGCGATCGTACTCGTGGATCGGCTCGCGCAGCGGCGTTACCGCGGGTGCCACCGAGCTGTCGAATGGCTGACTCCCTTCGCGGATCGGCCATCCGTAGTTCCTTCCACCGGCGTCGCTGGCGGGGGCGAAGTCGATCTCCTCGATTTCGTCCTGACCAACATCGGCGATGTAGAGGTCGCCTCGCCTGCGGTCGAAGCTGAACCGCCAGGGGTTGCGTAGCCCAAGCGCCCAGATCGCCGTGCGCCCAACGCCCGGTAGCCTGGGATTGCTGCGGGGAATGTCGGCGCGGCCGTTACTGACATCGATGCGCAGCATCTTGCCAAGCAGGCTCGTCAGGTCTTGTCCCGAACCCAGCGGATCACCGCCTCCACCACCGTCACCCATGCCGATGTAGAGGTAGCCGTCCGGACCGAACTGCAATTGGCCACCATTGTGGTTGGTGAAGGGCTGTGCCACCTTGAGGATTACCAGCCGGCTCTTTCGCTGCACGCGCCGGAGGTTCTTGCGCGCCGTGTAGCGCTCGACAACGGTGTCGCCGCTGCGGTCGGTGTAGTTGACGAAGACGAAGCGCCGCTCCGGCCATTCCGGATCCAGAGCGATGCTCAGCAGCCCCTGCTCTCCGCGAGCGGAAACACGGCGGCGGATGTCGATAAACGGGGCCTTTCTCCTGCGGCCGTCCACCACCACGCGGACGCGGCCGTTCTGCTCGACCACGAACAGAGTCCCCGGCCGACTCGGGTCGCCGGTGACGTACACCGGCCGACTAAAGCCACCTGTCACACGCTCCAGCGCCACGTCCATTGGCGGCGCGGATGTCGCACCCGAGGTCGGTGCGACCAGGGCCACGGCCATCGCGCTGAGTGCCCAGCGCACGGCGCGCGAGGTGCCGCGCGATCGCTCGCGCGGCAACCTATTCATGCGCGTGTCGCGCGGCTTTCAGCCAGCGCGTGGGGCATTGGCGAAGCAACGGCCGCTAGTTCTCCGGCTGCGGCACGATGCGAATGTACGGCAGCGGCTGCTGCCAGCCATCCGGGTACCGTTCGCGGGCCGCCTCGTCAGACATGGCGGGCGAGATGATGACGTTGTCGCCCTGTTGCCAGTTCGCCGGCGTTGCCACCTGCTGGTAGGCGGTGAGCTGGCAGGAGTCGAGCAGTCGCAGAATCTCCACGAAGTTGCGTCCCGTGCTCATCGGGTAAGTGAGCGTTGCCTTGATCTTCTTGTCCGGGCCGATGATGAACACCGAGCGCGCCGTCGCGTTGTCTCCGGCGGTGCGGCCCTCGGCAGCGTCGCCGGCATCTGCCGGCAGCATGTCGTAGAGCTTCACGACCTCGAGGTTGGGGTCGCCGATCAACGGGTAGGAGACCGTGTTGCCGGTGCACGAGGCGATGTCGTCTTTCCACGCGTGATGGTCGCTGACGCCATCGACGCTGATGCCGATGATCTTGCAGTTGCGGCGCGCGAACTCATCGGTCAGACCGGCGACCGCGCCGAGTTCGGTGGTGCACACCGGAGTGAAGTCTTTCGGGTGCGAGAACATCAGCACCCAGCCGTCGCCGATCCACTCGTGGAAGTTGATCGTTCCGGCGGTTGTTTCGGCAGCAAAATCCGGAGCTTCGTCGTTGATGCGGAGTGTCATCGGAGTTTCCTAGTTGGTCCAGGTGTTCGTGATGTCCAGGAATTGGTCGACTTCGCTAGAGTTATTGAAGAGTGCCAGACCGGCGCGGATCTGAACACCTTCCTCGCGCAGGCTGACCTGCACGTTGGCATTCTCGAGAGACTCGCGGGCCGCGTCGGGGCTGTAGTCGTGTTCGAAGACCACGATCGCTGAACCGTTGTCGACCGGCGTCAGTAGGTGGTGCCCCTGGGTTGTCAGGCCATCATACAAGCGCTTGGCCAGGGGCACGGTGTGGTCGGCGATATTGGCGACGCCGACATCGAGCAGGTAGTCGAGTGCCGCGCCGAGCTGATAGATGGCGCCAAACGCCGGTGTGGCATAGATGTACTTGCGGGCGTCGTCGTGCAGCTCGAAATGGAAGTCGGGCAGTTCGTTGGCGATGTTGAGCGAGCCGGCACGATCGGGCGCGACGGTGTCGAGCAACTCCGAACGCACGTAGAAGGGCGCCACGCCGTAGCCACCGAGTAGCCATTTGTAGGTGCCCGCAGTGAGGAAGTCGATCCCGGTCTCGCGCACGTCCAGCGGCAGCGTGCCGATCCCCTGGATCGCGTCGGCGTACAGATAGGCGCCATGTGCGTGGGCCAGGGTAGCGAGCCCGCCCAGGTCGTGGGCATAGCCGTTGCGGTGCGACACCCAGGAGACGGAGACGAGACGAGTAGCGTCATCCACCAGTTCCGCGAATTCCTCGACGGTGGCGGCGCCGTCGCCACTGCGGACAATACGGAGCTCAACGCCGTGGCTCTCGGCGAGACCGCGGTACAGCGCGTACGTGGTTTCGTAGTGCAGGTCGTCGATGACGACGTTGTCGCCCTTGCCCAGGCTCAAGGACCGCGCGACCAGGTTCTCGCCGGCGCTGGTGGCGTCGAGAATGCCGATCTCTGGCTCGGTGGCGCCGATCAGGCGCGCGAATCGCTGTCGCACGCTCGTCGTCTCGGCCAGCATGTCGCCGAGCGAGATCGGAGCGTGTGCCTTTGCCTGCCAGAACGCGTGCCCGGCGTCGACAGCCTGCTGCGGCGATGGCGTGATGTAGGGCGAATTCAGATAGACGCCGCGCTCGACGACGGGAAAGTCGGGGCGCACGCCCAGGGGATCGTCTGTCGAGGGGACGCGTTGAGCATGGCGCCTCGATTCACCGAGGTCCTTCCCCGTCGGCAATGTGTGCGGGGCTCCGATACTCAGGGGGGTAGCAAGGCCGGCGGCCGAGGCCGACCCAATGAACTGGCGCCGCGTATAGCTCACCGCAACTCTCCCTGGTTTAGGTCGGACTCTGCCGGGTCGCAGCAGGGTACCGCGTTCTCTCCACGCGATGCTCTGGCCGGGGTCGGTCGCGGCGAGTCGCCGTGGCGGGCGGCGACTATACTCGCGCGCGTGAGGGTACGAATCGGATCGATGGCACGTTGGTGGATTGCGTCGGCTATCGCTGCGGCGGTTCTCGGCGCCGCAGTGGGCGGGATCGGACGGGGGGTCGCGGGCGCGACGCTGATCGCGTTGGCAGCCTGCGCCTGGTACCGGCCGATCGTCGGGTTGGCGGCACTGCTGCCGGCTCTCGCCCTCGATCGGATGGTGGCGCCGCCCGGAGTGTGGGGCGGTCATGTTCGAACCGACGAACTAGCCGTCTGGGTGTTCTTGAGCGTGGTCGCGATTCGTTACGGCCGCAGCAGTTTCGACATCTTGAAGTGGGGCGCGCCGCTGCTGCTGTGGGTGGCGCTGTCGAATCTGGTCAATCTGCCGCTGCACCAGGCACTCGCGTATTCGCTCCGCTACACGGTGTTCATTTGGTGCGTGTGGGCGGCGCAGCGGGTCACGGCCGGGAGCCGGGTGCTGGCCCCCCTGCGCGTGAGCATACTGGTGATGGTCGCCCAGGCGACGGTCCTCGCGACCTGGCAAACGGCTGCCCTGGGTCAAGACCGTGTGCGCGGATTGTTCAACACGCCCAACCTGCACGCCGGCCACCTTGCACTGGTCGCACCGGTTTGTATTGCGCTCGCCTGGCGAGCCAATACGCCCGGCGCCAGGTGGTTGTGGGGGGGCGCCGGCACGGTACTCGGGGCCGTGACCCTCCTCACGATCTCGCGCGGCGGCTATGTGGCCTTCGTGGTCGGCGTCGCTGCTGTGCTCGCCGCCGGGTGGGCGGGGCAGCGTCGTTCTCGTCGGCGTGCGGTCGTCGCCATTGCCGGTGTTCTGGTGATCCTGGCGCTGGCCGTCACGGGCGCTGCGCTGTCGGCATGGCGCTCCTCTCCGGTGATGCTTCTGGAGGGCGAAGGCATGGCGCGACTGGCGCCGGTAGTTGCCGTCAGACACTTCCTCGATCTGCGGCTGCCGACCTGGCGGGTCGGGCTGACCATGATCGACGATCGGCCGTGGTTAGGCTTTGGCGGCCCAACTCGCTACGGACCGGAGTCGGGCCAATACGCGACACGTTTCGAAGAGCTGTCGCCGCGGCTGAGGGACTATCCCAAGGAAGTCCCGCGCCGGACCTGGCGCTCGCATCTGCATCAAGGCGTGCTGCAGGTTGCCGCGCAGTGGGGGGTGCCGGC
>JAJCXS010000242.1 GCA_029263335.1 Acidobacteriota bacterium | reverse complement strand
CGCCAGCGCGCGCACGGGAGCCGCGACCGAGTCGGGCACAATAATAGCAGCGGTTCCGGAAAACGGTCAACGCGATATCTTCGCCTAGTGGCGCCTCTTCGCTCCGGAAAAGAAAGCCACGACCACGGCCGTGAGGACATCCGCGGGCAGATGGGCCACGTAGCCGTGGAAAATGAGATTCCCCCAGGTCGCTGCCGCCGCGACGGGTTCTCCGGTCCACCAGGCCCACAGAAGTACCCAGTCGAGCCCGGCCACGTAGTACGGGACCAGCGCGACGGAGAACCCGAGAACTCGCAGCGGGTGCTGTACGAGACGGATGGCGTAGAAGAACGCGATCACCATCGCCATCGTCAGCACGGCGTTGTAATAGGTCCGCAGTTGCAGGCCGGTCCAGGGCTCCTGCCACGCCATTGCGGCGGGAATCGCGGCCGCAATCATCAGTACCGCGGTGCGCCAGACGAAGCGCACCCGCCGTAACCGCTCGTTGGCTGGCGCCAGCCAACCCGCCATGGCCGCGGCGCCGATTTGCCCCAGCAGATAGCCCCAGTCGAGAGGGGAGCCCACCAGGCCGAGACCGGTGAGCACCAGCGCCGGCCCGGCCGCGAGAACCTGGGTGTAGGCGCCCCTTCGGGCCCCCAGGTAGGAGCCCGCCAACAAGGCGACTCCGGTACCGAACGAGTACCTGCCCAGCGCCAGGTCGTAGCCCACGGTCGTGGCTGCGAGCGTCAGCAGTGCCCATGCCCAGGGTGGCCACTGCTGCGGCGATGCAAACCAAGAGAGTCCGCGGCGCTGATCCTCGTTCACGTTGACTACTGCCCGGCGGGAACGCGAAGAACCGGATATACGTCGCTGCTCTCGATGGCATCGTCGAAGAAGTTCCAGTTGGCCAAGCCGTCGTCAGAGCGCGGCTCGAGCAGATAGAACGCCAGGCGTGCCAAGGATTGCTGCATATCGACGCGCCAAGTCCCGGCAGCGACCTCGGTCTCCACCGACTCGTAGGTCCCCTCGATCCGGCGTTCGCGGTGACCCTGAAATTCGCGCGTTGCCTGCTCGGTCTCGGTAATGCGGAACCGCTCGACGACAAGCGGGGTGGGGAGTGCTAGCTCTTCGATTTCGACGCCGTGGGCGCGCAGCCGGTCCACCACCGACCGCAACTCGGCGGGTACGAGATAGGCGACGGGCACGGTCTCGGTCTCGGTCGGTCGGAAGTTGCCGTACTCGTACATCGACTCGACGCGGCTGCCCTCGGCGCGTGACAGCTGGCGACGGCCGGTCAACGGGTGGACGCCATCTTCGGTCTCGCCCATGAGGATGTCGACCTTGGTGGCGGATTGAGCATGCGCTGCGCGGACGGCCAACTCGGTGCCTGGCAGGGATGTGTCGTCCGCAGTGTTGATGGCTGCGCGGATGGCCCGCTGCTGCTCGGCGGCGTAACCGACGATCTCCTGCACGAAATAGAGCGACGCGAGTACGCGTTCCTCGAAGCTGGCGTAGGCGTAGGCCTCCGAGAGGATGGCTATCCGATTGCGCAGGCCGATGTAGTTGTTGTTGAAGCGCGGTCGATGATCGAACGTGTACCAGCCCGGCTCGGCATCGCGACGAAAGGGAGTGTTGCCGTAGTAGTAGTACTCCCACCCGTATTGGGCACGGATGCGCGCGGTCATGGCCGGTAGCCACTGCTCACGAAGCAGGTCGTCGATCGCCGGGTGCGTGTTGGGGTTGAGCGGCGGCGAATAGGTCAGGTGGTAAGCATGCCGGGTGCCGTTGGTGGTGTGCAGGTCGACGGCGACGTGGGGATCGTAGGCCCGCATCATCGACAGCAGGGAACGCGCCTCGGGCGAGTCGAGCTTCATATGATCGCGATTGAGGTCGAGCCCCTGGGCGTTCGGGCGCTGCCCCATGCCGCCGTAGGGGCCGTTCTGTCCCGGACGGTTGCCCAGTGTGACCCGCTCGTTGCCATCGGCGTTGTAGATGGGGACGATCAACAGCACGACATCGTCGAACCATGCGTCATGCTCGCCGGCGGCGATCTCGCGCAGCAGCATAAGCAGAGCCTCCTTGCCGCAGACTTCGCCAGCGTGAATGTTGCCCTGGAGGTAGACGCGCAGCTTGCCGCTGGCGTGCACCGCCTCAGCCGAGGCGTCGGCAACGTCGCCGGCGACGATCAACGGAATTCGGCGACCTTCATGCGTGTACCCCATGGTGCCGAGGTGCAACCAGTCGGAGCGCGCCACGAACGTGTCGACGAGATCGATGACGTCGCTGTACCGCGACGTTTCCATGTAGCCGGTGGACTCCGCCCGGGTCAGCAGTTCGGACTGGGCCCCGGCGCGCGCCGGTACCACGACCGCGATGACCGTCAGGAGTAGCGGTGCGGCGATTCGAGCGAATCCGTTAGCGGTCTTCATAGGGCGTCTCGTCAGGCTACTCATGAAAGAAAGCGCCGAGCATAACCCGCCGATCTCGGCGATGATCGCCGACGACGACGGGGCCGTGCGGCCCGCTTGAGCGGCCGGGGTTCTGCGGGTAGGTTGGGTACTGCACCTCAAGCTATCCCGCGAGCGGATGTCGGATTTCCTCCACGGTCGTGCTGTCGACTTCGCTCGCCTCGACAAGGGTTTGTCGCCATGGCTCACAAGCTTCCCGATCTTCCGTACGCGCATGATGCTCTCGAGCCTCATATCGATGCCGAAACGATGGGAATCCATCACGGTAAGCATCACCAGGCTTACGTCACGAATTTGAACGTAGCGCTCGAAGGCCACCCTGACCTGCAGGGCAAGTCGGCCTTCGAGCTACTGATCGGTTTCGATGCTCTACCCCAGGACCTGAAGCCGGCGGTTCAGAAGCACGGTGGCGGTCACGTCAATCACTCGATGTTCTGGACCCTCATGAGCGGCGACGGCGGCGGTGAACCCGACGGCGCGCTCGCCGACGAGATCAGTGCGGCGTTTGGCTCGTTTGAGGAATTCAAGTCCGCCTTCACGGCTGCTGCAGGTGGAGTGTTCGGCAGCGGTTGGGCCTGGCTCGTGGTCGATGCCGGCGGCGCGCTCAAGGTGACGACGACGGCCAACCAGGACAACCCGGTGTTCACCGAAGGCAGCCTGCCGCTGCTCGGCGTCGATGTCTGGGAGCACGCCTACTACCTTCGCTATCAGAACCGGCGTCCGGAGTACCTGCAGGCGTTCTTCAGCGTCGTCAACTGGGCGCAAGTGGGTGCGCACCTCGAGATGGTTCGCGCCGGTGATGCCGCCAACGCCATGCAGTCCTGGGCCGCAGGCCAGCGCGCCAACACCGAAGCACGCCTCGGCGAGTTGATGGACTAATTGCCTGAGCGGTGGACGCGCGCCCGGCGGCGCCGTCCCCAGCGATGCTAGAACGGCCTCGAGACGAAGCGTCTCGGGGCCGTTTCTTCGTTCGCAGGTGAGGTTCGCCATGAAAGCGCTTCGAGTTCCCTGAGCGAAGAAACGCATCGGCGCGAAATCAAACGCAAGAGGACCTATTCAGGCCGTACGTCTTCTACTGTGCAGTTCCCGACAGGTCCGTCAATTCTTTTTAGAGGAGAGAGAACGTTGGCCCACGACTTTCCGTCGATGTTTCGTGGACTGAGCCTCGACGAACTCGAGAAGTGCCCGAACTGGTCCGCGACGACGCGTGCCCGTCTGTTGGACGTGCTGCGTTCGATGCGCCAGGAGATGGATGAGCTCCGACAAGCTCGGGGTGTTCCCGCCAGCGCGAACGATCTTCGTGCCAGCCTCGAAGACCTCATCTCGGCGGCCCAGTCATCATTGGCGGAACTGGATGCCAAGCGTGAGGTTGTATGCCGGGAGCGAGACCGCCTGAAGGCGGCGCTGGCGGCATTGGATGGCCCGAGCGAACAGATCGAGGACTCCACCGCCACTTCCGCGGCGGCTCCGGCGCTCGACCACGAGAGTTCGGTTTCAAAGGAACCTCCTGGCCCGGTGCCGCAGCGCCGCGCCCCGCGGAAGTCATCGAATGGACGTATCACCGCCAGACAGGCGGTACACAGCGCTCTCAGTCAGGCGGATGGCCCGCTGGCTCGCAAGCAGATCATTGCTGCGACGGATTGCGTGACACCCCATGCGGTCGACGTGGCGCTCTCGACGATGGTGCGCCAGGGCGAACTCGTGAGGGTAAAGCCCGGGCACTACGAGTTGCCGACGGCGCGCGAGGCTGCCTGAGGGGCAGCGGCCAGGCGAAGCGGCGTCTTCAGGTGCGTTGGGGGGCCAGGTGCCCGCGGCCCTCGCAGCAGCGACCCTTGCCCTGAAGTTCCGGCAGGATTTCGTGCGGCAGCGGGAACCACCGCCAGCGTTCAAACGCTTCGTCCAACTCCGGCACCGGCAACGACTCGCCGCCGGCTTCCTGGAGCCACTTCTGTCGGATCGCGTCGGCCTCTGCGAGATAACCGTCGAAGACGTCTTCAGACAGATGCGTATGGTGTGATTCGTAGAGCATCGCGCCGCTTGTGTAGGAGATGTCGCTCAGCCGCATGGGCGGCTCCGGATAACCGGCCCGATGATTCCATCGTCCGGAGCAGGGACAGAACTCGTACAGCGGTACGAACTGCCAACCGTGCCTGCCGACGAAATCGATGGCGCGAACCAGAAAGTCGCAGGCGGCTCGGCTAATGAAGTAGTTGAAATTGAGCCGCACCCAGCCAGGGCGCATCCCTTCGAAGCCATGGTTGATCACATCCGCCATGGCGCGCGAAGTCTCCATGTCGATGTCGAGCAGGGTGTGCCCGTAGGGGCCGGCGCACGAACAGCCGCCGCGTGCCTGGATGCCGAACAGATCGTTCAGCAGCGAGGCTACGAATCCCCAGTGCAAGTAGCGATCGCCATGAGCGAAAAGCAGGGACACGATCGAGATCCTCTCGTGGGCGGGGTTGCCGAGGACCACGATGTTCTCGTTGTCCGACCACGCCGCGATGCTTCGGCCTACGAACTCCTCTTCGCGCTCGCGGATCAGGTCGACGCCGACGGCCTGTTTGAGCTGAAAGGCCAGCCCGGCTCGGATGGAGCCGATGATGTTGGGTGTGCCACCTTCTTCTCGATGTTCGACATCTTCGAGATAGGCGTGGTCAGAGGGGGTCACCCACAGCACCGTACCGCCGCCGGGCTCGGCCGGCACCTTGTTCTTACACAAGTCGCGGCGAACCACCAAAATGCCTGGCGAGCCCGGCCCGCCGATGCACTTGTGCGGCGACAAGAAGATGGCGTCTTTCGACGCGGTCCCGTCCTCCATGCGGATCTCGAGATACGGGCCGGCGGCGGCATAGTCCCAGAAGGCCAGCGCGCCGTGCTCGTGCAGAAGCCGGGAGATGCCGGCAACGTCCGAGATGATCCCGGTCACGTTGGAGGCGGCCGAGAAGGCGCCGATGCGCAGGGGGCGCTCCGCTGTGCGCTCGAGTTCGCGCTGCAGTGTCGCCCGATCGATATCGCCGTTACCGTCCTCGCCGATGAGAACGATCTCGGCGATGCTCTCCTTCCACGGCAGCTCGTTCGAGTGGTGCTCGTACGGGCCGACGAAGACGACCGGTCGCTCGTCGCAGGGTATGCAGTCGCACAGGCCGTAACGCTCGTCGAGCCCGGCCGGAATGCGCAGATCGAGGATGCCCAGGAGTTTGTTGATCGCGGCGGTGGCACCCGAGCCGCAGAAAATCACAGCGTACTCATCGGTCGCGCCGACGGCGTCGCGGATGATGGTGCGGGCTTCCTCTCGAAAAGCCGTGGTCTGCAGACCCGTGCCCGAAATTTCAGTGTGTGTGTTCGCGTACTTCGGCATTACCTCCTGGCGCAGGTAATCCTCGATGAACGCGAGCGAACGTCCCGACGCCGTGTAGTCGGCATAGGTGAGGCGACGGACACCGAAGGGGCCGTCAAGCGCCTCGTCATCGCCGATGATCGCTTCTCGGATTGTCCTGATCAGCGCGTCGCTGGCGGAAACGTCGGACATTGGATCTGCGGTTGACCGAAGGACAGAAGAAGGCGGCTAGGCGCATCCTAATCCAGCGGCCCGATCTGTGCTGAATATCGCTAGCCCGCGAGCTACCACGCGGTTAGGCTATTCCTATACAGGATGTTCTCGTCGGATTTACGCAAAAGGGGATGGTCATGCGTAGGTTGTTGATCGGATCGGCCGTTTTAGTCTTCGCACTGGCAGCCTGGCTCACGCCGGTCAACGCGCTTCCAGACCTGCTTACAGACGCCCGTGCGGAGTACCCGAACATCGGTGGTACTCGGCTGGATGACTGCGCGCTGTGCCATGACGGCGGTGGCAGCGATCTGAACTCCTACGGCGCTGCATTTGATGGGGCCGGTCAGAGCTTCTCAGCCATCGAGGGACAGGATTCCGACGGCGACGGAGCCTCCAACATCGTAGAGATTAACGCGTTGACCTTCCCCGGCGACGCGTCGGACACCCCGGGTGGCGGAGGACGCATTCTCGGTCGCGGCACTCTGGAGCCCAGCGTCGCACCATTCGCCCTGGCTGCGGCCGCGGATGTCGACCGCGACGAGGCCTTCATCGTGTGGGGAGAGGGTGCGGTTACACGCGATGGCGCCAAGGCAGCTGGCGGCCTGGTCGGCTGGCTCGTCGACGACGAAGGATCGCCGATCAAGAAAGCGGCGAACTTCGCTTCGGGCGGCGTGAACGAGGCCCATGGCGTGGGTGCCGCCTACGCCACCAAGAAGAAGAGGTTCGTCGTCACGTGGACGTCACCGGACGACGCGGCGATGGCACAGGTACTCAAGTCGAAGGTCAACAAACTGTTCAAGAAGCCCGTCGAGGTCGCCGCCGACTCCACCGGTCCGGTGCCCGACTGGGATGCCGACCTCGGGCGCTTCCTGATCGCGTCGGGAACGAGTGCCGGCGTAGCGATTGATGAACTCGACACCAAAGGCAAGGTGAAGCGCCGCGCGGTCGGACGTTTCTCTTCCGATGTCGTCGGCGAATTCGCTGCGGCGCTCGGCTTTGCCAGCGGTGCCCTTGACAGTGGACGACTACTGCTGGCGACGGCCGACGTCGCCAAGGGCGACGAGCCAGGCCTGGCGCTGGTCGAGAAGGGTGCGGCCACGACGGTAGACACGGGCGTGGACAAGGCCTCCAAGAAGGGCGTGGGCATGGCTGCCGCGATCAACGATGAGGCCTCCGGCATCGTCGTGATTCGGGGTGGCACCAAGGTCAAGACCGGTGAGCTCGACTCGGCCGGGGCCCTCTCGGGCAAGGCCGCCAAACTCAAGGGTGCCAAGGCCGGTGCCATCGGAGTCGCGCCGCAACAGGACGGAACGTTCCTGGTGGTGTGGGTCGACGCCAAGAAGGGCACCCTGCTGGCCGTGGATCGCAGCGCTGACGGTAAGACAACGTCGAAGTCGTTCGAACTCCACGCCGATGGTGAGGACGTAGTCTCCGGCATGCTGGCGGTTACTCCTCTGGGTGGCGCCGTGTTGGTGGTCTACGTCACCGATGGCGAGCCCGGCGAGGTACGCACGGTCGTGGTCGGGCCTGGGGATTAAGGTTAGGGGCATCCCGCCGCTCGACGGTTAGGTCCGCGAGCGGCGGGGCTTCTCTCGTTCCGAGGTCGACCAAGCGCCAGCATCGAGTTCCGTTGGACCCAGACGCAACGATCGTAATCCCGGCCCATAACGCCAGCGCGACGCTGGCGGGCTGCCTCGAGTCGGTCTTCCAGTCGGAAGGGGCACGCTTCGAGGTCATCGTCGTTGACGATGCATCGGTCGACGATACGGTGGCTGTTGCCCGACGCTACCCGTGCCGGGTTGTCAGAGTCGGCTCGAACGTCATGGCGGCGAACTGTCGCAACATCGGCGCAACTCACGCCCGTGGCGAGATCCTGGTTTTCATCGATGCCGACGAGATCGTCCAGACGGGTACCGTACGGCGATTCGTCGCAGCACTGCGAGACTCTCCCGGTATTGATGCGGTGGTCGGCAGCCTGACGGCTGACACGCCGGCACCGGGCTTCTTTTCGCGCTTCAAGAACTTCCAGCACCACTTCGTGCATCAGATGGCCGCCGGCGAAGGCGCGACGCTGGACAGCGGGCGCATGGCGATTCGTCGTCGGGTGTTCGCCGATCTTGGCGGCTTCGAGCCTGCATTTGGCGCTGCCAGCATCGAGGACATCGCGCTCGGCTACCGCATGGTGCAGCGCGGTCTGCGCATTCGCTTCGAGCCGGCGATACAGCTGGTTCATCTGAAGACCTACACGTTCGCCCAGCTGGTGCGGTCCGACATCTTCAATCGCGCCATCCCGTGGACCGGGCTGATGCTTCGCGAGCGTGTGTTCCGATTCCAGATGAATACGCGGGCCGGCAATGTCGGCAGCGTGGTACTCGCCTGGCTCCTGCCGCTCGGCGCATTGGCAATCATGCTCGGGTGGCCAGTGGCGTGGCCGATGACCGCGGCGATCCTGCTACTCGTGTGGTCGTTCAACGCGGCCTTCCTGCTTGCCGCGTCCCGTCGCTTCGGCCTGGGGTTTGCGGCTCGCGCGGCGGCGTTTCTGCCGCTGATGTACTGGTATCAGGGCCTGGGACTCCTGACGGGCGTCGCGGCCTATGCGCTCGGCCGTTCCGTGGCCCGACAGCGTGTGCATCCCGACGTCGCGGTAACGGTGCTGGAGCCGGAAGCACAGTGAGCGCCGCCGGCGAAGGTGACGGACGGCTGTCGGTCACGCATATCACTACCTTCTACCCTCCGACGTCGTTTGGCGGTGATGGTGTTCAAGTGCAGCGGCTAGCGATGGCCCAGGCACGACGCGGGCACGAGGTGCGCGTTCTTCATGCGCCGCGGGCCTTCGAGCTGCTCAACCGGGTACGCGAGGTCAGTCGGCGCGAAGAGAACGATGAGGGTGGCGTTAGCGTTCGCGCGATCGACGGGCAGGGTGGCGCGCTGGAGACGCTGCTGGTTCATCAGTGCGGCGGCCCGGTGCTGTCGCGGCGCAGGTTGGAACGGATGATCCTGCCGACGCGGCCAGGCTACACATCGGTTGTGCATTTCCACAACGTTTCGCTGATCGCCGGCGTGCGCGGGCTGCGGCTTGGCACCGGTGTGAAACTGTACACACCGCATGAGTACTGGCTGGTGTGTCCTACCCACATGTTGTTTCGCTATAACCGCGAGATCTGCCGCGAGCGCACGTGCCTACGGTGCACGCTCCGCGCCGGGCGTCCGCCACAACTTTGGCGTCGGCGGGCTCTGCGCGAACGCTGCATGAACAGCGTGGATCGGATGCTCTACCCGAGCCAGGTCACGCAGCGGGTGTATCACGAGCATGGCGTGGACAACGCTGGAGAGGTTCTTCCACATTTTCTTCCCGACGCGTACGCGGCCAGCGCCGCTCGACGTGGTGGGCGCGACGCCGAGATGGAGCCATACTTCCTGTACGCGGGACGTCTGGACGCCGTCAAGGGTATCGACACGCTGCTGCAGCACTTCGCCGACAGGGAGTTCGCGGCGCCGTTGTGGGTTGCTGGCGACGGTCCCGACGGGGAAGAGCTGAGGAGCCGCTACGGTTCTCATCCGGCCATCCGGTTTCTCGGCCACTGTGACGAGGAGACACTCGGCGTGCTGTACCGCGACGCGGTGGGCCTGCTCATGCCGTCGGCGGGCTACGAGGTCTTCGGCCAGGTCGTGGCCGAAGCGTTTGCGCATGGCACGCCGGTGCTGGCGAGTCCTGTTGGCGGCGGGGCGGAACTGGTCGAGGCAAGTGGCGCCGGCGCCGTTTTCCGCTCCGCGGACGAAATCGCGGCTGTCACCGGAGAGTGGACGGCGGACCCCGAGCTGAGCGGCCGCCTCGGTCACAAGGGCCGGCAGTTCGTCGAAAGAGAGCTGTCCGAGGCGGCGTACATGGCGCGCTATGAGGACATCGTGGGGGAGCTGGCGAGATGACCCGGCGCTTACCGATCCTCACGTTCCATTCGATCGACGATAGCGGTTCGCCGATTTCACTGACCCCGGTTGTCTTCCGCCGCCTGATGGAGAACCTGGCGAGTGCCGGCTGGACCGGCTGCAGGCTCGATGAGGCAGTTTCGCCAACGAACTCGGAAGGCGCACTACGGTTCGGTGTCTGTTTTGATGACGGTTATCGCAACGTCATCGAGAGTGCCGCCCCGGTTCTCCGCGATCTCGGGTTCTCCGCCACAGTGTTTGCCATCGCCGGGCGCTGTGGCGAGGACAATCAGTGGCCCGGCCAAGCCTCCTGGGTCCCGACCATGGGACTGATGGATTGGCGCGAACTTGCGACGCTGTGCGACGCGGGCTGGGAAATCGGGTCGCACGGCTGGGGCCACTCACGTCTGACGTCGCTGGAGCCGGCGCGACTTCTCGAGGAGCTGCGGAGGAGCCGTACATCGCTTGAGGAACGCCTGGATACAAGCGTCGGATCGCTGGCTTACCCCTATGGCGCCAGCAGCACTGAGGTAGTGGAAGCCGCGAGGTCTGTGTACCAGACAGCGTTTTCAACTCGCCTCGCTGTCGCGACCGAAGCGGATCTCGCCGACGGCTTTGACCTGCCCCGCGTGGATGCCTTCTACCTGCGTCGGTGGCCGGCAGGACTGCGACTGGACAGCCCGCCGGCGCGTGCGTATCTGGCCGTGCGACGGCTCGGGCGCCGGCTGCGCGCCGGAGCAGGCCAGTGACCTATACTCGTGCCATGGGCAGCGCACGAAAAGATGCCGAGAAAGGACAGCTGAGCGGGGTCTACGCGGGGTTGCTTCGTCGCATGAATCCTCGCCGGGTGGGCTTGGTAACAGGGTGCCTTCTCGCCTTGGCGGCGATGGTGGCAACTAGCCTGGCCGCGACTGGCGGCGATACCGGCGCCGTCGTGACGATGCTGGCCCGGCCGCTGCAGGGTGTCGAGTCCCTCGCGGCTCGCCTAGTGCTTGGCCTCGTCGCGGGCCTGCTGGTCGGATATGGGGTGGGAAACGGTCTGGCAAGGCTCCGCAACGTCGCTGTTGCGGCGTACCTGCGGATCGTGTGGAGCCGTTATCAGCACCACGTGGCCAACGACCTGCTCGACAAGCTCTAGGCGCCGGCGGCCCGGGCGGCAGGGCGCGAAGAATCTTCCTCGTGGTACTCGTCGTCGCTGTTGACTGCCCAAACGTCGTGGTGGGCACCGAACAGGTTCTCTACGGCCAGGATCGCGGTGAGCATCGAGTGGTCCTGGTTGTTGTATTTGTGAAGGCCACTGCGCCCCACCATCTGCAGGTTACTGAAGCGCCGGAAGAACCGCTCGAGCGTCTGCAGGTGCTGCTTGTAATCGCCGTCGTAAACCGGGTAGGCGTTGGCGCGCCGGTACACCACGCCGTCAACCACCTGGTCGGCGTCCAGGATCCCCAGCTGTTCCAGCTCTCGCGCGGTCATCGCGACGAGATCGGAATCGGCCATGCTCCACAGCTCGTCTCCGCGGGTAACGAAGTACTCGGCGCCAAGACTGGATCGGCCCTCTTCGGGCACCATCTCCGCGCTCCAGTTCTTGAAGTTCTGCAGGCGGCCCATGTGAACCGTCGGGTCGTGGATGTAGATCCAGTTGTCGGGGAACAGATCCTCGCCCTCGACAATGACGCAAACCGTGAGGAAGTCCCTGTGGTTGAGCGCGTTGGCGGCGTCGAGTACCTCGTCGGGGGCGGGCGGGTCCATCATGCGCACGGCCACGGACATCGGCATACTGCCGATATAGGCACTGCCGGTCATGGTGTTGACGTTATCACCCTGGCCGACGACGAAGCCCGTCACCTGGTCTCCGTCTCGTAGGATTCGTTGGACCGACGAACCGAGGTGGGTCGCGCCGCCGTCGCGGTCGATCGCATCCGCCATGCGCTCCCAGAGCATGCCGGGCCCGAGGCGCGGGTACTGGAACTCATCGATCAGCGTCTTCGACGTCCCGCTACGATCGCCCACGACCGCGTGCAGCAACGCCTTGCGCATCGACAGTCCCTTGATCCTCTGGGAAGCCCAATCAGCACCAATCTGGTCGCAGGGAATGCCCCAGACTTTCTCGGTGTAGCTCTTGAAGAACGTCCGGTACAGCCGGCGGCCGAATCGGTTGATGATCCACTGCTCGAAGGTGTCCTCGGCAGGGCAGGGGAAGGCCAGCGCGTAGAGGTAGCTCAGACCGATGAGGAAGCTGTTCCACAGACCCAGCCCGCGCAGCACGTTGCCAATCTGCAATGGGTACCGGAAGAACCGACGGTTGTAGTAGATGCGCGACAGCCGTTTGACGCGCAGCATGTCGTCGCCCATCAGCTCGTCCCATATCTCCTGCACACGCCGGATCTTGGTGAAGAAGCGATGGCCGCCCATGTCGAAGCGGTAGCCCTGAAAAACAGCGGTTCGCGCGTGGCCGCCGACAATCGTGTCGCGCTCGAAGACGATCGCGCTGGCGCCACGATGGGTCAGCTCGTACGCGGCGGTCAGGCCAGCGGGTCCCGCGCCCGCGACCAGCACGTGATGGCGAGTCCCGTCAGGGTCGTTCGACGTGATGACTGGCTGCACTGAGGCACACTCCGCTGACGCCGGGCCTCGACGGCCTGTCGGGTCGGACCATTCCCCTGATTGTAGTGGCCCGCGGCCGATCGGTTTTGCCGAGCCTGCGGGAGACGCGCGAGGCCGCGCGCGTGCGAGAATCAAGGGCGGCTACGTTGATTCTGAACGTCAGGAGTTGGCAGTTGCGGCCCACCCTCCGATGGCTCGGCGTGATTTTGTTCTTCGCGGGTCTGACCGCGCTGCATACCTGGCCCCTGGCGCGCGATGTCGTCACGCACATGCAACCGGGTTCCGACCCGAAGACCATGATGTGGGCGCAGCATGACCTTGCCCGGAATCTGGCCAGCGACCCTCTTCACCTGATGAACGGCAGTGCCTTCTACCCGCACAGCGGCACGCTGGCCGTCGTGGACCATCAGCTGGGGAACGCGCTGTTGGCCGTGCCTTTGGTCAGCGTCGGCTTGAGCGTCGTCGGTACGTTCAATGTCGTGTTCATGGCGACCTTCTTTCTCAGCGGGCTTTTCATGTGCATCCTGGTGTACCGGCTCACGGGCTCGCTGCTGGCCGGTCTATTCTCCGGATGCGCCTTCGCGTTCAGCGCGGCGAGGATCTACAACCTGCCGCATTCGCACGTGCTCGCCACCCAATGGGTGCCGCTGGGGCTCCTCGGCGTACATGCCTACCTGGAGCGGCCCACCGTGCGGCGATGGCTCGGGCTACTCGCCGGTGCGCTGCTGGTAGCAGCGTCTTCGTGGCACATCATGATCATCGGCGGCATCGCCATGGCCGTGGTCGCCGTCTGGTTGCTGGCGGCGGGGGAGCGGGACTCGCGGCGTCTTGGCGGATTGGCGCTGGCGGCCCTGCTGTGTGCCTGCGCACTGTTGCCGCTCGTTAGCTCCTACGTCGAGATCGGACGAAGGTGGCCTCCGGTTCGCGAGGGGACCATGCCTGTCGAGAACATCGTCAAGAGTTCGGTAGATGTGCCTACCGGCCTGATCGGTCTACCAAAGGAGTCGCGAGCGCCGTATGCGGCACTGTTGTCGACGAACCTCCCGGCGATCTTTCCTGGCATCGTCACGCTGTTGTTCGCCCTGCCGGCGTTCCTCGGCTTGCGAAAACTCGGCCGGCGCCGTGCCCTACCGGCGAGTCTGGGCTGGGGGCAGCGGGTAGCGGCAGCGTTGCTGGGCCTTACCCTCGCGGCGGCGTGGGCCGGTCCCACCATGACTCCGCTGCTGTCCGTACTGCGGCCACTGGCGCCGTGGGTGCTATGCGCGTTGGCCGTGGCGGCCGCGAGCCTATGGCGCGCCGCTACGGCAACTCCTCAGGAGTCTGCCTCGCCGTCGGTTTCGTCCCGGACAATCGCTATGCGCGCCTATGCGGCCCTGGCGGTGAGCGGCGCCCTGCTGGCGTTGGGACCGCGCGTCATGGCCGGGGCTGTGGATCTTGGCTCGGGGCTGTGGCGCCTCGACCTGTTGCCCGTGCCGCTGCTCATGCGCGCCCCAGCGAGGTTCTCGCTACTGCTGGCGCTGGGCCTGGCGGTCCTCGGCGGTTTCGTGATTGCGGGCTGGCAGAAATCGTTGCGATGGCGTCAGGCGACGCTCATGGTCGGCCTTGCTCTGGTGGCGCTCAATATCGATCTGGCCTTTGCCATGCCGGAGCTCGCGGCGGTCCCGCCGCCGACGGGGGCCGATCGATGGCTTGCCGAGGAGGCCGGGGAAGGCGCCGTGATCGAGTTTCCACTGCACGGCAACTACTGGGCAATCCATGCGAGCCAGCAGTACTACGATCGCCGCAACGTCGACGGCAGAGGGTTTCTGCGCCCGCCGGCAGTTCGCCGGTTGCGCGCTCGGGAGGATCTGACGCGCCTACAGATGGACCTCCTGTGGGAGTACTCCAGGCCGCGCTACGTCGTGGTCCGGGAGGAGTTCTACTCGGTCGCCGAACTCGCCCGTGTACGACGGCGGATCGACGATCTCGGCGATGCGCTCGAGTTGCGCATCCGCGACGGCGACGACGTTGTGTACGAACTGTTCGATCGCGGACGCGGCACCCGCATCTTTCGCCGCTGGCCCCACACGGCGCTGGAGGGGAGGCTGAACTCCGTCGTCCTGACCGGCGCGCTTTCTGGCGGCAGCCAGGGCAAGCCAGGGCGCCTTCTGGTGCTGATGAACGGCCGCCGCATAGGAGAGTTCTCCGAGCAGGACTTGCTGCTGCGATCGACTCAGCGATTCGGCTTTGATGCCACCGACATTATCGCCGGAGAGAACACGATGGAGATTCGTGCGGACTATCTGTTCGCCCCCGGCGAGGCGCCCAATCGAGTTGGCACCAGCGGAGCCGAGTTGGCCGCCGACGTGACCGTTTCTGCCTCGCTGGCGGCAAACGTCATCGAGATCAACGGAGTGCGAACGCGCCGCGAAGCGCCCTGCTGGCTTGTCCTTCTCGACTCGGCAACGGGGGACGCAGTCAATGAGTATTCTGGCGCCTGCCTTGACGGTGAAGCGACCGGGGAGATCGAAGAGTTCGTCGCGACCGTTCCGGAGGGAGGCGTGGTAGCGGTAGCCGTTGCCATCGGCTCGCCGGCGAATGCGGAGACAGTTTCGCGGATGATGACAGCGATCTCGGAACTCGGGCTAGGCTCGACCGCGAATGATGCGTCCTTCGTGGTCGCCGGAGTGGCTGTCAAGGGCGCCGCCGTGGGGTCGGTTCTGGAGAGCCGGGGCGCCGCGACCGCGACCGTCACCGTGGGTTCCATGGATCGTCGCCGCTTCGCCATCGATTCGCTGCGGGTGCGCTAGCGGCGCGGCTACCCGCCCTGCCGCGACAACACGGCGGCGCGGATGCCGTCGAACTCTTCTCGGGTCAGCTCGCCCGCGATGACGAACCCTCCGAGGGCTACCAGAGTGAGGACCGCTCCCTTGGCCACCACGGCCATGCCCGGGGCCGGCACCAGGACTGCCGCGGCGTAAACCACGGCGGAGAGAGCTGCGCTACGAAACACCGTGCGGACGGGCGTTTCTGATGCGCCTACAGCCACCACGGCCACCATGCTCAGTACCGCTCCCAGAATGCCGAAGGCGAGGGTCACCGTAGCGGCGCCCGCCGCGCCACTGCGCGGTACGACGCGTGCGTGCACCACTGCCGCAAGAAGGGGGAGTGGCAGGGCGATGAGGGCGGCGGTCCATGCGCGGCCGAGCCCGATCAGTAGCGCCGAGACAACCGCCATGTTGGCCCGTGCGATCGCCGCGAAGATGAGCAGTGCCACGAGCGGTGCCGCGGGCGCGAACTCGGGCCCGAACAGCAGCGCGACGATCTCGCCGGCGGAACCCGCAACGATCGCTGCGAATGGAAAGAGGGCGAGGCCGAAGCGAATGGCTCCGGTGGAGAGCCGGTGCACCGCGGGCTCATCGTTGGAGTGCCTGGCGGCGGTGAGACCCGAGATGAGCACAGGAGCCACTGCTGCGGCGACGACCCCGGTGATCATGAGCACGTTCATCGCCGCCCCGTAGAAGCCGACCTCGGCCTGCTGATCGCCAACGGCTTGCAGGACCCAGATTCCGATCTGGTCCAGGAGTCGCGCGCTGAGCATGGCCGCGAAGGTGGGAACGGCCAGGTGCAGGAGTTTTCGAGCCGGGAAGCGAGCCGGACCCCACACCGCTCCGCCGACCAGGACAACTGAGATGGCCGTGCCCGCCGCGGTGCCGAAGATGCTCCCCAGGATGGCACCCCGAATGCCCCAGCCCATGATCACGAAGCCGGCTACAAAGACCGCCCGGGCACACCATCCGGCGGCCACGGCGGCTGCCTGCTGGCGGAAGCGCGCCTGCCCGGCGAGGATGCTGCGGCTCGCGGCGCCGGCCGCGAACAGAGGAATCTGTATGGCGAAGAGACGAAGGTAGCTCGCCAGTTGCGGGTCGTTGAGTGCGGCCGCGAACGGTCCAGCCAGCAGCCAGAAGAGCAGGCCGATCGCCAGGCCGGTACCCACGTAAACCCGGAAGGCAGTGGCCGCGACCGCATGCCAGTCGGCGGCTTCGGCAACGAACTGCACCACCGCACGGGCCAGAATGGCGATCAGTAGCCACTCGGTGATCGCCAGCGTCGTGGCCGTGACGGTGAAGTGGCCGTAGCTCTCCGGGCCGAGCCAGCGCGTGAGTATGGTGGCGGTGATGAGGCCGACCGGCAGCGCCAGACCTTCGGCGATGAGCGTCGCGAGGACGCCCTGGAGCATTCCCTGCCGCGCAGGACGTCTGGGGTCCGCCATCAAACGCTCCAAACGGCGAGAGGGTCAGGGTTCAGGAACTTGCGCACGCGCAGCAAGCCGCCGCTGGCACCTATTGATGCCAGCGGCGAGCTTATCACCGCGCTGTCCGGGCGCTGTCGTTGGCTTGGCGGGCTACCAGGTGTAGCGAACGCCGACCCTGGCCACGCGGGGCGACAGGATGGACAGTGCCTGGCCGTAGTTCACGCCCGTGATGATCCCTTCGTCGACCGACGGGGAGACGTTCAGCAGGTTGAATGCGTCGAGGATCAGGCCGATGCGGCCGGAGTTCATCTCGAACGCCTGTTCGAGCCGCAGGTCGAGCACGTTGAGACTGTCAGTAGTGGAGGCGCCGCGTGACTCCGCTCGCACGTTGAACGGGCCCTGCGGTAGGCCGACGACCGCGAGCTCCCGCGTGAAGCGGTTGCCGCTGCGGAAGCGATACAAACCACTCACGCCAAGGCCGAAGTCGAACTCGTACGTGCCCTGCAGTTTGACCTGCACCGACTGATGGGCCGGATCCAGGCCCTCGGCGTTGATCAGCCCGTTCGGGTTGTCGTACAGACCGGCGGTCGATAGCGCGACGGTGGGCTGAATTACCTTCATCTCCGCGACGATCAAGGAAGCAACGCCCTGCCAGCGATCCGAGAAGCGCTTGGACGCGACCAGTTCGATGCCCTTGTAGGTCCTGTTGTTGCCCTCGGGATTCGTGAGCAACAGTCGCGAGTCTCCGATGGTGTCCGGGTCTTGCGCGAACACCGTCAGCACGCCGTCGTCGCCGGTGCCGCCGACACCGTCCGGGCCCGGGTCCACCACGTCAACCGGTGTGTACGTGCTAAACGGCACGCCGGTATCGATCGTAGCGGTCACGTTGCGGTCACGTCGGTAGATGAAGTTCGCGCTCACCTGCGCATCGTCCGAAGGTGAGTGGCTGATGCCGATTACGAACTCATCCGAATAGGGCCGCTTGATGTTCGGGTCGACATCGTTGAGCTGGCCGCCAAAGCTGAACAGGAGGTTTCCCTCCTCGCCAACCTGGAACGCACCGTCGTTGTTGGCGTCGTCCCACCTCGTTACCCAGGTGTTGGGGAACGCTTGCGTGAGCACGAACATGCCGAAGCTCGGCAAGTTGTGGTAGTAACGCGAAAGGCCCGCGCGCGCGCTGCTGCGGCCGTTGCTATCGAGCAGATAGCTCACCGCGAAGCGAGGTTCGATCGTGCTCCACGAGATGAGTTCCTTGGGCGCGAGTGTCGTCGCTCGCATTTCCGGGAACCTGTCGGCCAGGGCGGTGTTGGCGAAGGCGCCGCCGCCAGCCGTCTGCTCCGGCGTGCCCGCCTGAGTGTCCATGAAACGAAGGCCGGCGTTGATCGTCAGTCGATCGTTGATGGTCCAAGCATCCTGGACGTAGGCCGAGATCAGGTCGTTCTCCCAGATCGCCTGCGTCGGCGTGTTCAGGAAGCGAACCGCGAATTTTCGCCCGAACAGTGTGTGCAGCTGATGGTCGCCAGGCTCGTCGAAACCGATTTTGCTAGTCGTTGGCAGGTACTCGAAGCCGGCTTTCAGCTCGTGGCGTCCGGCGGCGTCGGGCACATACCAGGAGAGCGAACCTGTGAAGCTCCACAGATCGTTGTCCTGATCACGCAGCGCCCCGGCGCTCACACCGGAGCTGTTGGACCGGAGTCCAGTGACCAGATCGACCGTGGCTACGCCGCCACCAGGCTGCAGCCGCTGATCGAAGCCATGCTTGGTGTAGTTGAGCCCGGCCTCCGCGACGATTCGATCGGACAGAGTGGCCGACCAGCGCGCGCCGATGCTCTTGGAGTTGAGGGGGCGGAACGAAGACGCCAACTCGTTGCGGGAGAGCGTCGGCGAGAAGCCGAAGAAGAAGTGACTGACCTCTTGGTCCCACCCCGTGGCGAACGCGTTGATGCGGTGGTCGTCATTCGGCTGGTATGTCAGCTTGCCGGAGAACCCGGCGATGCGATCGTCGATATCAACCGGGAACGTCGCGAGACGACTGGTGCCGTCCTGATACCGGCCAGAGACGTGCCACCAGAGCTTGTCGCGAATGAGTCGGCCACCGACGCTGGCCGTCAGCTCGTACTCGTTGACCAGCTCATTGCCCACATCGCCGCCATCGGTGCTCTGCGTGTTGGTGGCCGCGAGGCCGTCTTCCGAAAAGTAGCCGCCGAGCTGGCCGGAGAAGCTGTTGCCTCCCGACTTGGTGATGACGTTGAACAGGCCACCCTGGAACGCGACCTCCGCCGGCTTGGCCGCCTTGATGACCTGGACCTCTTGAATGACGTCGTAGGGCATGAAGCCCTGGATGTTCCACTGGCCCGCGGGATCGGTCGTGTTGCCGCCGTCGAGGCGATACGAACTCGACCGTTCGCCGGCGCCCAGTACGTTCTGAACCTCAATCGTGCCCGGCTGGAAACCACCGCCCAGGTTGTTGACGCTCTCCACACCCGGAACGGTGGCGAACAGGTCGTGCATGTTGCGCGCCGTCGGAATGTTCTCCGCCAACTCCTGGTCGTAGGTGAAGGCCAGCTTGGCGCTGGAGGGATCGATGGTCGGGACCTGGCCAACGACGACCTGCACCTCTTCTATCGGGGCGATTTCCAGGGAAACGTTGACTGCCGTCGTCTGGTTGACACGTACGACCACGGCGTTCTGCTGACGAAGCCTGAAGCCCTCGAGACGAAATTCCAGCGTGTAGACGCCAGGGGGAAGAAGCGAGAGCCGGTAGTAACCCAGATCGTTCGAAAAGACGGTCAGATCGGGCCGGATCAGTGACGGGCTGTTGGCGACGACTGCCACCCCGGGTAGCGGCCCTCCGTCAGGGCCGAGCACGACGCCATCGGCGGTGCCGGTGGTCGTCTGCGCGGTGGCGACAGATGAGAGGAGGGACACGGCGATAGCCATGGAGAGTAGCGCGACACCGCGAGTGCTCATTGCAACTTCCGATGGTTTGGGGGAGTTATTCGGACCCGACTGTCTGTTGGTATCTTAGCGGCGTTTTACCGCTCGGATATGCTCCCAGGGCATGCATATTTTCGCTAATCCGCCGAGCAGGAAACTCAGCGTGGCACCGGCGACGCTGGTGACCGCCAGCCATGCGTAGACCTCGGGTATTCGCATCGTCTGCCAGGCGAACCATGTTCTCTGACCGAGGCCGGACTGCCCGACGACCAGCTCGGCAGCAATCGTGAGCACGAGCGCCACGTTGATCGCCAGCCGGGCGCCAGTGAACAGGAAGGGCAGGCTACCGGGCCAGACGACGCGGCGAAACAGATTGAGCGGCCCGGCCCCATAACTGCGGGCTACTTCGAAGTAGGTCGGTGGAATCTGCTGCACGCCGGCGACGGTGCTGATCAGTATCGGGAAAAAGGCACCGAGCGCGGCGAGCACCAGTTTGGGGGCTTCACCAATGCCAAAGATCACCAGGATGAGCGGCAGCGCTGCGATTTTCGGCGTCGGGTGTACGAGCGCCACCAGCGGGTCGATCTGGGCGTGCAGTCGAGGCGATGCGCCCATGGCCAGGCCGAGAATCAATCCCGCGCCACCTCCGAGCGTGAAGCCGGCCAGCACGCGCGCCAGCGTAACCCCCGCATGGGTCGCGATCTGGCCATCGAGCAGCAAGCCCATGATGACGGCGAAGATCGTCGACGGGGCCGGGAAGAAGGTAGAAGTAATGAGATCGGTGCGGGAGCACCCTTCCCACAGCAGCAGGGCTCCCGCGATCGTCAATAGCGGCCCCCATCGCTCGAACTTCGAGCCCGGGGCGGTGCCGAGGTGGTTGTTCCTCATCGAGCGATCGCCAGGCTGGCGCGCACTTCACGCTCGAGCTGCTTCCAGATTCGCCACTTGATCTCGCTGACCTCGGCAGGCTCGCGCGACGCCAGGTCCCGCGGGCGCTCGAGCGGGATGTCGATCGTGTCGCATATGCTCCCCGGCCGGCCCGTCATCACCAGGACACGGTCGCTCAGGCGTACCGCTTCGTCGATATCGTGAGTCACGAACACGACGAGGTTGCGGTGCTCTCCCCACAGACGCAGCAACTCGCCCTGGAGCACCCGGCGGGTCTGCGGATCGAGAGCTCCGAAGGGCTCATCCATCAGCAGCAGCGGCGGCTCGGTGACAAACGCACGCACGATACCCACGCGCTGCTGCATGCCAGTGGAAAGCTGATGCGGGTAATGGTCGGCGAATTGCCCCAGTCCGACGCGCTCGACGAAGGCGCGGGCACGCTCCAGGCGTTCGCCCTGCGCCACGCCCTGCATTTCGAGGCCGAAGGCGACGTTGTCGAGCACCGTCATCCAGGGGAACAGGCCGTGATCCTGAAAGACGAAGGCGCTTCGCGGGCGACCGCGCAGGGCGCCGTTGCTCATCTGCACGCGGCCTGCCGTGGGCTCGATCAGGCCCGCGATCAGCTTGAGGAGCGTCGTCTTGCCGCAACCGCTGGGGCCGACAATGCTGACGAACTCGTGATCGTCGGCGGCAAAGGAGACCCGGTCGAGCGCCGAGATTTCGCTATGGCTGCTATCGAAGCTCTTGCAGAGTTCCTGGCACTCGAAACGCAAGGGGTTTGGTCCTACTGAGTGAGCGTGCTGGTGGCGCTTTCCATGAACCTCGGATCCACCAGCTCGTCATCGGTCAGGATCCGATCAGCAAGCCCGTGGGCCAGTGCCCAATCCTGATACGCGCGGAACTTGGAGGCGTCGATGCGGCCGTCGTGAGGCACGACAGGGAAACAAAGCGCGTCGATTTGTTCCGCGGTGAGACCGGTGAACTCCTCGATATGGGCACGGTTACGAGGTGTCTTGCCGGCGCCGAAGTCGCGGGCGGCTTCCAGCAGCGCCGCGGCCAGGCGGCGGCCCACGTCGCGGCGTTCATCCAGCAGAGTCGACCCGTACAGCACAACCGAGACGGGGTAGTCGGGCGTCAGCTCTCCGGCTCCTCGCCACAGCACGGCATCGCCCGAGGCGAGGGCCATGCTCTGGTAGGGCTCGCCCACGGCCGCGATATCCACTGTGCCGCGCAGCAAAGCCTCGGCGGAGGCGGGTTCGGGCAGGTTGTTCACCTCCAGGTCCTCGATCGAGAGTCCCATCGGGGCCAACAGCGTGTCGGCCCAGTACCCGTGAGGTAGGACGATGTCGGCGTCGAGCCTCAGCCCGCGCAGTTGCGTGGCGTCGGTCAGGGCGCCGGATTCCTGCAGTTCGCGCCGGACCACGAAGCTATGGGTTGAGCAGCTGTCGGCAGGCAGCGTGCCGAATGTCCCGATCATCCGTATGCGCAAACCGTTGGCGATGGCATTCATCAGGTTGCTCGTGAGCATGCCGCCGGAGGCATCGACCTCGCCCCGGGCGAGCGCCGCGGTCAGCCCCTGGATCGAATTCAGCCGGACGAACTCAACCTCGAGACCGTGTTTGGCGTAGTAGCCCTCTTCGGCCGCGATGTGGAAGGGCGCCAGCGTCAGGAACGGCAGCATGACGATGCGGACCGGGTCGGAATCGCCGACGGCGTTCTCGGCGGGGCCGCAGCCCGTCATCGAGGTGAGCGCGAGGCACACCGCTCCCAGCACCAGACGCAGTGAGATGGACGGCGGCAGTTCAGGCACGGTCACAAGGAACTCCCGGCGTCGGTGTCGAAGCGGTCGCGGTCGGGTGGGGCGATGCAGAGGGTACAGGGTCGGCGTGCAGCGAGGCCACACGAATTGGCAGTAGTTTGCCTCGGGCCGTCCAGACAGGCTCCTGGCGTACGACTCGGAAGGTTCCGGCCTGCTCCCAGAATACGCGCGCCAGCGAGGCCGCGACGCTGCTCTCGCCGAGGGTCTCCAGCACCGTGCGGACTACCTCCTCCTCGGAAGGAAGATCGAGCGACGGGTGTACCAGGAGACTCAGGCGGGCGATGCCGTTGTCGTCGTCTTCTTCCAGTAGCTGAAAGTCCTGCGGGCCGCCGCCGAAACGTCGTGGCAGCACTTCCTCCATGATGCGTACCATCTCGCTGCCCACCAGCGTCACGCCTTCGCCGGTGAGCTTCCCGAAACTGCGGATACTGCGAATGTGGCGGCCGTAGCCCAGCGCCTCGAGGGGGCAGCCACAGGGCCTCGAGTCGACCACGCCGTAGTCGTCGCTCTCGACGTTGAGCAAAATCTTCGAAGCCGCCGGCCGCAGCGTGGTCAGGTAGAACGCGTTCACCTCGACACCAGAGTCCGCCACCTCGCGCGGATACTGGATGAGCGCGATGTTGTCCTCGAGCAGATGTTGGTCGCCCGCCTCCGGCGATGCGGGGCAGGCGATCCCCATGGGGCCGGTGTCTTCGGCGATGTAGATGGAGACATAACGGGCACCGACGCGCTCGAACACCGCCCGGCGAGCATCCGTATAGGGCTCGCCACCGCCAAAGAACGTGGCACCACGAATGTCGATGCCTTCCTCCTCCGAGGCCAGGCAGACGCGCAGCGCCAGGCTGACCGTGCACACGATTTCGCAGCCGCCCTTGTCGCGAACCGCCGCCGAGGCCCAGCGCGCCAACTTTGCCGCGTCGCGCAGGGGCAGCGGTTCCGGGCGAGGGCACGGTACTCCGACCAGACGGCTGGCCAGCAGCACGTACTCCGTGGCCAACCTGTCCTTGAGAGCGGGCTTGAAGTGAGCCTGGGTGATGGGAGTGAACCAGCGCTGCGGATGACCGCGATAGGCCGCCGCGCGCAGAAAAATCCCCACACCGGTGGGATCGGGGAAGCTGCCATACCAGACCGCCATCGGCACGCCGAGAAGATCGTGCGCCCAGCGTGCCGTCATCAGATGCGGAACCTGGGCATGCAGGTTGTCCAGATCGGTCTCCACACGCGTGCCGATGCCCGAGGTGGAGCCGCCG
>JAJCXS010000241.1 GCA_029263335.1 Acidobacteriota bacterium | reverse complement strand
AGCCCCGGTGCGAACAGCCACAGGGAGTCGGTCTGGACGCGTCGCGGCTTCCACTGCAGATGCCAGTCGAGCCCGGTCACCAGGTTGAGACCTTCCATACCGTGCTGACAACACCAGGTGCGCATGCTCTCGGTGAGCAGTAGCTTGCCGGCCCCGAACGACGACCAGTCGGCGTCGTATGAGCACTTGATTACCAGCAACTGCCGGTCGATGACGGCGCACAGTTGGGCAGCGATGTCGTTGCCGTCGGCCCGTAGGAACTGGACTACGGCGCGCCCTTCCCGCGCCATGTGATCAAGCGAGGATCGCAACGATTCGCGCTGTCGAGCATCGGTACGCAGGGTGGATCCGTCCTCGTGTTTCCAGGAGCGCTCGTCGACTCGGAGAAAGCGCTCGAAGGCGTCGTCGAGTTGCTCGATGGCGGTGACGGTCTCGAGGTCGACCTCGTGCTTGCGCGAGATCTTCTTGAGCAGTCGCCGAACCCCGTTGCGGTTGCTCGACGTGAGGCGCGCCAGCATGGCGTCGTAGCCGTCGTGCAGTTCGATCAGCGACCGGAACCACATGGGCGCACGCACGTGGGGGCTGTCGATCTCGAGCAAGACGTTACTGGTCTCGACCGATTCCAGATGCAGACTGCGTACCCGGCCCTCGGGAAACTTGCGGCTGAAGAGCGCATCGAGAGCTGCCGAATGATCGTGGCGGGCGATCGCGACAGATTTGCTGTTGAACCCGCGAGCATGCTCCAGCGCCCCGCGCCGCGGCGTTGATACCGGCAGCAGGCTGAGAGCTTCGCCGCCGCCGAATAGCACCAACACGCTGGTGGTGTCGGCCGTCTTGGAGCGCAGTTGCCCCTCGAGGTGACCGGCCACCCAGGCCGGGTAGGAGAGGGCGTCGCGTTCGTTGGGGGCTAGCGTTTGCCAGTAGCGCAACCAGGATTCGTAGATCGGCCCGCTAGCCTGGGCGACGGTGCGCATCTCGTGCGAATCGAGGGGCAGGATCTCGACCCGGTCCGCGGGCGCACTCACGCGCCGTGTTGGCAGCAGGTCATCCGGTTCGGTCGCGCCGTTCAATACGGCGGGCGCGGCGTTCATGTCTGGACACGCAGGTAGGGCATCCCGGCAGAGTAACGAGCGCCCACGCTTGCGCAGAGCCCAAAAGGGCTGCCGGGCCTCCTGCCCGGTCAGGCAACCGGTCAAGCGTGGCCTCTGGTGGCGATTCCCCGATGGCGCGGCTCCAGCGGATTCCGGCGCGACCGGTAGAGGGCCCGGGTCTCCCTCGCGTGCGAAACGACCGGGTGCGGCAGCGTCGATATACTCGCCGCCATGGAAGAGTTCAACGTAACGGTGCCGGTGGGCGTCACGTTTCGCGATGTCGATGCGATGGGCCACGCCAACAACGCGGTTTATCTGACCTGGTTCGAGTGCGGACGCATCGGTTATTGGCAGACGATGTACGGGGACGACGCCAGTTATGTCGACGTTCCGTTCGTTCTCGCCCGCACCGAGATCGACTTCCTACTACCGACGTTCGCCGGCCAGCGACTCACAATTGGGGCACGTGTTACTCGGCTCGGTACGCGCTCGTTCAACATGGCGTATCGGATCGTCCGCGCCGACGACGGAGCGATCGTTGCCGAGGGCAGTTCCGTGCAGGTCATGTACGACTACGCCGCCCGACGATCGATGCCCATGTCCGACGAATTCCGTGCTGCGCTCGCACGCATCGATGGCGATGATCTGCTCGAACCCGCGTCTGGCGCATGATGCAGACCCTGTCGGTCGTGGTGATAACGCGCAACGAGGAGGACAACCTCGCGGCGTGTCTCGATTCTGTACCGTTCGCCAACGAAGTGATCGTCGTCGACGACGGGTCCACCGACACCACGCGCGAAATCGCGGCGCGTTACACCGACAAGGTCTTGTCACGAGAACTCGATCGCTTTGGTCGTCAGAAGCAGTTCGCTATCGAGCAGGCGACGCGCGATTGGATTCTCGTGCTCGACGCCGACGAACGGGTAACCGAGCAACTGGCTCAATCGATTTGCTCGGTACTGTCGACCGGGGCCCCCGAGGTAGACGGCTATTTGTTGCGCCGTCGCACATGGCTATTCGACCGGCCGGTTACCTGCACTGGCTGGTACAAGTATGCGCACCTGCGGATGTTCCGGCGTGGGTCGGCGCGCTACGTGGATCGGCGCGTTCACGAGTATCCGGTGCTCGACCACCCCGCCCGGAGGAGCCGCCTGATCGGCGATCTGGATCATTTCACGTACGCCAGCATCGACGAGTACCGGGCCAAGCTCGACCGCTACTCGCGGCTGGCCGCGGCCGACTGGTTTGATGCCGGGCGGCGCGTCAACTGGTTGACGATTCCCTGGTGGTACGTGGTCGTGCCGCTGGCCGCGTTGGTTCGCGAGTTCGTGGTGCAGGGCGGTTGGCGCGGCGGCGCAACGGGTTGGCGGATCGCGTCGATGTCGCGTCGCGCCGCCTTCCTGACAGCTCAATACCTGCGACGGCTAACGTCGGGGAAGGGCCCCGCGCCTACCGCGACGCCCTAGCGGACGGTCGCTGGCTGCGACCGATCCGTGTCAGTGGGACCTACCGTTCAGCGCGGGACCGGTCGGCGTCCGCGGGGGCCACGCGATTGTTCGTTGAGTGTCCAGTCGTAGTCCATGATCCGTACCCGCAGAGCGTCGCGGTTGGCGCGAACGTACTCGGCCACGTCATCGGGAGCGTGGCGTAGTGCGTAGTCGATTACAGTGCCCGCGACGGCGATGAAATCGTCTTCGTACCAGTCGAAATAGCTCGACAGGTAGAGAGTGCGGGAGTCGCGGTCCAACTGCAGGCCGCGCGGCTGTCGCAAGAACTCGCGCGACTGTGTTGCAAGGGTGTCCTGGAGCGTCGACGCGCGATAGGGCCGGTCGAGCAGGCGCGGGCAACCGAAAGCACCGCACACGAGAGCCCAGTGAATGCGCTCGTCGTCGAACTTGGCTCGGAGTGTGTCGTGCTCGATGTTGTCGGCAGACATGTCCTGGCCGGCGATGTGGTACTCGTTCTTGAAGAAACCACCAACGAGGCCCCACAGCGCGCCGACATCGCGTACGGAGTCGACGGGGTACTTCTCGACCACCTGCCAGACGACGATCGCGTTGTAGGCGTTGATCCAGAACGCCATCTGCTCATCCTTGCCACCAAGTGTGGCCGGATCGGTCTCGGCCAGCACGTCCATGAACTCACGGAAGTCCTCCATGCCGTTGGCCTTGAGAGCTCCGTAGTCGACCAGACCTTCGGCATCGACATAGCTGCTCAACACGCGCTCCCAGGCACCATAGATATCGTTCTGGGCGAGCAGCGCATGGTCGGCGGTGAGGCTCAGGATGGCCATGGCCAACGCTAGGGCGGCAGTCAGCGGGCGACGGGACAACATGGCGTGGGGCACTCCGGGAGATTGCTCGGGCAGGACGCGTCTCAGGATCTCGGTTCTGGAGGTAACTTTGACGTGATCGCCGGGTTGGTTTCCAGTTGCGCCGCGAGGGCCGCCGCCGCGGCGCGGGCGCCAGCGTCGTTGAAGTGGACGTCGTCGTAGAACCACTCCAGGCTCTTGGACATCGTCGCCGCGAGATCCACGATTTCTACATTCTCGGTCGCCGCCAGGCCGCGCATGACGTCGTTGTAGCTCTCCAGGGCCGCGTCCATCAGGTCCTCGCGATAGACGCCGTCCTGTCGCAGGCGCATCCAGTGCCACCGGCTCGCTTCCGGGTCTACCGTGCTATTCCATGTGCTGGCTTGGGTCATGAGGACGACGCGAGCCCCGGCGGCACGCCCCACCGCGACGATCGAGCGGAGATTGGTCGCGTACGAGCCGAGATCGACGCGCGGCGGCGCCTCGATAGCGGGAAAGCTCTGCTGCAGAGTCACCTTCTCGGCATAGTTGGTTTCGAAGGCGATGGTCTCCTGGATCTCGCGGGCCGTGCGTCGGCGAAAACGTCTCGCGGCCGTGTGTGCACGACGATACAGCTGGCTCTCGCCAGCCAGGAACTTCAGCAGATCGGCGCGCGCGATCTGGCGCGGTTCCAGGTGCAGATAGTCGACGCCGAACAATCCCGCCATCAGGTCGTTGACGCCGGCGAACACGACCAGTACGTCCGGCTGCAGGTGCGCGATGCGCTGCGTCACCATCGCCAGGTGATCGTAGCTTCGGTCGCCCGACTTGCCCGCGTTGTAGACGCGTACTTGCCGCCCCTCGGACATCTCGTCGAGCGTGTCCTGAAGCAGGCGGGACGGATCGCGCGAGTCGTCCAGGACGATGCACTCCATGGTGCTGCCACCTATCGTGAAGATGCGCAGCTCGTCGACCGGCTTGGGCCGTACCAGGTCGTCGCCTCGGAACCCCAGGTTGTTGGTGCTGAACTGATTAACGCGGCCTTCGTGGACGGGCTCGACACCCGGAAGATTCGGCTCGATGACGATGCGGTAGAGCTGGTCGGGCGCGTGCGCCGAGGGGACAAATCCCGGCATTCTGCGTTGCGCCGCGTAGGGGTCGGGCAGAGGCGCTACCCACGCCAGGGTGAACTCCGCGCCGATCACAAGAACGGCGCACAAGGCGAGCGCGACAAGTGGCCCCGTCGGAACGCGCATCAACCGTGCGAGTCGAGTCGCGCGTCGATCCAGGCGGGATCGAAGCCGACGATGAAGTCATCATCGATGACCATGACGGGCGTACCGAGGGCTCCTCCGGTGACGGCGCGGATCGTCTCTACGGGATTCGCCAGGGTGGAGGTTTCGATGTACTCGAACGCCACCTGTTTGCGCGAAAGAAACTCTTTCGCCTGCATGCAGGGGGCTCAGCCCGGGCCGCTGCTGTACAGAACGATGGACGGGGCCATCAGCTGCATCCTCGCTCGCTACGGCGCGCCGGGCGCGCTGAAAGTCAGTGGTTGGGGCGCAGGGAGTCGAACCCCGATTCTACGGTCCAGAGCCGCATGTCTTGCCGATTGGACGACGCCCCAACCCGGCGGGCGCTTCACGGCGCCCGCAAGGCAGACCTGATCAGCCTGCCAGCCCACAAGAGTACGGCGCCACGCGGCGCCTCGCAATCCGCAATCAGCAGCTGTGGCAGTTGGCGCGTTGGCCGGAACCCACCGGCTATCCCAGGTCCGCGCCGGACATGTCCAGCGCCGGGTTCGAGTCGCCAGCCCCCGGGTCCATGTCCTCTTCGTCATCGTCCACGTGGCGCTGTCGCCAACCCAGCAGGCCGGGGAGCAGCACGGTGGCGGTAAGCCAGGTGCAGACGAGGCCCACGACCGCCAGGTTGCCGATTGAGCGGAGGCCGGGATGGTGGGCGAAGGCCATGCCTGCGTATCCCATGATCGTCGTGGCCGTCGCCACCGTGATCGGCTCGAAAAGCTCGAGCTGGGTCGCGGCGGTGTTCTGGTCAAGCTCGCGCCACCGTCGATAGAAGTGGATACCGTGATCCACGCCGAGTCCTAACAGCGTAGGCAGAACGACCATGTTGAAGAAGTTCAGCTTCCAGCCGATCGTGATGACCGCTCCGAAGGTGAGAAGCAGACTGGCGACCAGTGGCACAAGGACCCAGGCGGCCTGGTTCACGTCGCGTCGATCGATCACCACGAGCACGAAGATGCCGAGAAACGTGAGCACCACGATGAGCGGAGCCTCGCTCGTCACCAGCCAGAGAATCTCTGCCAGCACAGGCTTGTCGCCCGTCGGCCCTCGGATGCCGGCGGGCATCTCGATGTCGTACAACTGGCCGGTGAACTGCATCGTGGTGCGACCGTCCTTGCCGTTGCCGGTGGCGTGCAGCCCCAGCACGAGTGCGCCGGACCCGTCACGGGCCACCATGCGCTCGCGGATTACATCGGGAATATCGTTGGGTCGCGACAGCTGCGCCGGAACCTCGAATGCCAAGACGTCGTCAATCAGTCGCATGCGGTCGGGATCTTCGATGCGACGCACCCAGCGGCCCGACAGCATCTCCTTGATTTCCGCGATGTGCGCCTTGCGGCGCTCGCCCTCGGCTCGGGAGGGCGCAAAATCGCGCACGCTCGAGATCGACCGGATGACGTTGTCGGGACGCTGCTTGGACTCATCAATGAGCGCTAACGCGTCGTCGAGAGCGTCGAGGCTATCGGCGACGTAGATGGCGGATGGCCCAAAAAAGACCGGGTAGACCTCATCTTGCTTCGCCTTGATGGCGTCGAGCTCCTCGAGGTTGGCGCTGAAATTGGCGAAGTCGTAGTCGAATTCCAGCCACTGGGCCGAGGCTGCAGCGGAGGCGAGCACCAGCACCGCCAGAATCGCTGCCGCCCAGCGCGGCGGAATGGCGAGGTGGCGACTGGGGATGCGCGGTTTCTTGGCAGCCACCAACCCCAGGCGGTAGCCGAGGAACAGCGTCGCCGGCATGACGAAGACCATTGCCAGCGTTACGACGAAGATCGAGATGCCGCCGATGAGCCCGAAATCGTAGAAGCCGCGGAAGTCCGAGATGGCCAGGATCAACAACCCGAAACTCGTCGTGAGCCCCGAGGTCGTTACCGACCGTCCGGTCGAGACGAACGTCTCGACAAGGGCTTCTTCCGGCTCACGCACGAGGAGTTCGTGACGGAAGCGCTTGGTGAGATGGATCGAGTAGTCGACGCCCATGCCGAACAAGACCATGAGCAGAAACGACGTGATCGTGTTCAGGTCGCCCACCATCGACGGCACAAACGCGAATGCCCACAGCAGTCCCGCGCCGATGGGGTACACCACCACCGGCAGGATCTTGATCGAGCGGAAGCTGATGGCCAGGGTGGTCAGAATGGCGATGACCGCCACGAGTCCGGTGCGCTGGACATCGCTCATGATGACCGCGAGTTCTTCGACCCGCGTGCGCAGCGATCCGCCGATCAAGATGGTGACGTCGTTGTCGGTCTCGATGGTGTCGGCGATGGCGCGCATGTTGCCGTAGATCTCGGCGGTGGCGCTCATGTCCGACAGCCCCTGGCTGATGTTCACGATCATGCCGAACATCGTGCTTTCCGGGGTGCGGTGATACTCAGGCAGCTCGCGATACTGATTCATCAGCTTCTCGAGCTCGTCCGTCGTGTCGCTCTCCGCTTCGTCCTCGTCCAGGCCGAAGTCGTCGAGGAACGGATTGACCTGTTCCTCCCACTCCTCGATGGTGCCGATCATCTCTTCGAGTCGGTATGCCGGCACCAGCGTGTACTTGAACTGATTGATGAATTCCGTCGGATAGCGGTAGTCGATGGTCGCGATGCCGTCTAACTGACGGAGCTGTTCGACCATCGTGTCGACCGACCGCCGCAGAGCGTCTTCCGGCGCGTCTTCAAAAATGATGCTGAAGTAGCCGCCATCGCCCACCAGGGGCTCGAGTTCTTCGCTCCACCGCACCGAACGGCTGTTCTCGGGCAGCAAGCGGGTGAGGTTGGTATCGAGGCCCAGTGCTCTTGCGCTCATGAACGCCGGCACGCACAGGGCCGCGGTCAGCATCACCCACGCCACGGGCCAGCGAGCCGACCATCGACAGATGCGGACTAGCTCGCAATAAAAGAGCGTGTCTTCTCGGGCGGTGCGGAGTTCCGACATGAAAGGCGTCGTGGGGTGAAGGAGCGGTTGAACAAAGGCTCCTAGACGGCGCCCGAGGGGTCAACCACGAGGTGTGGGGTGGGCTGCATCCAGGCCTCAGCAGAGAACCACAATACGATACGAGGCCACTTCCGGGGTGTTAGATTTCTCAGCTTCCCTTCTCCTTTCTGCGGAGCCACCTTTGCGCGCTCTTGGTTTGACCCGTCCGCTAGCTGCCGTGCTGGGGCTAAGTCTCCTGGCTGGAACGATTGCGGTGCCCGCCGCGACGGCCCAACAAGACGCCGCCGCGCCGGTCAAGACGTTCGGTCTGGCGGCGGTGGTCACCAAGGTCGTCGACCGCAATCCGCTGATCCTGGCGCAGCGCTACGACGTGCAGCGCGCCCAGATCGATGTGGATGAGCTCGAGGGGTTCTGGGCGCTGCCGCAGGTGTCCTTCAGCAGCATCTCGGGCGTTGTGCCGGCGGCTCGCGGCAACGTGGTGCAATCGCCCGACACCGCCAACGACATCGACAACCTGGGACCCTTCTACAACTTCTCGGTCAACGCCATTCTGCCGCTCTACACCTTCGGCCGACTCAAGCATGGCGCCGCTGCGGCGCGGCATGTCGTCGGCGCGCGCAATGCCGAGGGCGACAAGGTCAGGGATGACCTGACGATGGAGGCCGTGAAGGCCTACTGGGGCGTGCTGGCGAGCGACGAGCAGGTCGAGTTGTTCGCGGAGATGCGCGACTCATACGGGGACCTGATCGAGCAGGCCGAAGAGAAGGAAGAGACCGGCGGCATCGATTCCAACGATGTCTTCGAGATCAAGGCGGCGCAGTACGACATCGACCAGGCCTACCTGACCGCCGTACAGAGTGCGCAGCTGGTGCGCCGCTCGCTGGGAGGCTTCCTCGAGCTGCGGCCCGGCGAGGCCTACGATCTGACCCCGGCCGACACCCCGTCGATCGAGCTCAGCCTCGAAGACCTCGGGACGCTGCAGCTGCGCGCCGCGCAACGACACCCGCAGCTACGGCAACTTTCGTCGGCGGTACGCGCTCTCGACGAGGCCATGTTGGTCGAGCGCAGCAACCGCTGGCCGGTCGTGCTGGTTGGCGGTGGGTTCGGCTGGGCGAGGTCGCCCAATCGCGATTCGCAGGACAACCCGTTTGTTTTTGACGAGTTCAACTACACACGAGTTACCGCAGCGTTCAACGTGCGCTGGGACCTCAATTTCGCCAAGCACGATCTCAACTACGCGCGGCGCAAGCTGCAGCGCGACGCCACCGATGCGCGTCGCAAAGCACTGCAGATGAGGGTCGATATCGATGTGCACGAGGCCCTCGGGCGGGTGATCACGCAGGTACAGTTGCTCGAGGCCGCGCGCGAATCGCGTCGCGAATCGCGCCGCTGGCTGCGCTCGGCGGGCGACGATTTCGACCTCGGTATCGGCGAAGCGCAGCCTCTCATCCGCGCCTACCGCGCGGACTATCGTTTACAGGCCATCGTGATTCAGTCAGAATATGATCTGAATGTCGCTCTGGCCGGGTTAGCCTTCGTCCTCGGCGATATGTCTTCATACCTAACGTGGGTTGCTGATGGCCAGATTGCGCTCGATTAGTCTCTCGGCGCTCGTCTTCTCCATTGCCGCGGTCGCGGCAGGCCAGGGCGCGGAAATTCCGACGCCAATGGAGATTGTGCGAGATTCCAACGAGGCGATTACCGCGATTCTCAACGAGTACGACCCTCTCGGTTCCGAGGGGGAAGAACTCGTATACGAGGTCATGGACGGCGTTACCGACTTCCAGACGATGTCGGCGGCGGCGATCGATGAGGTTTGCGTGGATCACGAGATCCCCGTGGACAAGTGCGGCGAGTGGAAGACGGTCTTCGGAGATCTGCTACGCATTCGTTCAATAAAGGGGGTCGGCCGCTACCGCGCCGACCGATTTGACTATCTAAACGAGGAGATCGACGGCGAGCGTGCGGTGGTGAATACCCTGGCCTACTACGACGACGACGAGTTCACGATCGACTATGAGCTGGAGCCTCACGGCGACAGTTGGCGAATCGTGAACTACGTGATCGACGACGTCGACACTGTTCGTAGTTATCACCGTCGCTTCATCCGCCTACTCAACGACAGAACCGTCGACTACGTCATCGAACGCCTACGCGTTCGGATCCAGGAGTTTCGCGAGGACGCTTGAAGTCCCGTGGTCTCACGATTGGCGTAAGGAACTAGGCCAGGAATCGGCACGCACCCACGTGGAGCGAGCCGAGCGTTTGCGCGCGATCTCGTGTGAGTACACGAGAACAATGGATACCAAAATCGCTACCGCTGCCCAACCGGCGCTCGACCCGGCGGACATCTTCACCAAGGCATTCGCCTACACCCAGGTGAATGATCTACGCCAGGTAGGGCTCTTCCCGTTCTTCCAGCCGCTGGGTGCTCAACTGGGCAACCAGGTGGATGTCAACGGCGAGCCCAAGCTCATGGTGTGCTCGAACGACTACCTGGGGCTGTCCCAGGATCGTCGCGTGCAGCAGGCGGGCATTCCGGCGTTGGAGGAGTTCGGCACCAGTTGTACGGGCTCGCGTTTCCTCAACGGGACGTTGTCCCTGCACGAGGATCTCGAGCGCGATCTGGCCGAGTTCCTCAACCATGAGTCCACGCTGACATTCAGCACCGGGTTTCTCGGTTCGCTGAGCGTGCTCAGTGCGCTCGTCGGTCGTCGCGAGATCATGTACTTCGACCGCGAGAACCACGCCAGTCTCTACGATGGTGCGCGGCTCTCATGGGGCGAACTGCGGAAGTTCCGCCACGGCGATCTGGATCACCTCGAGTTCATGCTCAAGCGTGATGCGGACAAGCAGGTGGGCAAGCTGATCGTGACCGACGGTGTGTTCTCCATGTCGGGCGAACTGGCTGATCTGCCGGGGATCATCGAGCTCGCTCGCAAGTACGACGCGCGAATCCTCGTTGACGACGCCCATGCCACAGGCGTGATGGGTCCCAACGGTCGTGGCACCGCTGAGCACTATGGCGTTGAGGACGAGGTAGACCTGATCATCGGGACCTTCTCCAAGGCGTTCGCTTCGGTGGGTGGGTTCCTCGCCGGGCCGACCGACGTTGTCGATTGGGTCAAGTACATGGCGCGCCCCTTCATGTTCACGGCGGCGCTGCCGCCAGCACAGGTGGCCTCCACTCAGAAGTCGCTCGAGATTCTTGCGACCGAGCCCGAGCACCGCGAGCGATTGTGGAAGCGGGTCGCAACGTTCCGCGAGGGGCTCTCGGGGCTCGGCTTCGACACCATGAACTCGGAGGGTCCGATTACGCCGGTGCTGATCGGCGAACTCGACGACGCGATCGCCTTCTGGAAGCAGATCTGGGATCGCGGCATATTCGCCGTGCCGACCGCACCGCCGGCGGTGTCTCCGAGCGAGTGCCTGATCCGCATGGCCGTCAACGCCAGCCACACGCGCGACGAGATCCAGCGTGTACTGTCGACGTTCGCCGACGTGGGTCGCAACATGGGGATGATCAGCTGACGTGACAGGAATCTCCGTACGGCCGGTTACCGGTCGCGAGCACGGGGTTTTTCTGCGCATGCCGGAGGCGCTGTATCGCGGCGACCCGCATTGGGTGCCGCCGTTGATGCTGGCCGAGAAGGAACGGCTGAGCGCCAAGAAGAACCCGTTTCTTGCCCGTGTGGCCCACCAGAAGTTCATCGCCTGGCGCGATGGCAAGGCGGTCGGCCGCGTGATGGCGGTCGACGATCCACGCCATAACGAGATCCACGGTGACAATCTTGCCTTCTTCGGGTTTTTCGAGGCCACGGACGGCGAGGTGGCGGCAGCGTTGCTCGAGACCTTAGAAGAGTGGGCCCGCAACCTGGGTCGTGACGCGGTGCGCGGCCCGGCCAACCCGTCGCTGAACGACACTTGCGGGTTGCTCGTTGACGGGTTCGACGACGACCCGATGATGATGATGCCGTACAACCCTGAGGTCTACGCCGAGTGGATCGAGGGCGCCGGGTACACCAAGGCCAAAGATCTGTACGCCTGGACGGTTGACCTCACGCAGGGCATCAACAAGAGGTCGCGACGCATCCTGCAGCGTATGCAGGAACGACTCGATCCGGCGCCGGTGGTTCGCCAACTGAGCAAGGCGAATTTCAAGGAGGACATCTTCACGATCCGCGACATCTTCGTCAGATGCTGGAGCGACAACTGGGGGTTCGTGCCTCCCACCGAGGAGGAGTTCTGGCACTCGGCCAAAGACATGAAACTCATCCTCGACTGGAACATGGCCCTGATGATGGAGATCGAGGGCAGGCCGGTTGCGTTTTCACTTTCACTCAGCGACCTCCACCAGGTCTACAAACGAATCGGCGGGCGGTTGCTGCCGTTCGGATTGTTGAAACTGCTGCGTCGTCGGCGATACATGAACCGCGGTCGCATGATGCTGCTCGGCGTGCTCCCGGAACATCGCAACAAGGGCCTCGAGCTCAAGCTCATCGCCGATGCGATGGAGAGCTCGGCAACGATCGGTTGGCAGAGTGGCGAGTGCTCCTGGACCCTCGAAGATAACGACGGTGTGAGCAAGGCGATCAGGTTGATTGGCGGCGAGCACTACAAGACCTACCGGATCTACGAGAAGCGCCTGCCGTGACCGCCGGTGTCGCGGTCGTCACCGGCGGAACCGGCTTCATCGGCTGGGCGCTGTGCGAGGCACTGCGCGACGCCGGCTGGGACGTGCGCGCGGTCGTTCGGCCCGCGAGTTCGAATCCCCTACCGGATGGCGTCAGGCGCTGGGACGCGCCCCTTGACGCGGCTGCCATGGCGTCCGCGTGCCAGGGCGCGGACGTTGTTTACCACCTCGCCGGTCTCACGCGTGCACGCACGCTGGAGGACTTCCTGAGGGTCAACGCCGAAGGCGCGCGACAGGCGGCGCACGCGAGCCGGGATGCGCGAGCATTCTTCGTACTCGTGTCGAGCCAGGCCGCGGCCGGGCCCGGCACAGTGGCGCAGGTTCGCACCGAGGAGCACGCGCCGGCGCCGGTGAGCGACTATGGCCGCAGCAAGTTGGAAGGCGAGCGCGCGTTACTCGGTATCGAGGGGCTGCGTTACTCGATCGTGCGGCCACCGGGGGTCTATGGACGGCGCGACAAGGACTTTCTGGCGCTGTTTACGGCGGCCCGATTCGGCGTCATGCCGCGCCTCGGCAGCGCTGCCAAGGCGTACACGCTGGTTCACGTCGACGATGTCGTTGCCTCGCTACGCGCGGTCGCCACCGCTGGCATCGCCGCGGATTCGGCGGTGCAGGCCGAGACGTTTTTTATTGGTCACCCCACGCCGGTCACCCAGGGACAGCTGCTGGCGCAGGTAGCGGCCGCCGTGGGTCGACGCGTTCTCCAGGTCCCACTGCCGTTGCCCATACTCCGCCTGCTCGCCGAACTCGGTGAGGTGCAGGCCGTCGTGACCGGACGCCCCGCGTTGCTCAACCGGTCGCGCTTTCGTGAGCTAGCCGCACCGGGCTTTGTCTGTTCAGTGGACAAGATCGCCGCCGCCATCGACTGGCGAGCCGCCGTCGAAATCGGCAATGGCCTGGCTGACACCGCCCGCTGGTACCGCGAGGCCGGCTGGCTTAAGTAGGCCCCCTGCCCCTACCTTGGGGCACAAGAAAGGCCGGAGGTGATCCTCCGGCCTTTCCCCTTGGCTTCTGCCTGGCGTCGACTTGCGACGCGCTCCCTGCCGCCCTAGCGGCTGGCTGCCTGAGCGATCTGCTCGAGCCGCTTGGTCTTGGCGTTCTCGAGTTTGCGCAGGTAGCGGATCATGCGATCGAGACGGCTGCGCGACTTGTCGCGGCCCATGAGGTCGAGCACCTCGAAGATGCCGGGCGACGACTTCTTGCCCACCAGCGCGATGCGCGTGGCGTGAATGAGATCTCCCGCCTCACGCTCCATGCCGCCTGCAACCTCGCGCAGCGTCGCTTCGAGCTCCTCCTGACCCCAGGGGTCAACCTGCAGAAGCGCCTCGCGGAACGCCTCCACCAGGCCGAGCAGGTCCTGGCCGTGGACGTGTTCCTTCAAGCCATCGGGCTCGTAGGCGAAAGCCTCGGTCAAGAAGGGCGCGATGTTGTCGGCGAGCTCGTTGATCGTGCGCGCCCGTGACTGCCACAGCTCGATGAGCGCAAAGAAGAAGTCGCGACGCTCCATGTCGAGTTCTTCGTCCCAGCAGCCACGCACCTGGAGTGCCTCGCGCACCGCCGGACGTAACTCGCCGGCGGGGACTTCCTTGATGTACTCACCGTTGAGCCACGACAGCTTCTCGAGGTCGAACTTCGGGTTCGCCTGGTTGACGCGCTCGAGCGTGAACTCGTTGCCCAATTCAACGGCAGTGAAGACCTCGCGGTCATCGCCCGGGTTCCATCCGAGTAGCGCCAGGTAGTTGATCACCGCGCCGGGCAGGTAGCCCTTGTCGCGGAAGTGCTCCACCGACGTTGCGCCGTGACGCTTCGAGAGGCGCTTGCCGTCCTCGCCGAGGATTAGCGGCAGGTGCGCAAACTCGGGCAGCTTGGCCTTGAGCGCCTCATAAACCAACACCTGCTTGGGCGTGTTGGAAAGATGGTCGGCGCCACGCAGCACGTGAGTGATGCCCATCTCGATGTCATCGACGACGTTGGACAGATGGTAGGTGGGCTTCTCGTCGGAGCGCTGTAGGACGAAGTCCTCGATATGCTCGCATTCGAAAGCGACGTCGCCCTGGACCAGGTCCTTCACGGTGACGGTGCCCTCGTCGGGAACCTTGAAACGCACGGTGCGCTGTTCTTCCGAGTCCAGCTTCTCGCGCACCTCGTCGGCGGACAGGTCACGATCGGCGCCGCGGTAGACCCAGTTCTCGTCGGCCTCCAGAGCTTCCTTGCGCTGCTCCTCGATGTCCTCTTGCGCGGCGAAGCAGTAGTAGGCGTTGCCGGAGCTCATCAACAGCGACACGTAGTCGTTGTACAAGTCGAGGCGGTCGCTCTGCAACACGGGACCTTCATCCCAGTCCAGGCCCAGCCATTTCATGGAGCGCAGGATGGTCTCGAGATTCTCGTCGGTGGAGCGCTTCTCGTCGGTGTCCTCCACTCGGAGGATGAACTTGCCGCCCTTGTTCTTGGCAAACAGCCAGTTGTAAAGCGCCGTGCGGGCGCCTCCAACATGTAGTTCGCCGGTGGGGCTGGGCGCAAAGCGTACGCGTACTTCGTCAGACATAGGTGACCTCTCTTCGGAAAGGGGGGCATCAGCGCGCGGCGCCGTATTCGGGGCACGCCAAACAAAAAACTGTCGCGAGGATCCGGCCGGGGAGAGACTCCCTGTAGATGAACGACCCGTACCGGAGGCGAACAACGTCATGGTAGCGAACGACGAGGGCGCTCGCTAGCGGCAGCTGCGCTTCCTAGCGGATGTACCCGAGCGCTCTTAGTTGTTCAATCTGTGCCGGTTCGAGCTCGGCCCGGGCCTGCGTGAGGCCCGCTGCGAAGGCGCGATTACCCGTCGCGAGCTTCTGCAGGGCCTGGGCGGCAGCAAAAAGCCGCGATGGCTCGATGTCGTCCACCAGATCGCTCACCTCCAGTGGATCGGCGATCGGATCGAAGACCTGCGTCTGTCCGTCAGGATGAAAGATGAACTTGAGATTGTCGGCGTACAGCGCCCGCGGTCCGTTCTCGTCCGATGTCTCGGCCAGGATCGGCCATCTGCCAGCTGGGTCCTCGAGTCGCACGAGCGCGTCGCGGCCTGCGATCCCGGGCGGGGCCTCAGCATCGAGAAGGCCCAGCACGGTGGGGAAGATGTCGGCCATCTGCACGGTGCCCTCGATTCGGGTGCCGCCGTGCATGCCGCCCGGCAGGCGCATCACCCAGGGAATGCGGAGAACCGGCTCATACAGGCGGGAACCACCGTGCTCGAGAGCATCATGCTCGAGCAGCAGTTCTCCGTGGTCGGCGGTCACGACGATGATCGCGTCGTCGTAGAGGCCCGCTTCGCGCAGGGCACGCAGGACGCGACCGACCCGGTCGTCCACGACCACCACCTCGCCGTCATAGAGGGCCCGGATCTCCTCGACTTCGGCCTGCTCGAGTGGGCGGGTGCTCATCAGCTCGCGAATGGCATGTGGCCTGTTCAGCATCAACTGCCGCATGGGGCGGTCCTCGCCCTCGAAGAACCGGTCCACGTGTTCGGGCGGAGTGTAGGGAAAGTGCAGGTCCAGCAGGTGGACATAACCAAACGGTCGGTCGTCACCCACGGTGCCGAGCCAATCGCGGAACCGCGACTCCACCTCGGGGTCCTGCAGACCGTATTCGTAGGTCGCAAATCCCTGGGCGAAGCCCATGTAGTCGGTAAGGTGCCCCTGATTGACGAAGCCGGCGGTGGCGTAGCCGAGGTCGGCCAGCGCTTCGGCCCAGGTCGTCAGCGATTCGCTGAGCGTATGACCGTCGAGTTCAGCGGCGGAGTCGGCCACCAGACCAGCGAGGCGACCTTCGCGCAGTCCATGTTGAGACACGTGAGTGCCGGTGAGCAGCGACGCCATCGACGGCTTGGTCCAGTTCGACTGTGCAACCACATGCTCGAACAGGACGGACTCGGTTGCCAGCTGGTCGATCCAAGGCGAGGTGTCGTGCTCATAGCCGTAGGTGCCCAGGTGGTCGGCGCGCAGACAGTCCACGACGATGAGGAACACCGGCGGCAGATCATCGACGGCAGCAGTCGGGGTGTTGGCCGCAGTGCAACTCGCCGTTAGCAGGAGTGCCGTCAGCAGGCCTGGAGATGGGCCTCGGCTCATCGACGCGCGTCGATCATTCCGCACACCTGACAGACCATGGCGGTGCGTTTCCAGAGCATCACCGCCACACCGGAGATGGCCAGCGCAGCCGCAGGCATCCATCCGATATCCACGACGAGGCCGGCGACCGCCGTCCAGAAGCCCAGGACCAGAAGGGTTACGCCACCAAACGGATTGAACCGATGTCGGCTACTGAGCTTCCACGCGCCGGGCGTATCGCACGACGGGCAAGCATCATCCGCGGCACCCGCCGTGCGCGCAGCGACATCAACGGGATCAGCGATCCCCACGCCCCCATCCCCAGGCGCCGAACTCTCCGTACCAGACTTCACGACGTTCTAGTCCCCCTGTGCTCGCCTCTCACCCAAGTACCTGACGCGCGCTCGCCGCGACTGCAGCTCATCGCCAATGGTAAAGCGCAGGCCCTGGAAACCAAAGCACGCGAAGCGTCGCTTTGAACAACACTGCGAACCTGGGCGCAAATCCACCGCACGGAGCCACGATCGCAAGGCGGAGGGGGTGACCAAAGTGCGCGTCAGCGCACTTTGCAGAGATACTGCCGAACCCGCCCGGCAAAGCCGGGCGGGGTTCGAATCCCACCAGGTCACTAAGAGCGGTGGGCGAACCCAAGCGGCAGATCCACCGTAGGGTGCAAGAGCAAAAGGCGGAGGGGGTGGGATTCGAACCCACGGCACGAGAAAACCCGCGCAACGGCTTAGCAGGCCGCCCTATTCAACCACTCTAGCACCCCTCCGCAGGGGGTAGCGGAGGCAGAAGGATTCGAACCTTCGGACCGCTCTTTCAAGCGGTCAACGGTTTTCAAGACCGCCGCATTCAACCTGACTCTGCCATGCCTCCACAGGCGCAGCGCATAGGGTACCAAAGGAGCGCGACAGCGGCGTTCACCTTCTTCTGTCAGGCAGCGCTGGAGCTAACTGCCAGGTCCTAATTGCCCGGCCGCTCGATCGCTTCGATGTACTCGATACCGTCTACGTAGGGTCGCAGCGCGTCGGGCACCCTTACGGTGCCGTCTTCTTGCTGGTGGTTTTCCAGCACGGCGACAAGCGTGCGCCCCACGGCGAGGCCCGATCCATTCAGCGTGTGCGCATAGCGACTCTTGCCACCATCGGCGGGCCGATAACGAATGTCGGCGCGGCGTGCCTGGAAGTCGGTGCAGTTGCTGCACGAGGAGATTTCCCGGAACGTAGACTGGGACGGTAACCAGACCTCGATGTCGTACGTCTTGGCGGCGCCGAAGCCCATATCGCCCGTCGATAGCGTGACCACGCGGTAGGGGAGTTCGAGTCCTTGCAGCACCGATTCGGCCTGTGCCGTGATCGCCTCGAGCGCTTCGTACGACGAGAGCGCATCCGTGAGGCAGACCATCTCGACCTTGTTGAACTGGTGTACGCGGATCAGGCCGCGCGTGTCGCGACCATATGAGCCGGCCTCGCGCCGAAAACAAGGCGTATAGCCACAGTATTTCAGGGGCAACAGGGCGCCGTCGATGGTTTCGTCCCGATGCAGGTTCACCAGTGGCACCTCGGACGTCGGAATCAGGTAGAGCTCGTCCTTGTCGACAAAGAACGCGTCGTCGGCAAACTTGGGGAGCTGGCCGGTGGCCATCATGGATTCTGGCGTCACCAGATACGGGGTGAGGACCTCCATGTACCCGGCGGCCACGTGCAGGTCGATCATGTAGGAGGCGAGCGCCCGCTCCAGACGCGCTCCCATGCCGAACTGGGCGCTGAACCGAGCCCCCGAGATCTTGGCTGCGCGGGCCATGTCGAGGATGCCGAGCCGCTCGCCCACGTCGACGTGGTCCTGCGGCTCGAAGTCGAGTTGTGGCGGCGAGCCCCAGCGCCGTTCTTCGCGATTGGCGCTCTCGTCTCCACCCACCGGCACGCTCTCGTGAGCGAGATTCGGGAGGGTGAGCAGGAGGCCGCGGATTTCCTCGTCAATGGCCTTGCGCTCGGCGTCTAACCGTTTGACTTCGTCCCCCACCGCACGCACGCGGTCCATAATCTCGGTGGCGTCCTTGCCGGCCTGCTTTAGCGCCCCGATCTGCTTGCTGGTCTCGTTGCGCTCAGCCTGCAGCGCTTCCAGTTTCTGAATGATCTGGCGCCTGACGGCGTCGCGTTCCAGCAACGCGCCGAGGTCAACGTCGGCGCCGCGTTCGGCGAGCGAGGCTTGGGCGGTGTCGGGATCTTGACGAATGATGTTGAAATCGAGCATCGGGTGAGGATAACCGTGCCACCCGGCATGCGCCACGACCCCCTGGCTGTTGGCCACGCGCTTTGCGTGGGACACTGCAGATCATGCGCAAGACAGTCATGCCCGTCGCCGGCCTGGGCACACGATTCCTGCCGGCGACCAAGGCACAAGCGAAGGAAATGATGACGGTCGTGGATCGGCCGTTGATTCAGTATGCGGTCGAGGAGGCCGTCGCGGCCGGCAGCGAAAAGGTGATACTGGTCTCCGCCCCCGGCAAGGCCGCGATCCTCGATCACTTTCGCGTGAACTCGGCCTTGGAGTCAACGCTCGCGGCAAGCGGCAAAGAAGTACTGCTCGAGGCCGTCAGAAGCGTCGGCCGGATGGCTGAGGTGAGCGCCGTCATGCAGGGCGCGCCCCTGGGTGTGGGGCACGCGATTCTTCAAGCCAAGGAAGCGGTTGGCAACGATGTCTTCGGGGTCGCGTTCCCGGACGACCTGATCCTGGCCGAGGTGCCGGTACTCGAGCAACTCCGGCGCGTGCAGGAACGATACGGCGGCATGGTGATCGCCGTGGAGGAAGTGCCCGCCGAGCAGGTGGATCGTTACGGCGTGATCGACGGCGAGCATGTTGCCGACGGCATCTATCGTGTCAATCGGCTGGTCGAAAAGCCGCCGGTCGATCAGGCACCGTCCACGCTCGGAATTGTCGGACGCTACGTCTTCGCGCCCGCTATCTTCGACTCGATCGAACGTACTGGTGCCGGGGCGGGCGGCGAGATTCAAATCACCGATGCCATCCAGGCGGCGCTGCCCACCATGCCGTGTCACGCAGTGGCGTTCGCGGGAGAACGCTACGACTGCGGCAGCAGGCTCGGTTTCGTTCAGGCCACGATCGCCGTGGCGCGTCGAGATCCCGGCCTGGCCGGCCCGCTGGCGGAGTTTCTCGCGGGCCGCTAGTAGGCTTGGGGCATGGGCAGGCGCTGTCTGCGACTCAGTCGCTGGACTTGGACGACTTCTTCGAATCGCTCTTGCCGGAGCTGGTGCTCTTCTTGGCGTCGCCACTGCTCGACCCGGAGCCCGAAGACGACCCGGAGGTCTCGCTCTTGGGCGGCTTTCCCTTGCCGGCGTAGTCGGTCACATACCAGCCGCTGCCTTTGAATTGAATCGCTGGCGCGTGCACCATGCGCTCGGTTCGGCCCTTGCACTCGGGGCATGTGCCTACGCGTCGAGCAGAGGTCTTCTGGATCCTCTCGAAGCGATGCCGACACTTGGTGCATTCGTATTCGTAAATTGGCATGGCGGGAATCCTAGCAAGTTGCGATCGTCCCGTTTCGCGTCTCGGCACGTTGCACCGTGTACCCGAACACATCCCGTCCTGGACCCCAACACGTAGTGGCCCGTATCCAATAGGTCCCGCCACACGTACCAAAACAATGAGTCCGGCAACCACCGTGCTTGGATTGACGGTCCAAGGATACGGATTGCCCAGGTTAGAAAGGCGAGCTTGCCATAGCGTCATCACTATTAATTGGGATGCCAGTCCAATAGATGAGAATGCGTATGCTGGCTCACTCGACGGCGACGCCTGGACTTGGGGGTAACTCGCTGAAACTAATTGGGTTGCTGGTCGACGCTCGTGGTTGTTTCGTGGCCTGATCGCCCCAGGGTGCAAGCGTGGCACGGCCCTTGCGTAAAACGACGGCGTCCCCGCGCCCCTGGGCGCGATGCTTTCATGCAAATGCCTATAGGAGGGCAAATGCGAATCCTCAAGAGCTCGCTCGTCGCGAGCCTCATCATGGTCATGTTTGTTGCGGCCCCGGTTTGGGCGCAGGAAACTGGCTCGATCACGGGTACCGTCACGGACCCGGATGGCGCGGCCCTGCCGGGCGTAGCTGTCACCATCGCGGGCAACCAGGTCCCGACGGCGACGGTCTTCACCCAGGCGAACGGTGTTTACCGTTTCCCCGTGCTGCCTCCCTCGAATGACTACTCGGTCACCTTCGGTCTGGAAGGTTTCAAGACGGTCATCCAG
>JAJCXS010000240.1 GCA_029263335.1 Acidobacteriota bacterium | reverse complement strand
CAGTTCGTCGAGAGAATCGCCCAGCGCCCGTTGTGCCAATTCGATCTTCGCGGTGCCCTCGATCTGCCCCCACATCGAATTCGAGACGTCCAGGATGATCTCGAGGTCGGCGCCCACGGTCGACACCCCCGGATCGGCCTCCTCGTCGGGGGTCTCGTCGGGCTCCTCGGCCGGCGTCTCGGCCGGCTCCTCCGCGGGCTGCTCCGCGGACTCCTCGAGAGCCTCCTCCCCGGCTCCCGCCGCCGCGTTCTCGGGCGCGGTGGCCCCGGCGCCGGCACTGTCCTGATCCTCGCTTCCAGCGGCGGCGGCGCCGGCGGCCGCCGGCGCCTCGTCTTCCACCTCGAACTCGGTCAGGAGCGGATTGCCCATTTCCTCCGTCGCACGAGTGGGCGCATCGCCGCTGCCCGAGTACGGCTCAAACAGCCCCGCCATGGTGTCGCTGAACTGCTGCGGGTTGCGCGCCTGCACATAAGAACCGATGCCGTTGGCTGCCGCCATGTCCTGGTACTGAGGGATCTGCCGCTGAGCGCCAATACCGACGATGTCGAGCGGTATGTCCATGTCGCCCAGCTGTGCCGCTTCGGCGACCGGATCTCCCTGACAGGTGTCGTTGCCATCGGACAGCAGCACGATTCGCCGTTTGCCCGTACGTTCGGCCAGTTCCTCGCGAGCCCGGGCCAGCGTGTAGGCCAGCGGCGTCTTGGTTCCCTCCGCCTCGAGATCGGCGACGGCGGCTTTGAGCGAATCGCCATTGGCAGCACCGAAGTCGACGAGCAGTGCGGTGGCTTCGCAGGGATTCGCCGAGGTGTCGTGAGCGAAGGCGCGCAGGCCGACGATGGTGTCGCGGTGCAAACGATCGAGCACCTCGGTCACCCCTTCTTTGGCGATCTCGATCATCGGTTTGGTATAGAGCCACGTACCCATCGAGTGGGACGCGTCGAACAGCACCAGAACGGTCGTGGGCCCGTCGTCCTGAGCGGCGGCGGGCGCGCCGGCGCCGACGAGCGACGCCGCCAGGCAGAGCATCAGGCAACCATGCACGAAGCGTTTCATCGACCGTCCTCTCAGTGGGTGAAGACCGCGGTGCGCTCGCCGTCGATCTCGAACTCGAGCTCGCTACCTTCCGGCGAGATGAACAGATCGATCTCCTTGACGTCTTCGTCCATCAGATTGAACGTCATCATGCTCTTGAAGGTCTTGTACAGGTAATCGCCCCACGTACCCTCGCCAGGATCGAGCTTGTTGATGACATCGAGAACCTTCATGAGCGCGACCATCGAGATCCCCATCTGGAACCCGCTGGTTGGGGCAGCGCCCATGGTCACCAGCTCCCCCAGCCGGCGGTTGACACCCCGATGCTTGGTCACCAGCTCGCATTTGAACTTGAGGTTGTTGTTGTAGAAGCCGCCCTGTTCGCCTCGCTCCAGTCGCAGGCGACGGCGCACCCAACCATCGGGCATCACCTCCACCTCCTTCTCCTCATAGGTCCACTTGACGTAGCCCTCGAAGTGGCAGCCGAAGTTGACGTACGCGGTGAGGATGGTGGGGTGGATGTCGACGCGCTCCTCCTGGTCGGTGCCGATGTTGTCCCACGGGTACTCATCGCGGGGGAAGAACACCCACCGTGATCGCATGGTGATCTCGGGCTTGTCGGTCGCAACGTGCATGAACAGACGGCCGCTGACGTCGTGTTCCTCTTCGTCCTGGCCGATAGCTGACGCACCCATCGCGACGAAGCCCGCCACCACCACGCCTGCCAGCAGCGGCGTCCGCCATCGGGTTGGGATTCGAGTACGCATCATCAGCCGCCTCCCGACTCTTCGTGCTCGTCTTCCGGAGTACCGCGACGATACGACTTGCCTCTCCACCCCCGGATGCCGCCCGGCAGCAGCGCCAACTGCCCGGTCAGGGTCTCGCCGACCGAGGGCGGCGTGCCCGCCCAGGAAAACACCAGCCGAATCTCGCTCAGATCGGCGAAGGTCTCGTCGGCATCCTCACAGGGCGCGTCGTCCGTCATACAGATGCGAAAACTCTGGTCCGCGATCAGGTTCGTGATCCCGAAGTCGTTGATCTCCATCGGCATGCCGTCGGCCGATGTCCACCGTTCGGACCAATCCTGCACCTCATTGGTGCCGCTCTGGGTGATCAGGACCGCGGTGATTCGAACCTCCGGGTCGCTGGTCGAGACCTTGTCCGCGAGATCGCCGAAAAGTCCCACGTCGATGTACTGGAGTTCCTCCACATCGACCAACGAAACGATCTCGTGCTGTGCCGCCGGACCGGGCAAAACCAGATCGAAGATCGGCGCCTGCGCCGCCGAGAGGACGTTGAAGTGCGCGAAATATTCTTGTCCTACCTTCTTCGAACCATCGTCGGCGCATCCGACAGTGGGCTGGTAAGGCACCGAGCCACCGCCACTGTCCAGGAGTTGCACGCCCAGATCGCTGTCGAGCAGGTCGTCGTAACCGGTGCTGGAGTTCACGAATTTGTGCCAGTTGGCGGGGTCGCCATTGAAGGCACCCGCAAGCTGCGACCGCGCCGACCCGCCGATCATCTCGTCGAAGATGCCGCGCACCCGCGACGACCCACCCAGTTCCGTGTCGACGAAGCTGAAGTACAGGCCAGCGTAGTGGTGCAGTTGATCCAGCGCCCTGGTCGTGTGTACGGCTGCGTACTCCTCCATAGACGCCCACTCGTGGTCGTCCGTGGGACGGAAGTTGTCCATCGACCACATCGCCGTTCCCTCGATGACCCAGCGTTCTCGCGCGGCATTCAGCTGCACCGACGTACCTCCACCCGCACGCAGCGCCTGCGCGCAGTGGAACAACTCGTGCACCACGCGGCCGGCCAGCGTGCACGAACCGGCGCCATCGCCGGTCACGATGAAGATGTTCCGGCAACTGAGAAAGCTACCGCCAACCGGGTCGGTTGCCGCAGTCGAGGGTATCCCCGCTGGCGACGCCGTCAGGTGAATGCGCAGGGGTGGTTGCGCGGGGTCCACCAACTCGATCTCGGCGTCATCGACAGCCGTCTGCGCCTCGTCGCCAAAGTCGATGATCCACTTGTCACCGAGATGCCCGGTGATCGTCGCCGACGTCGTCGGGGGCAGACCACTGTCCTCGAGGAACTGCTGCGCGTCCGGACCGAGCGGCTCGCTGAAGCGAACCACGTCATCGAGGCCGAAGTCGCCAACGGTGACCTGCATGAAGGAGGCGATCTGCGGCCACACGGACTCCGCTACCGACGCGGTCTCGCCAATCCGCGAGGTCTCTGAAACATCGTCCGCCACGACCTCGACCCAGGTCCCGGCGGCGGCCCCACCCGCCACTCCCGGCGCGGCATACGCTGGCTCGGGCCCCAGGAGCCGACGCAGGATCCCGGGTTCACCGGCTGTGGGGCTGGCCGGAGTGCCGTACTCGGCCAGAATCTCTCGCAGCGTGGCCTGTTCGGCGGCCGTGTATTCGGCCATGCGCAAGCGCACGAGGTAGGGCTCGAAGTCCGGCACCGTGACCAGAGCTTCGTCGGCGAGATACTGTTCGGGCACCGCGTCGAGCTGCCCGAGCCGCAGCCGCAGTGCCAGCGCGTCCGCCTCGGCGGGCCTCAGGCCGCCAGCCTCGCGAGCGGCGAGGATGCGTTCGAACGCGCTCGGCCGGGTAGTCCTTACAACCCGCTCGAACTCCGGACCGGGCCGCGATGCGGCGAGTTCGGACAGAGAGAGGTCTCTGGCAGGGATAAAGTCATCCTCCGCGCTCTGCGTGCCAGTCTCTGAGGGGCTGCACGCCGCAACCCAGCACGTGGTGGCCAAGATCGGGATGACACCCGCCCGGATCCTCATCGAGAGCCCCTCCCCAACCGCTGAACAGTGGTCACGAGCCCCTAGGGGTCCTGATGACTGTATGCGCGCCGCGCCCGACCGGCAATAAGTGCTCGCCAAAAGCCGCCTATCGGCTGTGGGTCCTCCCGCTCAGGACCAGGCGGGAACGGATATGGACCCGACTGCCGCCCCGCCAATCACGCGGCCTGAGCGCCCGATAACAGTCCCCGGCCGCCAAGAAACTGCCCCTGCAGCAGAATTAGAATGCGCAATCCTACGTTCTGCTATCTAATAATAAGCTTTAATGACTTGACTTTAGATTTCCATTCGGTCTATACTTCTTGAATTCGTTGCTCGGCGACCCCGGAAGCGCTCGCGACCGGGGCATTTTTTTGCCCAAATTTCGCCGTACCGCCTCCTTGCCTTCGCCTGGGCGGATCGCGCTACCGAGCAGGCAGGTCCTGGAGCGAGGCGCCGCGATCGGGCGTCCGAGACCACGCGCGAATCGGTATACCGTAGACAGCGAGCGTGCTTCGCACGCGCTCCGGAGGCGCACTCGCGCCACCTTACCGATCAGCCACGGCCAGGAGAGCCCCCAATGCCACCTCGCGGACCCCGGTTTCAGCTCTTGATTCTGATCATCTTGGTAGCTGCAGTCACCGTGGTCTTGCCAGCGACCGGCCAGCAGGGCAGCGTCGCTCGCGGGCGGCAACTGACCGTCGCCGACTATGCTCGCGCCGAGACATTCCTCGGGGGCGCCACGAATCGTCTGGTCTACCGTGCGGGCGTGCGGCCGAACTGGTTGCCTGATGGGAGGTTTTGGTACCGGGTGACGACAGCTGATGGCAGCGAATTTGTGCTGGTGGACCCGGCGCGGGCCACGCGGGAACCCGCGTTCGACCATGCGCGGCTGGCCGGCGCTCTCTCGGAGGCAACCGGCGAGGAGCACACCGGTGCGGCTCTGCCATTCCGCAGCGTCGAGTTCGCCTACGATGGCGGCACGGTGTTCGTGGCCGCCAACGAACGTAGCTGGGCCTGTGACGTCTCGAACTATCGGTGTTCTCCCGATCGGCGCGCTACCGAGGCGGCGGCGTCACGGCTAGAGATCCCATCGCCCGATGGGAACCAGATCGCGTTCATTCGCGACCACAACCTGTGGGTGCGCGAGGTCTCGACCGGCGAGGAGCGCCAGACGACCCGTGACGGCGTGCTCGATTACGGCTATGCGACCGACAACGCGGGCTGGAAGGCAAGCGAGCGCCCGATCATCAAGTGGTCGCCGGACTCCAAGAGGATCTACACGTTTCAGCAGGACCAGCGCGGCGTCGGCGAGATGTACCTGACCGACACGCGTGTCGGCCACCCGAACCTGAAGGCGTGGAAGTACCCTCTGCCCGGCGATTCGATCATCACCATGATCGAGCGCGTGGTCATCGACATCGATCACGGTGCGGTGGTGAGACTGCAGATGCAGCCGGACCAGCACCGCTCGACAACCTGCGACGACATCGCATGCGGACGCAGTTGGGACGACGTGCAGTGGAGTCCGGACTCGTCCGAGGTAGCGTTTGTCTCGACCTCTCGGGACCATCGCGAGACCTACCTGCGCCTCGCCAACGCTGAAACGGGTGCCGTGCGCACCGTGCTGCACGAGAGTGTCGCGACTTTCTTCGAGGCCGGCACGGGCGGCGTCAACTGGCGCTACTTGCCGAGCAGCAATGAGGTCATCTGGTTTTCGCAGCGCGACGACTGGGGTCATCTGTACCTGTACGACCTCGCCAGCGGCGAGCTCAAGCACCAGATCACCAGCGGCGAAGGCAACGTCGCTCGCCTGCTGCGCGTAGACGAGGAGAACCGCCTGCTCTACTTCACCGGTGTCGGCTTCGAGTCCGGGCGCGATCCCTACTTTCAGCACCTTTACCGGATCGGGTTCGACGGCAGCGGCATGACCCTGCTGACGCCCGAGGACGCCAATCACACGATCTCGCCATCACCTTCTGGTGAGTGGTTCGTGGACAGCTACTCGACTCCGACGACGCCGCCGGTAGCGGTGTTGCGCGGCACCGACGGGACCGAGACCGTGCGTCTCGAGGAATCCGATATCTCGAAACTGCTAGCCACTGGCTGGCGGCCCCCGGTTCCATTCACGGTGAAGGGACGCGACGGCACGACGGACCTGTACGGGCTGATGTTCCAGCCGACTCACCTGGACGTGAACAAGAAGTACCCGATCATTAACAGCATCTACCCGGGGCCGCAGGCGGGCAGTGTCGGCAGCCGCAGTTTTTCCGCTGCACGCGGCGACGCCCAGGCGATCGCCGAGCTCGGTTTCGTAGTCATCAAGCTCGACGGTATGGGCACTCCCTGGCGTTCGAAGTCGTTCCACGAGACCTACTACGCCGACATGGGCGACAACACGCTACCCGACCAGGTCACGGGAATGCGGCAACTCGCCGAGCGTTATCAATGGATCGACATCGACCGTGCGGGCATATGGGGCCACTCCGGCGGAGGCTACGCCACCACGGGCGCGATGTTCCACTACCCCGACTTCTTCAAGGTTGGCGTATCGCAGGCCGGCAACCACGACAACCGCGTGTAC
>JAJCXS010000239.1 GCA_029263335.1 Acidobacteriota bacterium | reverse complement strand
TATCGTCCGCGCCATGAGTACTGACGAGAACGGCGACCGGCAGATCCCCGAACAGCTCAACATCGCGGATTGGTTTCTGGGAGATCGCCTGCGCGAGGGGCGTGGTGATCGGATCGCGATCCGCACCGATGCCGAGAACTTCACCTACGCGCGAGTCAACGCGCGCGCCAACCAGTACGGGCACTGCCTGCGGGCCGCCGGGGTGAAGGCAGAGCAGCGCGTCATCGTTGCGCTGGACGATTCGTTGGACTGGGTGGCGGCGTTCTTCGGCGCGCTCAAGATCGGCGCGGTCGTGGTGATGGTGAACCCTCAGCTCAAATCTGAAGCGATCGAGTATTTTCTCAATTACACGCGCGCGGCGGCCGCGGTAGTTGGCGGCGATGCCGAGGCGGAGTTTGGCAAGGCGGCGACCGTGGCGCCGCATCTCGAACGCGTGCTGGTGGCCGGAAGCGCCCGGTTGGAGAAAGAGTTGGGGGCAGCGCCGACGGAAATCGAGACCTTTCCGAGCCATCGCGATGACGCCGCGATTTGGCTGTTCTCGGGCGGTACCACGGGCAAGCCCAAGGCCGTTGTACAGAGCCACAACTCCTTCGTGAACACCACCAGGCTTTACGCCCAGCGGGCGCTCGGGTACGCCGAAGACGACATCACGATCTCCGTGCCGAAGTTGTTCTTCGGCTACGCCACCGGGAGCAACCTGTTGTTCCCGTTCTCAGTCGGGGCCAGCGCGGTGCTGTTTCCCGGCCGCTGCACGCCCGGGGCGTTGTGCGATCAGATCGAGCGGCACCGGCCGACCATCCTGATCAACGTGCCGACGCTGATTAACAAGATGCTCGCCGACGAGGCCACGGCGAACCGGGACTTGTCTAGCCTGCGATTCGCGACATCAGCAGGCGAGGCGTTGCCGGAGGCGCTGTACGAGCGGTGGAAGAGGGCCTATGACGTCGAGCTACTGGATGGGCTTGGTACCGCCGAACAGTGGCACGTGTTTGTCACCAACACGCCCGGACGAGTGAAGCCTGGCACGCTGGGCTGGGAGGTCCCGGGTTTCGATGTGCGCGTGCGCGGTGAAGACGGCGCGGATGTTCCCGACGGCGAGGTTGGCAACCTCTGGGTGCGTGGCAACTCGCGCGCACTCGGCTACTGGCAGCGCATGGAGCGCACGATGGAGGCTTTCCGCGGTGAGTGGTACGTATCCGGCGACATGGTGATGCGTGACGAGGACGGTGCGTTCGTGCACTGTGGCCGCGGCGACGACATGTTGAAGGTGTCCGGCAAGTGGTTCGCGCCGAGCGAGGTCGAGAACTGCCTCATGCAGCACCCGGCGGTGCGCGAGACAGCCATCGTCGGGGTAGAGATCGATGGCCTGGTGAAGCCCAAGGCTTTTGTTGTCCCCGTCGACGATGTCGAGTCCACGGAGGAACTCGCCGATGACCTTCGTCGGCATGTGGCGGAGACGCTCGAGCACTACAAGGCACCGCGGGCGATCGAGTTTCTCGACGACTTTCCGCGGACGCATCTCGGCAAGATCAACCGTGCGGCGCTGAAGACACTTTGATCGAGAGGTCGCCACGACCTGGGGCCCGGCGCCTGTCGGCCATTTCGGGCCGGTTCTATTCGCCGCGCAGTGAGATCATCGGGTCAACACGCGACGCCCGGCGGGCCGGCACCCAGTTGGCGAAAGCAGCCACGCCGAGCAAGACGGCGAGCGCCATGGCGAAGGCGATCGGGTCGACCGGACTGACGAAGAGCACGCTTGCCAGCAATCGGCCAGCGACCGCGGCCAGGAGCGCGCCCGCCGCTCCGCCGATCACCACCAGCGTCATGCCTTGTCGCAAGACCAGCTTGAGCACGTTGCCGCTCTCGGCGCCCAGCGCGATGCGGATCCCGATCTCCCGCGTCCGTCGGCTCACCGAATAGCCGATCACACCGTAGAGGCCGACTGCGGCCAGTACCAGAGCGAGGAGGCCGAACGAGCCGATGAGCCAGGCGCCGAGTTTCACGGCGAATAGCCGCGTCTCGGCCAGTTTGCGCATCGGACCCGAGTCGAGGAACACCAGGTCCGGATCGACGGCGTGGATCTCGTTCTCCAGCCGCAGGATCTGGGTCGTAGCCGGGGCGGCCGTGCGCACAATGAAGTTGCCAAATCCAGTGTCCCTGGGCAGCGGCATGTGCAGGTAGGGAGTGGGTTCTTCTCCCGGGGTGTTGACGCGGTAGTCCTCCACGATGCCGATGATCTCGTGCGGGTCGGCGTCCCATCGCGTGCGGAACTGTTGGCCTACTGCGTTGGTGTTGGGGAAGAAGCGGCTCGCAAACGCCTGCGTCGCGACGGATACCCGCCTCTTCTCGATCACGTCGCCAGCGTTAATTCCGCGTCCGCTGATGATCTCCAGCCCCATCGCCGAGAAGTAGCGTTCATCGACCGACGCGCCGCCGATCATGTAGGGAGCGTCGGCCGACGAGCTCTGGTGGCCGTCGATGAAGACGCCCCAGTTGTTGTCGTTCAGCGAAAGCGGCACGCGCGAAACCAAGGCGACGCCCTCGACCCCCGGTAGCGCGTCGAGGCGCGACCGTGCCACGTTGAAGAATGCCTCGCTGCGCTCGCCGTCATAGCCGTTCATTTCCATCGCCAACGCGACGAAACTGATGCGCTCCGCGTCGTAGCGCAGGTCCACCTGGCTCGCCGCGCTGAGGCTCCGAACGAGGAGCGCTCCTGCGACCAGGAGCACGATCGAAACCGAGACCTGTACCACCACCAGCGCGTCGCGGAGCGTGAGTCCACGGCGGCGATGCGGGTCGCTGGTGCCATCGGACTTCAGCGCCGGTACCAGGTCGGGGCGCGAGGAGCGCATGGCTGGTACGAGGCCGAAGGCCACACCGGTGAGGGCAGAGGCAGCCAGCGTGAATGCGAGCACGCGCCAGTCGAGTCCGAAGTCGACATCGATATCGATCGGCATCGGTGGTTGATAGGCCGCGATAAGGCGAATGAGCCCCGCGGCGAGGGCCAGTCCCGCGACGCCACCGGCGAGCGCCAGGGTCAGGCTCTCGGTGAGCATCTGACGAAGCAGTCGCCCGCGACCGGCGCCAATCGCCAGCCGAATTGCAATCTCGCGCTGCCGCACCGCGGCACGGGCCAGCAACATGTTCGCAAGGTTGGCGCAGGCGACCAACAGGACCATGGCGACGACGCCCAGCAACAGTGCGCCTGCCGATGAAAGGACGCCGTCGAACGAAGGGTTGATGACAATGCCGCTCGTGTTCATCACGTGGACGGTTTCCAGCTCGTTCGACTCCGTGTACTCGGATTCGAGCCGCGTCGCGATACCCTCGAGTTCTGCCTGCACGCGTGGGGTCTCTACGCCCGGTGCGCGCCGCCCGCGCATCCACAGCCAGCGCGACCCGCGCCTCTCGAGGCGCGTCTCGCCGCTACCGCCCGTCCAGCGTTGGTTGCCGAGAGGCTCGACATCCTCGACCATCATGGTCGGCACCCACATCTGCGCCCGCACCGCCGGCATCATGCCGCGGAAATCGGCAGGTGCGACGCCGATCACGGTGTAGTCGGTGCTGTTGAGTCGAACGGTCTGTCCGACAGCTCCCGGGTCGGCTCCGAGGCGGCTCTGCCAGAATCCGTGACTGAGGACCGCCACAGGGTGAGTCAGCTGGGTTGCGGCTTCTTCGGGTGCAAACGTGCGGCCGAGCTGCGGTGCCACTCCGAGCACGTCGAAGTAGTTGCCCGATACGATTTCACCGACGATCAGCTCCGAACGACCCTCGCGGGCGAAGTTGGCGAAGAAGTTCGTGTAGGCGGTGATATCCGAGAGCGTTTCGCTTTGCTCGCGGTACGACTGATAGTCGAGCCACGACGTCGAGCCGAACTCCGCCGTCATGTTCGAGGGGCGACCATAGATGTCGACGAGCTCGCCCGGATTGTGGACCGGCAGGGGCTTCAACAAGATCGCGTTGACCATGCTGAAGATGGTCGTGTTCACGCCGATCCCCAGCGCCAGTGTCAGCACCGCAATCGCCGTGAACCCGGGTGAGTTGCGAAGACCACGGAGGGCGTACTGAACGTCTCGGAACATGTTTTCCACGCGAGATCACCGGGCTGAAGGTTGAGCGGAGAATCCGGGCAGCACACTGTAGTACGGGTGTGACGCGGTCTCGGTTTCGCGTCAAAGCCCGGGACCGTACGGGCGGCCTGACAGCAACGGTTCCAGGGTTGGTCTTAGGCTGTCCGTTTCCCTTGACTGTCTAAGGAAAGGCGAGTAGGGTCCCTTAGACAACCAAAGGAGAGGCTTTGATGAAGAAGACGAAGGACAATGCCGATCGCGGGGATCTACTGCGCGGCGCACTCGAGATGCTCGTGTTGCGCACCTTGGACGAGGGCGCGATGCACGGCTTCGGTATTACCGAGGCGCTGCGTGACCGTTCGGACACGGTTCTGACGGTTGACGAAGGCTCCATGTATCCGGCCTTGTACAGGATGCAACGGCGCGGCTGGATCGCGGCCGAATGGGGTCGCAGCGAGAACAACCGGCGGGCGAAGTTCTACTCGCTGACCGATGACGGGCGGCAACACCTGGAGACCGCAACCGAGCGATGGAGCCGGTTTAGCCGGGCCGTAGCACGGGTGATGGATCCGGCCTGAGGAGGCGAGCGATGAACTGGCTGCGGCGACTGTTCGGGCGCATCACGGGTACGCCATCTCACGACGTGATCGATCGCGAGGTCCAGGAAGAGATTCGTTTCCATCTCGACATGCGGACGACCGCGAACATCGCGACCGGCATGGACGAGAACGATGCTCGTCGAGCCGCCCGACGCGAGTTCGGAGATGCCGACCTCGTCGTGCGCGCGGGTCGAGAGATCTTGAGCGGCGCCGCTCCGGCGCGCGACGGCTCCAGTTTCGTCGAGACGTTGTTCCAGGACATGCGCTATGGACTCCGCATGTTGCGCCGGTATCCGGTCGCGACGGCGGTTGCGATTCTCTCGCTCGGGATCGGGATCGGTGCGAGCACCGCGAACTTCAGCATCGTTTACGGCATGCTCCACCGACCGTTGCCCTTCGAGGGTGGCGATCGGCTGGTGTTCATCGACGCGTGGAACCCGGACCGCGGCGACGGCGACGCCGGGGTCACCTGGGCTGATCTAGAACGCGTGGGGGCCTCCGGCGCGTTCGAGTATGTCGGGGCCTTCGACGAGCGCAGCGTGACCGTCGCAGGGCAGGACTTCCCTGAACGGGTGCCAACGGCCTCGGTGACGCCGGGTCTGTTCAGGGCGCTCGGCGTAGAGCCGCAACTAGGACGACTCTTCGAACCCGAGCATGGCACGGAGTATGGCCTCGAGGACGTCGTGCTGATCAGCGATGGGGTCTGGCAGCGGATGTTCGGTGGTAACCCGGACATTCTCGGGGAGGCATTGCTGATCAATGACCGTGAGGTCAGCATCATCGGTGTAATGCCGGACGGGTTTCGCTTCCCCACCGCCCAGCAGTTGTGGCTGCCGCACGCTCCCGGCGACCCTTCGGATCACCAGCGGCGCTACGTTCGCGCCGTTGGCAAACTGGCGCCCGGAGTCGACCTGGCGACCGCACAGAGACAACTGAGCACGCTGGCGACCGAGGTAGCGGAGATCTGGCCCGACACCCACGATGGCTGGACCATGCGCGGCATGTGGTTTCGCTATGGCTTCCTGGGGGAGAACACGCAGCAGCTCCTGTACATGATGTTCGCGGCCGTCGGCCTGGTCCTGTTGCTGGCATGCGCCAACGTCGCCAATCTGCAACTGTCCCGGGCACCGGAACGGCAGCGCGAGTTCGTCGTTCGCGCCGCGCTCGGCGGTAGTCGCCTGCGCCTTTTCCGTCAGGTTCTTACCGAGAGCATCGTGCTCGGTCTGGCGGGAGGTCTCGTGGGAGTCGGGGTGGCCTACATCTGGGTAGAGGCTCTGCTCGGCACCATCCCGCTGGTGCCCGCCTACTGGGTCGATATCGCTCTCGACGGCAGCGCTCTGATGTACGCGGTGGGGATTGCCGTGGGAACGGCGCTGTTGTTCGGGATTCTCCCAGCGTTGCGGGTGACCGGCAACGAGATGAGCTCCGGACTGCGGGACGCGGGACGTGGGACCGTGGCAGGGCGACGCTCCGTGCGGTCGGCCCTCGTCGTGGCGCAGGTAGCACTCGCGGTCGTGCTTCTGGTAGGTGCGACGCTGATGGTTCGCAGCTTTCTGGACGTGCAGAGCGCCGACCCTGGATTCGATCACAGGCGCCTGTTGTCGCTGCGGGTAGGACTCTCGGGAGATCAATACGACGACGCGCAGGCGCGCGCCACCTACTTCGAACAGCTCAGGCAGCGACTCACCGCGTTGCCCGGCGTCGAGGCGGCCGCGGCCACAGGCGCTATCCCGGCGGACGATGGCGGCGCCGACATCGCGCTGGTTCCCGTCGGAGGCCAGCTGAGCGACGACGAACCTCTTTATGCCACGGCCGTGCCTTCCACCGCCGGCTTCTTCGATACCATCGGCGTCAACTTCGTCGAAGGGCGCGATTTCAACACGGTCGAATCGAGCGACGGCGATCGCAAGGTTGTCATCGTCGGCACGTCACTCGCTCAGCGCTTGTGGCCGAGCCGGTCCGCGGTGGGCGAACAGGTGCGCTTCGTTGCCACTGGCAGCGAATACGAGATCATCGGCGTGGTGCCTGACTTGCAGTACGAGGAGTTCGGCGAGGACACCCTGTCGGCTCGCCTGCAGGTCCACTTCCCTTATCCACCGATCGCTTGGCGGTCGATGGCGCTTCTCGTGCGTGGCCGCGGCGCCCCGGCCGAGCTGGTCGATTCTGTCAGGACGGCGGTTGCTGCCGTCGACTCGAGCCAGGCACCCTACGACATCCTCACCATGACCGAGCGTCGCGCCTTCAACGCCTGGGGCGAGCGCGCGATGGGACAGTCGTTCGGTATGTTCGGCGGGCTGGCCTTGGTGCTCGCGGTGTTCGGCGTCTACGCGGTAATCGCGCACTCTGTTGCACAGCGCACGCGGGAAATGGGCGTGCGACTCGCCCTCGGGGCTACCCCTCGGGATGTCGTTCGTGATGTCGTGACCTCTGGTGCGAAACTGACCCTAGCCGGCGTGGTTATCGGTACCGGCCTGGCGGTCGTCGTTACACGACTGTTGGCCGGGCTCGTGTACGGAGTCAGCGCGCTCGAACCCATTGTCCTGATGGGAGTGACCGGGCTCCTGGTGGGAGCGGCGATTCTGGCCAGTCTGCTGCCGGCGAGGCGTGCAGCGAGAGTCGATCCGACAGAGGCACTGCGGGCGGACTGAGGTTACGGCCGAAGACGTGAAGCGCGCAGCGGCTACCCGCGCGGCGGGTGCTGCTAGCTTCCTTCGTAGCGCCAGCGCCCGACGACTTGGGCGATCACCGTCAGGTCGCCTGGCGTAATCTCGGTGGGAGCATCGGCGTAGGCGACCTCTGCGCGCAGGGCGCGCATCGGTGCCAACGGTCGAGTTGCGCCTTCGGTGGTGAGCTCGATCAGGCCACCGAGTCTGCCGCCCGCAGCGGCTGCCATCGCAGCCGCCGTGCCCATGGCGTCCTGTACAGCGCTGGCGATAGCCTCGCGCCGCGCCTCCTCGGCGCGGCTGGAACTGAAGCGCACACCATCAACGCGATTGGCGCCAGCCGCGAGAGCGGCATCGATGGCTGTGCCGGTGGCGTTGATTTCATCCAGGGCGATGCTCAACATGGTCTCGGCGACGTAACCGTCGCGCACTCTCTCGCCATCCTGGCGACGCCACTCAGCCCTGACGTTGTAGTGCGCCGTGGTGACCTCATCCGGACCGATTCCTTCGCTGCTCAGGGCGCTGCGCACGCGGCCGACAATCTCGGCGTTGCGCGTGCCGGCGTCGCTCGCCTCTGGGGCGCGGCTTTCGATGGCCACGGACAAGGTGGCGCGGTCGGGGGGCAGTCGCACCGTACCCGTGCCGGAGGCGACCAGCGAGGCGTCCTGGGCGTGCAGTGGTGAGCTGATCAGGACGAAGAGCGTGGCGAGCAGCGAGGTTCCCGTGCGCATCGTGCCCTCAACGTTGGGAGTGGTCGTGAAGGTATCGATGTTAGACCCCGCGGTGCGCCGTAGCGAGGGCCGAACTGGCCGTTGGAGGCCACCGCATGACAGCGACAAGCCCATTTCGAACGGTTAAGGCCTTGTTAAGAATATGAAGAAACGGTTAAGGTGGTCTCTTCGGCAGCCCCTCGGAGTTTGGATAGTGAACGAAGCCCCCCGTCAGTCAGTTATTCCGACCGCATGGTTCGCGGTCGCGTTGGTACAGCAGTGGATCCTGTGGACCCTGTTGCCGGGCCCCATGATCGCGCTGGGCGTGTCCACGACCTGGCTGGGGTTGGCCCTGCTGATCGCTGGCGCCGTTGCTCTGGGCTACAGTTCGCTCCACGCCTCTGACGACGCGCCGCCCATCCACTGCTGGACCAGGAGTCCGATTTGTCTGGCCATGCTGACGTGTCTTGTCGGCAGCGCCCTGTGGTTCGGGACATTGACCGGGATTCTGCCGATTGCCGGGTTCCTCTCGGTGGTGTCGTCCGAGTTCGTCTTCATCGACGAGGAGGCGCTCATCGCGCAGGACGCTTCCTCCGCCGCGAGGCGCTAACAGCTGAAGCCGCGTCAGGCCGGAGTCGGATGTGAGCGAAGCCAAGTCACCACGTCGACCGCCGCTGTTCCCGCCCGTCTGGGCGCTCTTCACGCTCGGGCTGCAGTTCGCGTTGTGGCGCTTGCTCCCCGGCCCCATGTTGATCGTTGCCCCATGGAAGAGCGTCGGAGTTGCGCTGTTCGGGATCGGCCTGTTGATGATTTTCTATTGCGCCGGGTTGTTCCGTCGGCGCGGCACCAGCATCAAGCCTGGCGAGATCTCCGAGGCGCTGATAATTCACGGTCCGTATCGCTGGAGTAGGAATCCGATCTACATGTCGATGGTGCTCGCCCTCGTTGGCGCCGCCGTCTGGTTCGGCAACCTGACGGCGTTTCTGCCGCTGGTAGGGTTTCACTGGATCATCTCGTCGCAGTTCATCGCTCTCGAAGAACAGATGCTCGTTGAAAGGTTCGGCGACGACTATCAGAACTACCGAGCCAAGGTTCGCCGCTGGCTATGACCCATCGAGGTTGGCCTGTTGGGCCGCCTCAATCAGCCCGTAGAGATTCGACCGGGGCAACGCGGGTTATGCGCAGTGCCGGGATGTAGCTGGCCGCCGCCGTTGCCAGGAACACGATCAAGGAGCCGGCGGCAAGTCCGAGGGGTTCCAGCGGAGCCACGCCGTGCAGATCGGCGCGTAGCAGCGCAGCCAGCGGCACGATGATCAAGGCTCCGACCGCGAGGCCGGCCAGGGCAAGACGAAGGCCGCTGCGGAACACCTGGTTGATTACCTGCTGTGGCAGGGCACCAATCGCCTGGCGGATCGCCATTTCTCTTGCCCGTTGGGCCACGGCGTACGCCACGGTTCCATACAGGCCCATGGTCGCGAGCAGCAGGCCGAAGGCGCCGGCCGCCGCCAGAAAGCGGGCCGTCACCTGCAGGAATGCGAACTGGAAGTCGCGCAGGTCCACCAGGCGGCCCGGCGGGATCATCATCAAGCCGCGCGCGTCGGCCGGAATGGCCTCGCGAAGGCTCTGGATTGCCTCCTCCACGCCTCCGTGGGCACGCGCCACGACCATCGCTCGTGCAGGCGGCTCCTGCAATAGCGCTGTCCAGAAGAACTCGGTTTCGGTTCCTTCGAAACCGTGGTACTTGGCGTCCGCAGCAAGGCCGATGACGGTGTAGGTGTTGCCATCGGCGCGCATGCTGTCGCCGCCTTCCTCGGCGAACTGCCCGACCTTGAACTGTCGTCCCAGAGCTGACTCCTGGGGCCAGAAACGTCGTGCGAAGGACTCGTTCACGATGGCTACGCGGTCGGCGTCCTCGTGATCGGCAGACGTGAAGGTCCGTCCTGCCAGCATCCTGATCTGGAGCAACTCGAAGTAGCCTGGCGTGACCGAGTTCACCGAGACCCGCATGGATTCGCCGGGCGCGCGCTCGTAGCCGAACGGTGCGACGTCGGCGCCGTTGTCGAACGCGAAACTCGTCCCCTCGACCGCGGACCCGATCTGGACATCCGCGACCTCAGGTCGGGCGGCGACCTGCTGCAACACGCCGGCATACTCAGCAGCGCGCTCGGACAGGGGCGTTTCGGCGGATAGGTCCTTGGTCATCACGGCTAACCCTTCTACGTTGACCCCCCAGTCCATTGATACGAGTTCGTTGAAACTGCGCAGCGTCGTGCCCGCACCAACAACGAAGATCAAGGCCACAGCCACCTGGCCGAGAACGAGCGCACTGCGGAAGCTCAGGCGCCGACGCGCGCCTGTGCGCGTTGTCCGCAGTCCTTTCAGGGCGGGCACCAGGTCGGGCCGTGCGCCACGCCATGCGGGCACCATACCGAAGGCCACGCTGGTCAGTACCGCCGTCATCAGTGCGAACGCCAGCACCCGACCGTCGAGCCCGACATCGAATCGCAGGACGAGGTTGGCGATGGGCAGAGACACCTGACTGAACGTGTTTACCAGCTGCCTCGCGAGCATGATTCCAGCCGCGCAGGCCGCCGCCGCGAGAATCAGTGACTCGATCAGCAGCAGGCCCGCGATTCGTCGACGGCGCGCACCGAGCGCCAGGCGAACCGCCATTTCCTGGCGCCGGGCATCAGCCCGGGCGAGCATGATGCCCGCCACGTTGAAGCATGCCACTGCCAGCAGCAGCCCCGCGGCAAGCACGAAGATGGTGCTTACGGCGGCCAACGCCGTGGCCGTGTCGGGGGGCACCCGCGCGGCACGTTCGTCCAGGATCGTGAAGCTCCGCGCCTGGGACCGTTGATCCTCCCAGTCCTCGGGATACTCGGAGTGGAGCCGCGCCGCGATCACGTCGAGCTGTGCGCTCGCTTGCTCCCGGGAGGCATCCTGTACCAGGCGCGCCACGACGCCGTGATCACGGTTGCCCCGATTGCCCCACTCGGCCTCATTGGAGATGAACACACCCCCGGGAATTCCAATTGGCACCCACGCGTCGACCTCGAACGCCATGAAGCGGCTGCGCAGTTCAGCGGGAGCAATACCGATTACCGTGAACGGGGCGCCGTCGAGAATGACAGCCTGGCCGACCGCCGCTGGGTCGCCACCGAACTGGTCGTTCCAGAGGCGCGCGCTGATAATGACAACCCGCTCCGCGGAGCCAAACTTCGTCTCTTGCGGGGTGAAGCCGCGGCCCAGGTCGACGTTCACACCGAGAACATCGAAGTAGTTGCCGCTGACGATTTCGATCATTGAGCTGCGGATCCAGTCCCGGCCCTCGATTTCGACGATTCCGATCCGGTGCGTGGCCAGTCCGGAGAAGGCTTCGGTCGTCGCGGCCACCTCCTGCGCGTCGAGCACCGAATTGCGGCCATACAGCCCGCCGGAGTTGTCGCTGGTGAACATGGTTACCAGCCGATCGGGTTCCGCGATGGCAGCGCTGGCCGGGCGCAGGAGGAACGCGTTGGCCGCCGAGAACACTGCGGTCGTAGCGCCGATGCCGACCGCCAGGGAGGTCACGACGACGAGGACCACGATGGGAGTCTTTGCCAGCGACCGCACAGCGAAGCGCAGGTCTTCGAGAGCGAGGGAGATCAGTCGCGGACGACGCGACCACCGGCTGCCCAGAGCCGGAGCGATCGACCGCACCACTTGGCGCCGATACCAGCGAGACGCGCTCCGCCGATCAGTCTCGCCGACGCGGCTTTCGAATCCGTCTTCGAGATCCGATAGTGCAAAGCGGCGATCATCCGGATGAAGGGTCAATCGCAGCAGGGCGGTCCACAACCGTGGTGTTCCGAGAGTATTCATCGCCGCCCCCCGACCGCCGGCGCGACGCCGTCCATCATTCGATGCAGCATCGCGGTGGAGTGATCGAGCGCCTCGCGGCCGTCCGCCGTCAGGTGAACGTACTTACGGGCGCGGCCCGACCTGCCGCTTTCAGATTCCTCCTCGAAGCGTAGGAGGCGCTTGCTGCCGAGCCGATGAAGGGTGGCGTACAGGGCTCCGATCGAGACGGGCCGGTTCACGCGCCCCTCGATCTCGTCACGGATGGCTGCGCCGTAGGCGTCGTCGCCTAGGCGCGCCACCGCGAGCATCACATAGAGTTCGAATTCAGCAAGAAACTTCCCGGGCATCGTGACTCCCGTATCTTCAGGCCCACAGGACCGAACTTTACAATCGAATTATTCATACGGTGAATTACGAAAGAAGTTCCCATTGACTTCGGCAATTCGCCTGCTCGGGGATTTCTAGGGAGAGAGAGACAGGATTGCGCGGAGGATTAGGTCCGCGAGAGTGCATCGGGCAAGTCCCATGAGAGAGAATGTCCAATACCGTTCCCCGACGGATTCGGAGCCTTGTCGAGCTGCCATGATCGGAATTAACTCCGTCGCCACACGGCGGCTTCGGCCTGCACTCGCACTTCTGCTGATGGGCGGCATGGTGGGCGCGTGCGTAGGTGAGCCCACGGTTGGCGCTGATCCTGGTCGGGGTGCCGAGTCGACAGCACAGGTAAGCGAGATTCATCGTGGCGATTTTCGTCAGACGCTGTTGCTGAGCGGCACGTTGACCGCGCGCGACAGCGACAAGATCATCATCCCGCGCATGCCCGAGTGGGAGACGACGCTCCGTTGGATGGTCGAAGACGGAACGCGCGTGCTCGAGGGCGATCGGCTGGTCGAGCTCGACACGGCTCAGATCGCGAGCGAAATCGAAAACGCGATTACGGCACAGCAACAGGCTCTGAACGATCTTGCTAGCAAGCGCGCCGAGATCGATGGGCAGCTCGCCGAGAAGCAGTTCAGCTACGAGAGCGGTCGTATTGCGCTGCGCCAGGCACAGATCGCGGCGGAGATACCCGCCGACGTGGTCGATCGCAAGACGTATGAAGAGGCCCAGTTGGCCTTGCGGCAGGCACAAGTGCAACACGACAAGGCGCTCGCTGAACTGGAAGGTCACGCGGAAGCTGCCGAGGCCGAGCTCGAGGTGCTTCGCGTGGACCTGCGCAAGAGCGAGCGTGAGGTGGCGGAGGCGCGCCAGGCGATCGAAACCATGGTTCTGCGGGCACCGCAATCCGGTATGGCGGTTGCCGTCGAGAATCGCCGTGAAGACCGGAAGTTCCAGGTGGGAGACACCATATGGGTGGGCGCAACCGTGATGGAGATTCCGGATCTGCGCGCGATGGCGGTCGAGGCGCGCCTCTCGGACGTCGATGACGGCAAGATCACCTTGGGCATGGTGGTCATTTGCACGCTCGATGCCTATCCGGAGCGACGTTATCGAGGCGTGGTGCGCGAGATCAGTCCGGTGGCTCACGAAGCCGGGCAGCGTTCCGAGCAACGGCATTTCCTCGCCCACATCGACCTCGATGAGGCCGATCAAGAGGTCATGCAGCCAGGCATGTCCGTCCGGGTCGAGGTCGAGACAGCCGTTCGTGATGACGTTCTTCTCGTGCCGCGGCGAGCGTTGGACTTCACGGACCGCGTTGTAGCGGTGGTGCTTGCGGACGGCTCACGGCAGCCGGTCGAGCTCGGGCCGTGCAACGCCCGCGCGTGTGTACTTCGCGACGGCCCGGAGCAGGGAACGATGGTGGGGTTGGCCCGATGAGCGGTTCGGGAGGCGGTGCCGGTGCCCGTGGCGCGATGCCCCTTCGGCTCGGCGCCGGCGTGCTGGCGGCGCTCCTGGCGATCGGTTGGGGGCTTACCAGTGCCTTCGGCGATGATTCCGAGGTCAGCTGGATCGACGTCTCCACGGACGACCTGGTAGTCGGCGTGGAGGTGGAAGGGACATTGGCCTCGCGCGACGCCAGCGTTCTCACCCCGCCACAAGGAGTCGGCCTGTGGGACTTCCAGATTCGCTTCATGGCTCCCGAGGGGAGCGAGGTCGACAAGGACGCGCCGCTGGTCGCCTTCGATGCCTCGCAGCTCGACCGCCAGTTGCTGCAATTGCAGACCGATGCCGAACAAGCGGCCAAGAACATCGAGAAGCTCGACGTCGAGCTGCGGCAACAGCTCATGGGGTTGGAATTGCAGCTGGCGGAAGCGGAAGCGGAAGCACGGCGCGCCCGGCTCAAGGACGAGGTGCCCGAGGATCTGCGGTCGGCCAATGACGCCGAACTCGCCGGACTGGATGTCGAACTGGCCAGGCTCGAGGTAGATAGTCTGGAGGGGCAACTCGAGGCGGCCCGTGCGGCCGGCGTGGCGCAGCGGTCGGCCTTGGTCGCGCAGCGCGATCGTGCGGAGCGTCTCGTGAGCCGCACAGAGGAATCGATCGGGCGCATGACGGTGCTGGCGCCGCGCGCGGGCACCGTCATCTATACGACGAACTGGCGCGGGGAGAAGAAGAAGGTGGGCGACCAGGTCTGGCGCCTCGAACGCATCATCGAACTGCCGGATCTCACCGCCATGATGGCGCAGGGCGAGGTCGACGAATCTGACGCCGGCCGCATCGTCGAGGGACAGTCGGTGTCGATTCGCCTGGACGCGCATCCAGATGTGCTGTACCAGGCAAGTATCGAGTCGATTTGGCGCACGGTCCAGCGCAAGTCGTTCTCGCGCAACCCGATCAAGGTCGTACGACTCGACCTTGCATTGGCAGAGACCGATGAGGAGCGCATGCGGCCGGGTATGCGATTCCGGGGCACGATCGAAACGGAACGCCTCGAGGGAGTGTTGGTGGTGCCCGTGCACGCCGTCTTTCCGGCCGAGTCGGGGCCGGTCGTGTACCGCAGGACGCTTCTCGGGCACGAGCGCGTACTCGTGGAACTGGGGCAGCGCAATGCCGCGGAGGTCCAAGTGTTGTCCGGGTTGCGGGCCGGCGACCAGATTGCCGAACGAGACCCCAACGCATGAGTCGTGCCCGCGTCGCGTTGTTGTCGGGCGGTGCCCTCGTCGTCGTGGCGTTGATCGTGGCGACGAGTCTTGCGGGAGCCCTGCGAGGCGCCGACACGGTTCCGACGTTTCGTGCCGAACGCGGTCGCTTCGTACACCGCGTTGACGCGGAGGGAATTCTCGTAGCCGAAAACGCCACCCCCATAGGCCCCCCGGTCAGCGAGAGCGGTCCGATGAAGATCGCCTGGCTTGCCCGTGACGGCTCGGAGGTGGAGGCGGGAGAGGTAGTAATTCGCTTCGATCCGACCGATATGGAGCGCGAGCTGTACGACGGTGAATCCGAGCGAGACAAGACGCTGAGTCAGGTCGAGCAGAGGAACATTCAACAAACCACCATCCTGGAGAACCTCGAACGTGATGAGCAGCTCGCCGACCTGCAGCTGGATCACTCGCGACAATTCCAGACCACCGACGAGGAGATCTACTCGCGTACCGAGATCCTCGAATCGCAGATCGACGCGACCCTGGCTACGCAGCGCAAGGACCACGCCAGCAGCGCACGTGAGCTCAGCGCCGAACAAGGACAAGTCGAGCTCGACCTGCTTTCGTTGCAGGGGCGGCAGGCCCAGTTGACCATCGAAAAGGCACAGGCGGGGCTGCGCGAACTCGAGGTGAGGGCGCCGCATGCAGGCATCTTCGTCCTGCGACGCAATCGCGGCGAGGCGGCGCAGGTGGGCACGATGGCATGGGGCGGCCGCGCAATCGCCGAGATCCCGCAACTCGACTTGATGAAGGCGCAGGTCTTCGTGCTCGAGGCGGACGCGGGTGGCGTGGCACCTGGCGTGGTTGCCAGCGTGGCGCTCGAGGCCCATCCGGGGGAGGAGTTCGACGCCGAGGTAAGACGTGTCGCAGCGGTGGCCAAACGGCGCAATCGTTGGTCGCCGGTACAGTACTTCGACATCGACTTGGCGCTCGCGGTTACCGACCCCACACGGATGAAGCCCGGGCAGCGCGTGCGGGCAACCCTTCTGGTGCAGGATCTCGACGACGTGATCGCGGTGCCGCGAGAGGCTGTGTTCCGCGACGACGAAGCCAATCCGTACGTATATCGCAAGGCGCGGCGCGAATATGCGCGGGTGCCAGTGACGCTCGGGCCGGTGGCGTTAGGGCGGGTTGTAATCGAGGCCGGGCTCGAGGCCGGCGATGTCGTGGCGCTGCAGGACCCGACGCGCACGCAAGCCGAACCCGAATCGTCGGAGTCGCCCACGGCACCGACCGGTCCCACGGGCGGCTAGATGAATCTCCGAGAATCGTTCGTCAGCGCCTTGAACAACCTCGCCGCGCACAAGCTGCGCTCACTGCTGACCATGCTCGGCATGATCTTCGGGGTCGGTGCGGTGATTGCCATGCTGTCGATCGGTGCCGGCGCCGAGCGGCAGGCGATGGAGCTGATCGACCGGATGGGTCTGCGCAACGTGCTCGTGCGTGATGTGGATCTGAGCGAGGACGAGCTCAACGAGATTCGCCGCAACTCGTTGGGCGTGTCGTTACGCGACGCCAACGTCATCAGCGATGGCATCCCGGGCGTTGAATTGGTCGTGCCGCGAGTGGAGATCGACAGCTACAAGATCATGTCGGTCGGTGGCCGTACCGCGGCCAGCGTTCTCGGCGTGTCCTGGCGTCAGCGCGAGCTATCGGACCTAGGGGTTGCTGAGGGACGTTTCATCGATCGGCTCGATGAGGATCGCCATGCACAGGTAGCCGTGATCGGCGCCGGCGTGCGGCGCGATCTGTTCGGCGTTGCCGCGGCCCTTGGCGGGCAGCTCAAGATCAACGATGTCTGGTTCGAAGTCGTCGGTGTGCTCGAAGACCTGGGAGGTGGCGGCCAGTTCCAGGGCGTCGATATCGGCACCACGGCGACCGAGATCTACGTTCCGGTGACGACCGCGATCCGCAAGTTTGACCGGCCGCCACTGCGAGCGCCGGTGGACGAGATCGTCGTGCAGCTCGAATCCGATCGGTCCGCGCAAGCGAGCGCCGTGGCCATCCGGCGCTTGCTCGAACGTATCCATGGCGGCGAAGACGATTTCGAGTTGGTGGTACCGGAGGCGCTGCTCGACCAGAGCCGCGCCACGCAGAGGCTGTTCAATATCGTGATGGGATGTATCGCGGGCATCTCGCTGCTGGTCGGCGGCATTGGCATCACCAACATCATGCTGGCGACGGTGCTGGAGCGAACCCGTGAGATCGGAATTCGTCGCGCCGTTGGCGCTCGCCGTCGGGAGATCCGCAACCAATTCATGATCGAGGCGTTTGCCATCAGCTTGATCGGCGGCCTCGCCGGCGTCGCGATGGGAGTGGTCATCGCCAGAGTTGTGGCGGCCTCGGCCGGGTGGGAAACGGTAGTTACCGCTTCGTCGATCCTGTTGTCGACGAGCGTGTCGATGGCCGCCGGGCTGGTGTCCGGTATCTATCCGGCAACGCGAGCCTCTCAGCTCGACCCCATCGAGGCTCTCCGCTACGAGTGAGTGTGGCGGTGGCGGAGCGCGTGGCAGACTGCCGGGATGAGCGAACGGGCCACGATGAGCGACCACTCCTTGTCATTCGATGAGGGTTCCGATCTGCGCTATGCGCAGATCCAGCCGCGCCTGTCGGGTGATGAGCGGGCGCTCCCGTTGGTCATCGGCCTACACTATGGGTGGCAAGGTGACATGTCGCCTCGCCACGGGCGCGATTTCATGCGGGCCTTTCTCGAGCCCGTATTCAGGGGGCAAGACGCTGTTTTGGTGGCGCCGAACTGCCCCGAAAGAACCTGGCACCACCCGCGCAGCGAGGCGGCGATTCTGGCGCTGCGCCGACAGCTAATCGCAGAACTCGGGGTGGCCGCCGATCATGTGGTCCTGGCAGGCTACAGCCTCGGTGGCATGGGCACCTGGTACCTGGCATCTCGGTATCCAGATCGTTTCGCCGCCGGTATTGCGGTGGCCGCGGTGCCGGTACTGTACCCGGCCGATCCCGACGATCCGGGTTTGGCCCAGTTCACGGAACTCACCGCGCGTGGTGTCGCAGCCTGGCGCCAGGAGCTGGCGCGGTTCCCGTTGTGGGTCGTGAACAGTCGTGCCGACGAGCTCATCCCCTTCACCGCCGTGGAGTGGGCCGTGGAGCGAATGCAACGCCGCGGTGGACAGATTGCGTTCCGTGCGCTCGATGATGTCGGGCACTACGACTCGCGACACTACGTCGATGCTCTGCGGCCGGTAGCCGCGGACGTTCTGGCCCACAGCGCAACGGGCTAGCCGGTTGACGGGTGGCGGTGCGTTGACGCCGTGCCTCTTGCTCACTAACCTGCGGAAATCCCTCAAGTCTGTCCGTTTTGTCTTCGGAGGCCCCCGATGCGCAGCCGCGTGCGACCTGTTCTCAGTCTGGTTTTGGCCGTGGTTCTGCTGCTCGCGGCCGGGGGGCCACTTGGCGCCCAGGAGGAGAGCGAGCAGACTCCGGCCGCGGAGCGCTTGAGTTGGTATGCGGATCACACGGCGAATGCCAGTGAGTCGCGTTTCCGCAACCTCCCGTGGCAGTTCGTGGGACCGACGAACATCTCGGGCCGCATGACGGATGTCGATGTGGTGACGCCCAAGGGGGACAATTACACGATCTACGTGGCCGGCGCCTCCGGTGGTGTGTGGCGCAGCAGGAACGAGGGAGTGAGCTGGGAACCGATCTTCGAGCAGGCCGCCTCGACTGCGGTCGGCGACGTGACCCTCGCACCGTCAGACCAAAACATCGTCTGGGTGGGCACCGGCGAGGCCAACATTTTCCGCTCGTCCATGGCGGGCGCGGGTGTCTACAAGTCGACCGACGGCGGGGACAGCTGGGAGCATATGGGCCTGGGGGACACCCACACGATTCCGCGCATCGAGATTCACCCCACCAATCCGGACATTGTCTACGTCGCGGCCTCCGGCCATGAGTGGACCGAGAACCCTGATCGCGGCATCTACAAGACCTCCGATGGCGGTGAGACTTGGGAGAAGATCTTCTACCGCGACGAGCGCACGGGGGCCATCGACCTGGTCATGCACCCGACCGACCCCGACACGCTCTACATCGCGACCTGGCAGCGGGTGCGCGAGAAGTGGAACGACCCGCGCAACGGTAGTGACTACGATGGCTCCGCGATCTACAAGACCACCGACGGGGGCGCCACCTGGCGCGAACTCGAGGTCGGACTGCCCGAGGCGAAGTTCCGCGGCCGCATCGGCCTCGATGTTGCGCGCTCCAACCCCGACGTGGTGTACGCGTTCATCGATAGCTACGAGACCGCTCGTGAGCCCGACGAAGGAGACACCGATGCGTACGGGCGTCCGGCGGGGCCGGTGATTCGTGGGGCGACGGTGTATCGGTCCGCAGACGGCGGCGAGAGCTGGGAGCGCACGTCGGAGTACAACGACTACATGCTCCGCCTGGGTGGCACCTACGGGTGGGTGTTCGGGCAGTTGCGGGTGGACCCGAACGATGAGAACAAGATCTACGTGATGGGTCTTGCGCTCAACGTCTCCGAGGATGGCGGCAAGACCTTCCGGCCTCTCAGCGGCATGCACGGAGACCATCACGGCCTGTGGATCGATCCGGACAACTCTGACTACTTGGCCAACGTCAACGACGGCGGACTCGCGATTTCGTACGACGGCGGCGAGAACTGGCGCACCTTCTACGACAATCTGCCGCTGGTGCAGTTCTTCAACGTCGCTCACGACATGGGCGATGAAATGTGGGCCTATGGATCGATCCAGGACCACGGTAGCCGCCGTGGCAGGGTCGACCTCAGCCGCGGCCGTCACAACATCCCGGCGGTCGAATGGGAAGGGGCCCCTGGCTTCGAAGGCAACAATCATGTCGTTGATCCCACCGATCCCAACATCGTGTACGCCGCGCGTTTCTACGGCAGCTTCCTGCGCGCCGATCTGGCCGCGGACGAAGAGATCACTCTGGTGCCGGAAGCGCCTGACGGCGAACCTCCCTACCGCGGGCAATGGCTCGCGCCCTTCATCATCTCGCCACACAACCCGCGCGTGATCTATCTCGGGCTGAACAAGTTGTTCCGTTCGATGAACCGGGGCGACAACTGGGAGATCATGAGCGACGACCTCACCTACAACGACATCGACAAGATCGGTGACATTCAGTACCAGACGATCTACTCGATCTCGGAGTCGCCATTCGAGTTCGGCCTCCTGTATGTCGGCACCGACGACGGTCGTGTCTGGACGACCGATGCCAGTGGCGCCGGCTGGGCCGAGATCACCGGCGAGCTGCCGCAGGGCAAGTTCATCTCCGAACTCGTGGCCTCACGCTGGGATCCGGACACCGTGTACGCGGCGCAGAATGGCAAGCGTGAGGATGACTTCCGCCCGTATCTGTGGAAGTCGACGGATCGCGGTATCACATGGAAGGATCTGGCGGCCAACATTCCGAGCGGGCCGATCAATGTCGTCAAAGAGGACCCGAAGAACCCGAACGTGATGTACGCGGGCACCGATCTCGGCGCCTACGTGTCGATCGATGGCGGGGCGAACTGGGAGGCGCTGTCGCATGGCATGCCGAACACCTTCGTACACGACATCGTGATCCACCCCGAAAAAGACGTCCTGTTGGCCGCAACACATGGCCGTGGCGTGTACGCGCTCGACGTGCGCCCGATCCAGCAACTGAGCGAGGAGGTCCAGGGCGAGCAACTGCATGTCTTCGATCCCGACGACGTGCTGGTGCGTCGCGGACGCTTCGGCTTCTTCGGTGCCCGACCGAGCGCAGCCTTCCATATCTGGTTGGCCGAGGCCGGCGAGTACCAGGTGAAGATTGAGAACGCCGAGGGCGAGGTCGTGCGCACGCTCACGGGCGAGGGTATCGGCGGCCACAACATGATCCTCTGGGATCTGGCGATCGACGGCGAGGGCCGGAGCTTCGGCGGCCGACGTTTCCCGCCGACGGCTACGGTGGGCAGCTTCCAGGTTACGTTCGAGGCCAACGGCGCCACGGCGTCCGTGCCCTTGAGGTTGTGGATGGAGGCCTCGTAGCAGCCTCTCACCGGGTTCGCAGGATTGTTCGGGGGCCCGAGCTCTGAGTCGGTCGGCAGCAGGAATGAGGAACGCATGGTCGTCACTTTGCCGGACAGCGAGGAACTGCGCGGCGTGCGCGAGGCCGGGCGCGCCGTGGCCTATGCCATCGAAGCGATGGCGGGCGGCCTCGCCGTCGGCGTGACCACGGCAGAACTCGACGCGATCGGCCGCGCCGCCCTTACGTCGCGTGGCGCCAGGTCGGCGCCGGAGACCGTGTACGGCTTCCCGGGTGCGACCTGCATCAGCGTTAATGACGAGGCTGCCCACGGCATTCCTGGCGCACGAGAGGTGCAGGCCGGGGACCTGGTGAACCTGGACGTCTCCGCCGAGAAGGATGGCTACTACGCCGATTCGGGGGCGTCGTATCCGGTGGGCGAGGTGAGCGAGGCGGCGCGCGCGCTGCTCGCGGCTACCGACGAAGCCTTGAGCGCCGCACTCGCCACGGTGCGCCCCGGTGAACTCCTCAACGGCGTCGGTCGCGCCGTCCAGAAGGTGGCTGACGCGCGCGGCTTTCACATCGTGCGCAACCTCTGTGGCCACGGGGTCGGCGGTGGCCTCCACGAGGAACCGCGCGCGGTGCTGAACTACTACGAGCCCGCAGACCGTCGCCGCTTTGCCGCCGGCCAGGTGCTAACGATCGAGCCGTTTCTGTCGACGAACTCCGACCGCGCTATCGAGGCCGACGACGGCTGGACTCTGTGTACGGCCGCCGGTGGACTGGCCGCCCAGTTCGAGCACACGATCGTGGTCACGGCTGACGGTGCGGAAATCCTGACAGGCCGCGACTAGGCCAGGACCACCGTGACCTTCGCCAAAACCACTGCCATCCCGGCTCCGAGCGCGGCGCCACTGAGAAGCCGCAGCGAAGTCAAACCGAGTACTCCGCGCAGGATGTCGCCGGGGTCAGCGCCCAGGGCCACCCGTACGCCGATCTCGCGCGTGCGCTGTTGCACAGAGAACGCCATGATCGCGTAGATGCCGGCCACCGACAGCGCGAGCGCCATCAAACCGAGCGCCGCGAGAGCGAGACTCACACTCCGCAACAGGGCTCGCGACTCCCAGCCCACCTGTTCGAGCGTCTGGAGCGAACGCACGAGGATGCGGCTGTCGTGGGCAATCTGGATCGCCACCGGCGTTGCGTTGCGGAGTTCGAGATTGCCCGCGACATGTCCAAAGACCCCCAGACCGCGCAGTGTGGTGGCTTCTCGGCTCCATGCGTCCAGGACGGGTTGTGGGATGTTGGTGCGCTGACCAGTCTCGCTGTCGACGGCGTCCACATAGACGAAGCGATCACCATCCGGGAACGGCAATTCCGCGAACATGGTGGCGTTGATGAACGTGAAGCCCGTAGTCGCCAGGACCATGGCCACCCCAAGGGCGACGATGGCGGTGGCAGATAGCACGGGCTGCTTCACTAGCAGTCGCACAGCAAGCTTGAAATCGGTGATCGATACGGGAACTCCCCGGCGGGCCGCCGGAAGGGGAGGTGTAAGGAAAGAAGAAGGGTGGGCAAAGGGGGTGCGCGACCACACAAACGAAGCAGCCATGCCGACGCTCGTGAGCAAGAGCCACAGGGTTCCGCGAATCCTGCCCTGGCGGCAACGGCGACGCTCGTAAAGCTCGCGGAGATCCCCTTCCAGTTCGTCCCCGAGTTCACGCGGAGCTGCTGCGCGCACCAGGCTGATCGCGACACGGATCAAGGCACTCACGATGACCCCGCGCGCAGTCCGAGCCCGTCCCACATGCGCTCGTACGCGCCCTGCGTGCGTCGCAGCAGTTCCATGCCGGGCTCCAGGACGCAATAGTAGCGTCGAGCCTTGCCTCCCCGTTCCGGCAGCGGTTCGCCGAATTCGGAGCCGACCAATCCCTGCTTCTGCAGACGCTGGAGGGTCACGTAGACCGCTGCGCGTGCCAGCTTGCGACCGGTGCGATCACGAATGGCCTCGGTGATGTTCACGCCGTAGGCCTCTTCGTCACACCGCAGAATGGCCAGGAGGACCAGCAGTTCGAGATCGCCGAGCGTGTTCTTGGGCATGATCGTGTGCGGTTGGTTTCAATTTAAATAAGATTGTTACCGATATAGGCGAAGGCGGCGATGTGGACAAGCCCGGTGGCCTGGTGGCAGCCGAGATGCCCACGCGAGGGAGGCTCAGGCCGTCATGGCACGGCAAAGGCGGGATCGCCACGACGATCCCGCCTTCGATGCTCAGACGTAGCTGATCAGGCTTCGGCAGCTCCTCCGCCGACCGTGTGCAGTGCGAACATGGCGCCCTGCGGATCTGTTGCCATCACGATCCGATCACCACTAGGGCCAGGGACCTGGACGGGCCCGTACACGATGTTCCCGCCGGTTGCCGTGATTGCTGTGGCGGCCTCGTCGACGTTGGGTACGCTGACGTAGTACGCCCAGCAGCTCACCGGCGCCTCGGGGGGCTTGTTGTACATGCCCCCCATCATCCGCCCGTTGCGGCCGAAGAGGCGATATATCCCGGCTTCGCCCATGTCCATGTCGTCGATGATCTCCCAGCCGAACAACTCCGAGTAGAAGCCCCATGCGGCCTCGTAGTCGGCCGCCATCAGCTCATGCCAAGTGAAGCGACCCGGCATGGGCTCTTGCTCTGGACCGGGCTCGTTGGTCGGTTGAAAGAAGGCGATGGTCGCATGCTGCGGGTCGTGCATCATCGAGAACCTGCCGACGTCCGGCATGTTCAGTGTGATGAGTTCCGTTGCCCCGAGTTCGATCGCCCGCGCCTTCGTGGCGTCCAGGTCATCACAGTGGACATAGCCGACCCAGTGGCTCGGCGCTCCCTGTTCCTGCGCTTCGGCCGGCAGTTGCAGACATCCGGCCATGGGCTCCTCGCCCTGCATCCACATGTTGTATTCGATGGGCGGCATTCCCTCGGGCGGAGGTCCGTCGAATCCTTGATGACTCCAGCCGGTGAGGCCCGCGTAGAAGTCCAATGCCGCCTTAGGATCGGTCGACATCAGTTCGTACCAGGTGAAACGGCCTTGATTTGACATGTGCTGGCCTCCAGAAGCCTAGGAAAGTAGTGGGCGGGCGGGTCTTCTGAGAACGGACGCGGCCGTCGGCGGAGGGGAGCCATCCTGGGCCGCAGCCTAGTTTGCATATTCGCGGGCGGCGGCGCCAGGGGCGCCCACTCGTGGATTTGCCGCCTCACTATACCAGACAAATGTCTGTTATCAAGAAACGAAATCTTCGCCGAGAACCTGATCCAGGGTGTGCAGAAAACGCTCCGCGTCGGCGAGGCCGAAGCACAGAGGTGGCTTGAGCTTGAGCACATTGTGTAGCGGACCGTCGGTGCTGATCAGGATGCCGTGGTCGCGCATGCGGTTGATCACGTAGCTCGCCTCGGCAGCCGCGGGCTCGAGGCGATTGGAGTTACGCACCATCTCGGCGCCGATGTAGAGGCCGACGCCGCGAACGTTGCCCACGATCGGATGCCGCGTGGCGATCTCGCCCAGGCCTTCGAGCAGCCGGTTACCGACCTCCAGGGCGTTCGCCTGCAGGTTCTCGTCCTCGATGACGTCCAACACGGCGTTACCGACAGCGCAGGCCACCGGGTTGCCGCCGAAGGTGTTGAAGTACTCCATGCCGTTGGCGAAGGCATCGGCGATCTTGCGTGTGGTGATCACCGCCGCGAGCGGGAAGCCGTTACCGATGGGCTTTCCGAGGGTAACGATGTCGGGGACCACGTCGTGCGTTTCAAAGGCCCAGAAGTGCGATCCCACGCGGCCGAACCCCACTTGCACCTCGTCCGCGATGCACAGGCCTCCGGCCGCCCGCACGTGCTCGAATGCGGCCGAGAGATATCCTGGCGGCGGGACGATTTGGCCGCCGCATCCCAGCAGGGGTTCGGCCATGATGGCGGCCACGCCCCCACTGCTCTCGGCCTCCACGCAGCATCGCCGCACGTCTTCCGCGTAGCGAGAGCCGGCATCGGGCTTACCGGCGAACTCGCCGCGGTAGGGATCGGGCAGGGTCGCGATGTGGGCCCAGTTCGGCGCACCTCGGCCTCCCGGGCCATCGTGCTTGTAGGAGCTGATGTCGATCAGCGTTGACGTGTTGCCGTGGTAGGCCCCGTCGAGGGCAACCACGTCGTAGCGTGCGGTGGCGGTGCGTGCCAGGCGGATGGCGAGTTCGTTCGCTTCCGATCCGGAGCAGACGAAGTAGCAGACCTCCAGGGGGTCGGGCATGCGGGCGATCAACCGCTCGGCGTAGCGCACGATGTTCTCGTGCAGGTAGCGCGTATTCGTGCTGAGCACGGCGTTCTGGGCGGCCGCCGCGGCCACAACATGGGGGTGCGAATGCCCCACGTGAGGCACGTTGTTCACTGCGTCGAGCAAGGGCTGACCTTCGACGTCGTACAGAACCTGTCGATAGCCGCGCACGATGGTGAGAGGGCGGCGGTAGGAGATGCTCAGCGAGGGACCGATTAACCACTGGCGGCGGTTCGCGATGGCATCGGCACCCATTCCCACCGGTGCTACCTGCCCCTCATCGAGACCTAGTATTCGGGCCGGGTCCGGACTGAGGCTCTTCCATACGGCCCGGTCAGCCGGGGCGCACACCCCTGGGAAATCGGTGTCGTGGTCGAGACGGTCGGCAATCAGCTGAAAATGCAGATGTGGTGGCCAGTCGCCGTTCACCGGGTAGTCGCCGATCGCGGCGATCCGTTGCCCGCTGGCCACCCTCTGGCCCGGGGCCGTGTCGGAGAGCGAGTCCGCTGTCAGGTGGCCGTACAGGCTCCAGAACTTCAGTCCCGGCGTGGGTTCGTGCTCGAGAATCAGCGTCGGGCCGTAGTCGAGGCGCCCCTCGTTGAGGGCCGCGCTCACGACGGTACCGGCGAGCGGTGCGTACACCGCGGCGCCGGGTTCGAGAAATACATCGATGCCGATATGCACAGTGCGGCGGCCAGGTGCCTCGTTGCTCGGGGCCGCAAACAACTCGCCACCGTACCAGGAGCGCACTTCGTCGTAGCGACCGAGTCCAACCGACTTGCCGGCGGCTCGCATCTGACCGAACAGCATCTCGCTGAGATCCGCGGTCACGAAGTCGCCAGGTGCTCCCACGCCCATCTCGGTGCTGCCGACCCCGAGATCGAACACGTGCACGTCTTCGCCCGCGAGTGGGGCGTCGGCTACGTTGGCGAATACCTGGTCCGTGGATTGCAGCCAATCCCGCAGCGCGGCACCGTTGGCACAGGCCTCGAGCCCGCAGGCATCACGAAGATGACCGGTGGCGAGTGTCGGATCGATAGCAGCCAGCCGCTCGATCGCGACCCATGCGCGAGTCTCGCTGACAGTGAGATAGTCGTTGTCCGGTTCTGCCGCCGCTTGTGCAGCGGAGTTGGCGACGCTGAGCGCCAGCCGCAACGAAACCAGCCCGGTGAGTGCCGCGATCTCGGCGTCCTCGAGAGGGAACACCTCGTGGTAACCGGCCGTGATGGTGCGGCTCACGCTGATCACGTCATCGCACCCTAGGATCGCGTAGGCGATGGCCGTCGCCAGATCCGTGACCACCCATCCGTGGAGCGCGTCACCCACATCGATTAGCCCGGTGATGTGTCGCTCGGGCCAGCCGTCGCGCAACGTCAACTCGCCGGTCAAGACGTTGTGGTCGTTGATGTCGTTGTGAATCACGCCCCTTCGCAGATCGTCGAGCAGCGGCGCGGTGCGCTGTTCGAAACGCTCCAACGTTGCGTTGAGTAGCGCACGTCGCTTGCCGGATGCGATGAGCTCGAGGCGAGACCGGATCCGCTCCGGGGCGTGCTCTAGATCCCACTTCAGGTGGCGCCGGGCCGCGGGGTGCTCGAACCCGGCGAACGCCGCGCTGACATGGCCCGCGAGGGCTCCGAGTTGGTGTCTGAGGTCCCTGGTGTGCGGCCGAACCGCTTCCAGCGGCGTCCCCGGGACCCAGGTGAGAAGGCGGACGAAGTACTCGGCGCCACCGTGCGACGCGACAACGATCGTGTTGCCGTCGGGAGCGTGGAGCGACTCGGACACCATGTAGCGCGTGTCCTGCAGTCGATCAAGCAGCGCCCTTTGCAGCTCGAGTGCATCGTGCGCCTCGTTGCTATTCGCTATCTTCAGCACGAAGCGAGCGGTGCCCGTGTCGATGAGGAAGTTCTGGTCGCGTTCGCTGACAAGCTCGGCCGCCGAGCCTTGTGCGCCGAACAGCGCACTGGCCAGCGCCGCGGCATCTTCAGCGTTGAATCCCGGTCGCCCCGGAAGGACTCTCACTATCCTTCAACTCCTTGGTTCAGCTACTTCCGGACACCTCGGCCCCGCTCGAAGTGGTCATCGAGTAGACCCAGCAGGTGCATCTGCTGCCCGCGCGGTCAGGTGGCTGTGGGTGTGTCCGCTGCAGGGGCCAGACGGCTGAGTATCGCCGGGACAGCGATTCCGAGGACGACAAGAAGGAACGTCCACCAGGACCAACGCGCGCCCGTAGGAAGCCTTATCCATGCGACCAGGTTGAGCGCGGCACCGAACCAAAACGCGTAGCAGGTGGTGTCGGCGAAGTGGGCGATCGCCGGACCGCGGAACACCCAGACGTAGACGCCGAGGATCGTCAGCCCGACGATCAGCAGTTCGCCGGCCTCGTGCCACAAGAGGGGATCGGCGAATGCCGCGGCGCCGTCGATGCGCAGTCCGGCCAGGAACGCGATCAGCAACTCGAACGCCATCCAGCCGATGACCACGGTGACCATGGCCCCGACGATGAAGCCCCAGCAGCCGAGCAGTTTATTGTTCGCCATGCAATTCCTCCTGGTGTCCTTGGGATACGCTCCGGAGGCGTTCAGAGTTCCCGTAGGCACTAATTTGGCGTGCCCAATCTGGCAGATTGTTTCACGCCCTGGCTGCAGGCAGGACCACATGGACCTACAAGACAAGAAGGTACTGGTAACAGGTGGCTCACGCGGTATCGGCCGCGCCATCGCCCGAGAGTTCGCTGGCGGCGGTGCGCGGGTGGGTGTGCACTATTGCGCGAACCAGGCGGCGGCCGAACACACACTGGAGAGCCTGCCGGGTGCCGGCCACGTTGTGCTGCGGGCCGACGTCTCGGATGCGGACGAGTGCAGTCGCCTGATAGACGATGCGGTCGCGGCTCTGGGTGGCCTCGACGTGCTCGTGAACAACGCGGGGATCTACGACCTGCACAACGTATTGAAGCTCGACTACACGGAATGGCAGCAGGCATGGCAGCGCACGCTGGATACGAACCTGGTCGGACCTGCCAACCTCATGTACTGCGCGTCGAGACGCATGGTCGCGAGCGGTGGTGGCAAGATCATCAACGTTTCCTCACGCGGTGCTTTTCGGGGCGAGCCGGATGCCCCCGCTTATGGCGCCAGCAAGGCCGGCCTCAATTCACTGAGTCAGTCGTTCGCTCGGGCGTTGGCGCCGCACGGTGTCTTCGTCGGCGTGGTGGCGCCGGGCTTTGTCGCGACCGAGATGGCGGCGGATCTTCTGGAAGGTGCGGAAGGGGACGAGATCCGCGCGCAGAGTCCGCTCAATAGGGTCGCCGAGCCGTCCGAGATCGCCCGCGCGGTGGCCTTCCTCGCCAGCGACGGGATCGGCTATCTGACGGGCTGTGTCATCGACGCCAACGGCGCCTCGTATTTGCGGACTTGAACATCAAGCGAAACTCGGGGCGGGCGCCGCGGAGCGCTTCGGTGTAAAAGAAGAGCGGCAGCGGCACGTCCGCTGCCTCCATGAACCTCGCCAAGAAGAACCGTCACACGAATTCGGAGTTCCACCGATGGCCCAGATCACACTAAAAGGCAATCCGGTCAACATCGCGGGGGACCTTCCCGCCGTTGGCACCGCCGCGCCTGCGTTCACGCTCACCGCGCCCGATCTCTCAGATCGTGGCCTTGCGGATTACGCGGGGAAGACGGTGGTGCTGAACATTTTTCCCAGCCTTGATACGCCCGTCTGCGCCACCTCCGTGCGCCAGTTCAATCAGCTGGCTGCGGACAGCGACGCCACCGTGCTGTGCGTTTCTGCTGACCTTCCCTTCGCGCAGGCGCGTTTCTGCGGCGCTGAGGGTATCGAGAACGTGGAGACGCTGTCATCGTTTCGGTATGCTGGCTTTGGCGACGACTACGGCGTGCGCATGACAGACGGGCCGCTGGCCGGCGTCTTCGGTCGTGCGGTGGTGGTAATAGACGGTGACGGCAACGTGAAGTACACGGAGCTCGTACCCGAGATCGTCCAGGAACCAGACTACGCCGCCGCCATGGCGGCTCTTTAACACGGGACGCCCGGACGCCCGTCCGGGCGCGTCCCTCTCCATCGAGGTCGAACATGGGCACTCTGGCTGGTGAGCACGTCCTGCGTGGTTTCGTCCGCGCGCTGCTGGTAATCCTCCTGGTGTGCGGTGGCGCGGGTCGCCCGTTCTCCGGCGGTGTTAGTGCCGAGGAAGTACGACTCGAAACCGCGCGGTTCGGTCATCGCGCCGCAGTCGAGGCGTCGACGCAGCGTACGCGGCGCGCCCCGAAGATCGCGGACGGGCTCATCGCCGGGTTCGAAGATGGTGAGATCGGTGCCAGTTTCGGGGCGGGCTGGATCGTCAATAACGATGCCGGCGCGGGCGGCACGTCCATAGCCGACATGACGGTGGTCGAAGGCGGCGCCGCCGATTCGCTCATGTCACTGCGCGTGAGGGGCAGCATCGTCCGTCCGCCGGGCAGGGATGCCTGGGCGGGTGCACTCTTCTTCCCGGGTCGGCGACCATGGGCGGCCGTGAACATGTCGGAGTACGAAGGGATCTCGTTCTGGCTTCGTGGCGACGGCGCTCCAGTGAGCATTGCGCTGTTCGCGCAGAGTCGAGGGTCGGAGCCAGCCCTGATGTCGCGCCCGACCACCGAGGTTTGGACCGAGCACAAGCTGGCCTTCTCCGACTTCAGCTCCATCGACCCAACCGGGCTCAGGGGCATCTTCTTTTCCGGCGACGAGGTAGGGGACTTCGAGTTCCAGGTCGACGACCTGCGGGTCTGGTAACGGCTCGCAAGACGCCGAGAGTGGCTGCTGACGGCGCTGTTCTGCTCGGCCGGGCAGGTGCGCGCCGCAGCTGCTCGGATGCCTCGGGACTAGCCTTGCGCCGGCCGGCGAGCGAAGCCGAGTAGCAGGCCGTTGCAGTCGCGGACGTGGAATTCACGAGCACCGTAGAAGGTGTCGCGTAGGTCTACCGTCATCTCGACCTTGGACTGGACCTCCGCGTGCAGGGCATCGACGTCGTCAACATCGACGTAGAGAGTGAAGCCGTCGCCTGAGCCGAGCGTCGTGCCGGGCAGGTCCTCCGTCAGGCTTTCGAGCGACTGGAACATCAGCTCCACCTCGTCGCGCTTGAGCATGGCGAAGCCCAGCTCCTGCCCCGTGGCCTCGAAGACAGGATCTTGAGTCCCGGCGATGACTCCGACGGTGAACTCGAAGCCGAGGACATCACGGTACCAATCAACCGTGCGCGCGACGTCGCTGACAATGATGTTGGCGGTGGCTGACTTGAGGCGCATGGTGGCTCCGGTTGTCAGGGCAGCACGGCGCAGGCCGGTCAGGTGTCCGCCGCGCCCGTCTTCTCAGGCTAATCTAACAGCCTCGTTCAACTTCCCCCCCGGAGCGTCCGAACCGTGGACCATGACGCGCTCATCCGCTTCGCCCGCGATCTTGTCCGCATTCCCAGTGTCCTCGGCGAAGAACATGGCGTGGCGGAGCGCGTGCTGGCTGAGATGCGGCTGCTGGGCTTTGATGAGGTCGGCCTCGACGAAGTTGGCAACGCAGTCGGCGTGCTGGAGTCCTCGATGGATGGCCCAACGTTGTTGCTCGATGCCCACATGGACACCGTGGATGTGATGCCGCGCGGCGAATGGGCTGCCGATCCGTTCAGTGGCGACATCGTCGACGGGCGGTTGTATGGGCGCGGCAGTAGCGACATGAAGGGCGCACTCGCTGCCATGGTGCACGCTGTGGGCACGCTCGATCGAGACGAGATCACCGGACGCGTCGTGGTCTCGGCGTCGGTGGGCGAGGAATTGATCGAGGGCGCTGCGCTGCGCGCCGTCATGCAGCGTCAGGGAGCCGACTTCGTGGTCATCGGCGAGGCCTCGGGTCTCAATCTTGTCCGGGCGGGTCGTGGGAGGGCGGAATTCGTCCTTACGACGCGTGGCACCCCGGCGCATGCATCGAGCCCGCAGCTCGGCCTCAATGCCGTCCACATGATGCGAGCCGTGATCGAAGAGATCGAACGTTTGCCGATGCCGAGCGACGCGTTCGTGGGCGACGGTGTGATGTGTCTGACTGACATCATCTCGATACCTCATCCGGCGCACTCGGTTGTGCCCAGCGCATGCCGGGCCACGTACGAGCGTCGCCTATTGCCGGGAGAGACTCAGGAGGAGGTGCTGGCGGCTATGCGCGACGCCTGTGCGCGTGCCGGCCATGCCGATACCGAGGTCGAATTCGCGCTAACCGACTACACCTCGTACACCGGCGTGCATTGGCGACAGCCGAAGTGGTTTGCACCCTGGCAGACCGAAGAGGATTCGGAACTCGTGCAAAAAGCATTGATGGGGCTCCGCGCGGCGGGGCTGGACCCGGCCCTGGAGAGCTACCAGTTCTGCACCAACGGAGCCTACAGTGCCGGATACGCGGGTGTCCCGACCATTGGCTTCGGGCCCTCGCACGAACAGCTCGCCCACATCATCGACGAGTACATCGAACTCGCCCAGCTTGTTGAAGCATGTCGCGGATACGCGGGCATCGCCGCGTCCGTTCTCGATCGCGCATAGTCCGACTCGTGCAGCTCATCGTGCCGCCGCCTTGGTAACCGAGGCGTGGCAGAATGCGCCGAACATCTGCCCAGGAGGCCTGTCTTGAAGATCCGCGTTCCCGTGTTGCTCGCCCTCGTTGCTCTCCTCGTTCCGATCGCGGTATTGCCCATCGAGACTGATCCGATGGCCCAGGAAGCCGGCGCAGGCGGTGTCTCTCCCGCACGCTTCGACGGCCTGCAGTACAACATGGTCGGTCCCTCGCGAGGTGGGCGCGTGACGGCGGTGGCGGGGCACCGCGCCCAGCCCGGTACTTTCTACATGGGTGCGACCGGCGGCGGTCTGTGGAAGACGACCGATTACGGGCAGAACTGGCGGCCAATCTCCGATGGCTTTTTCGCAACAGGGTCCATCGGCGCCGTCGCAGTGGCGGAGTCGAATCCCGACGTCCTCTTCGTTGCCACCGGGTCTGATGGCCTGCGCAGCAACGTCATCATCGGCAAAGGGGTCTACAAGTCGACGGACGCCGGCACGACCTGGAGCCATGTCGGACTGGAGAACACCGGCAACAGCGGCGCCGTGTTGATTCATCCCGACAACCCGGATCTCGTATATGTCGCCGCGATCGGTAACCCCTTCGCGGCCAACCCCGAGCGCGGCGTCTACAGGACTCGGGACGGTGGCGACTCGTGGGATCTGGTGTTGCATCTTTCGAGCAAGACGGGTGCCGTGGACCTCGAGTTTGCCCCCGACGACCCGCGGCGGATCTACGCCACCATGTGGGAAGCCGAGCGCAAGCCCTGGACGATCCTCTCGGGTGGGATGGAGGGCGGCGTATTCCGTTCCACCGACGCAGGCGACAGCTGGGTGCAACTCACCGAGGGCTTACCGGCCGGGCTGCGTGGCAAGGCGGATCTGGCGGTCACGGCCGGGGATCCGGACCGTGTGTACGTGCTCATCGAGGCTCCCGAAGAGCAGGGCGGTGTGTACCGCTCGGATGATCGCGGTGACACATGGAGCCAGGTGAGCAGCTTCCAGCCGATCCGGAATCGCCCCTTCTACTACACCAACCTGCATGCTCACCCGGTCGATCCGGACACCATCTGGGGCATGGCCGAGGGGTTCTACGAGTCGACCGACGGCGGCCAGAACTGGCAGTCGCGGCGTGTGCCGCATGGCGACAATCACGATCTCTGGATCAACCCGGACAACCCGATGGTGTGGGTGCAGGCCAACGACGGCGGCGCCAACGTGTCGCGGGATGGCGGCGCGACCTGGTCGACGCAGAACAATCAACCCACGGCCGAGCTGTATCAAGTGGACATCTCGGATGAGTATCCGTATCGGCTGTTCGCAGGCCAACAGGACAACTCGACCATCTCGGTGCCGAGTCGCGCGCTGAGCGGCCGCCCTGGCGGCCCGACCGCGTATTGGGAATCGCATGGCGGCTGCGAGACCGGTCCCGCAGTGCCCATGCCTGGCGACCCCGACATCGTGTACGCCAACTGCAAAGGTCGTTTTGGCTTCTACAACCGGCGCACCGGCCAAGAACAGCAGAACTACGTCGGGTATTGGAACATCTACGGCCGCAACCCCAAGGATCTCGCGTATCGCTTCCAGCGCGTCTCGCCGATCGCGGTGTCGCCACACAGTCCGGTCCGCGTGTATCACGGCTCGCAGTTCGTCCACATGACCGAGGACGGCGGCCTAACCTGGAAGACGATCTCCCCGGATCTCACCGCTTTTGATCCGGAGACCCAGGTGATTTCGGGCTCGCCGATTACGCTCGATGTTACGGGCGAGGAGCACTTTTCGACCCTGTACGACGTACAGGAGTCGCCGCACGAGGCAGGCGTAATCTGGGCGGGTGCGAACGATGGGCCGATCCATGTGACGCGCGACGCGGGGGCCAGCTGGGCTGACGTCACACCCCCTGGCATGGGACCGCATGGGCGCGTACAGAACATCGAGGTGTCGCCACACCACGCGGGCACTGCCTACGCCACGATCTTGCGCTATCAGGTCGGCGATTTCGCTCCGTACGTGTTCAAGACCACCGACTACGGTGTCAACTGGACTTTGCTCTCCAGCGGCGACAACGGCATTCCCGCCGATCACCCGGTTCGCGTCGTGCGCGAGGATCCGGCACGGCAAGGGTTGCTCTATGCCGGCACCGAGTTCGGCATGTTCGTGTCGTTCGATGACGGCGCCAACTGGCAATCGCTGCAGCTGAACCTGCCAGCCACGCCAGTGAGCGACATCAAGATCGTCGGTGACGACTTGGTGCTCTCGACCATGGGTCGAGGCTTCTGGATTCTCTATGACGTGTCACCCATTCGCGACGCGGATCATGTCGTTGGGCCGGCGCACCTTTACCCGATCAGTGACGCCGTACGGGAGCGCGGCCGCGGCTTCTTCTTCCGGCCGCCAGGGCCGGCCGATCCGCAGTACCCGGCTGGCGGAGCGAACATCGACTATTTCCTGGAGGCCGCGCCTGCGGCGGCCATCAAGCTGGAGATTCGCGCAGCCGACGGAGACCTGGTGCGGGCCTTCAGCAGCGACGATCTGGGTCAGGTGATCGAGGACGCCGCTCCCGGCATGCGCGAGTGGCAGATGGCTGCCATCGGCACGCCTACCTTGTCAGTTGTCGCCGGTATGCACCGATTCACCTGGGACCTCCGCTACGCGGGGCCATGGGCCCCGAGTGCTCGTCGGTCCGGGCAGGGCGGTCCGTTGGTGCCTCCCGGCACGTACACCGCGACCCTCGAGGTCGACGGCGTGAGCATGGCGCATGAGTTCGAGGTTCTGATGGATCCGCGAGTGGCCGCTGAAGGGGTGGGCGTCGCCGAGGTCACCGAGCAGGCGGAGTTCGTCAAGCGGGCGCGCGACGCCTACAGCGCGGCACAGCGTGCCGTTGCTGAACTGGAGTCGATCAGGGAGGCGAGCGACGGCGAGCTGCCGCCGGCGCTTCAGGCCGTCCACGACGCCATGGTGACGAACGCACGGCGCTACTCTCCGCCGATGCTGGTGGACCAGTTGCAGTACCTGTACTTCAACATCCAGAGCGCAGACCAGCGCCCGAGCGCCGACATGGAGGCGCGTCTCGACGAGCTGGCGGCCGAGCTGCACGGGTATCTGCAGACGATTGCCGCGAGAGCTTCGGAGTAACTCAGCGGGTCGAGTATCTCAGGCTTCCTGGAACGCCCGCGCGCGGTACAGGAAGTCGACGATATTACCCTCGTGCGGCTGCAGCCAGTTGAGACTGATCGTCGGCACCGGGCCGAGGTTGAGGCGGTCGATGTTGTCGGCGTCCAGGAGCTGCTGTCGGAAGGCGGCATCGTTGGTGATACCGGTGCCGACGAGTGTGTCGCCAATTGCGCCGAGCATCTTGTCCTGCGGGCACTGCACCACCGTGGCAAACGGGAACATGTACTCCTTGGCCGCCATCGGATGCTCGGGTGAATCGCAGTGGACGACGGTTGGCAGCATGTAGTCGCAGCGTTCCTGTTCCACCCATCGGCTCGCGCTGCGATAGACGGCGGTCATGTCTTCGGCGCCCGGCGTCTTGAGCGTTTCGTCGATGTCTCCGTTGATGGCCTCGGCCTGGCCCTTCACCGTGAATGCGGCCAGCTGTGCGCCGTCGTTGTCGGGCGGCAGGGCCTCGACTCCGGCGAGGCGCTCGGCCAAGGCTGCCGCGATCTCGCGCGTATGCCGGGGCGCCCAGATTCCCGAACAGTTGATGCACGAACGGCCGGAGTTGACCAGTACCGAGTCGACCATCAGGTCGAGGTGCTGCTCCCAGTCGTCGACGCAGTCTTCGCCAAGCAGGATCTTGCTGAAGCCCGGGCCATGCACCTGGACGCCTGGATTGCCTCGATATGCGTTGACCGTGGGCAGTCCGCCGAAGATCAGACTGCGTTGCGTGTCCTTGAGAACTGCCGCACCCACATCGGCGCCACCCGGGTAGATCGAGATCGACTCCGGCGGCACGCCGGCCTCGAAAAAGGCCTGCGCCATGCGCCACGGCGTCCACGGTTCCTGCGGGCCAGGCTTGAGCACCAGCCCGATCTGCATCGGGATCACCGGTAGCCACAGGGTGTGAACGCCGGGTGAGTTCGATGGCAGCACCATGCCCAGCGCTGGCGTGGTGGCCTGATACGAACGCATCAGGCCGTTCTCTTCGCCATAGCCCCGCGTGAGGATCTCCAGATCCAGGCCACGGGTGAGCGAGTCGAGGATCTCATCCAGGTGCTCGAGGACGAAGCGGAGCTTGTCCATGTTCATGCGCGCCATGTGCTCCGACAGTCCCGTGGTCGCGGACTGCTGGCGCACGAAGTCCTCGGGCGACTGGGTGCCGTCGCCGAGCGGCAGGTCGGCGTGCATGAATAGATCGGCAGCCTTCCGCACTCGCTCCAGGAGTTCGACGGCGGGTACGCCGCGCAGGGCATCCCGTGCTTTCTGCGCCTTGCGCAGATCCCGCGCCACGATGCCGGGGTTTGCCTGGCTAACTCGGGCGATGGGTTCACCGGTGGCGAAGTGCCGTACTTCGTCGGTTTCGAGACTCTCGTACGGCTTGCCCCAACGCAGTGTCGGAAAGTGAATCAAGCTCGGATCTCCTAGTAAACGCCGACAGTCGTCGATTTGGCGAACTTCGCGAACGGCCGCACTCCGCTCACTCCATCCCAGGGGTACGCTGCGTACGGTCGCTCACGCTCGCCCTCGTCGCGTTCGAGGAAGGCGGGCATGAAGAACTCTTTGGTCAAAGTCGTCAGCTTCACGCGGCCGGTGGCTCCGTAGGCCACCACCGTGTCGGGGTCATCGGGGTCGACGACCTGAATGACAGCGCGCGGCTGCGGCGCGTAGTAGCTGATCTTGTAGCCGTTGTCAGGGCCGCTCGGTGCGCTCGCGGCCAGCCCCATGAGCGTGTTGCCATAGGTCGGCGTCATGTAGGCCCCATCGAGAAGCTCTTCGTGGGCAAAGCGATTCCATTGCGGCGTGAACTCCGTGCCGCCCGAGAAGATACCCGTGATGCCGACTTCGTGAAGGGTCGTGCCCATGTCGTCGAGCCGCAGCGCGAGCGCCTCGAGAAGCTTCGGCGTCGTGAACATACAGCGCACATCGTGGCCCGACTGCAGGATCGTCACCGCCTGGTCGATGACGTGTTCCTGATACGCATGCAGGTGCTCGGTCCAACCTTTCTTGATGAGCTTGATCACCCAGCGGGGATCAAGATCGACACAGAAGCTGATGCCGCCGCGGTACTGTGCCAGATGCTCCACGGCAAGGCGCAGACGCCGCGGTCCGCTGGGGCCGAGCATCAGCCAGTTGGCGCCCCGCGGAAAGTGCTCGTCGGGAAGATTGTCGGCGAACATCTCGTAGTCGATGCGGAAGTCGTCGACGCTGATGCGCGACTTGGGCGTTCCCGTCGTTCCGCCGGTCTCGAACGTGTAGATCGGGCGGTCGGCATAGGCTTTGGGTACCCAGCGGCGCACCGGCCCGCCGCGTAGCGCCTCGTCTTCGAACAGCCCGAACTTGTGCAGGTCGTCGAAGCTCTGGATCTCTGCGCGTGGATCCCAGTCCTGCCGCGCGGCCCAGTCGAGCCAGAAGGGGCAGCCGGTTTCTGGATCGAAGTGCCAGGCCACGATTGCGCGCACGTGGGCGTCCAGCGCTTCACGGGCGGCAGCGGCGCTTGCTTGCAGGTCACCGTCAGAATTCATGATTCGTCGTCGAGTGTGAGGTTCGCGTGATTGCGGGCACCTGTCATGCTACCGCTTCCCGCGCTCTCCGGCGATGACGTGGATACGAGGCCCAGGGTCCCGGGCGTTCCCGTCACGTGCGGCACGGCTATGACTGGCCATCACTCCCTCAGCTCATTCGGCGCGCATGGTCACGATCGGGTCGATCTTCGACGAGCGCCGCGCCGGCAGCCAGCATGCCATGACGGCGGTAGCCAGCAGCAGTGCGGCCACGGCGACGAACGTGGCGGGGTCGGTCGGCGTGACCTCGAAGAGCAGGCTGGAGAGAGTCCTGCTCAGTGCCAGCGCCCCGAGGACACCCACCCCGAGGCCGATCAGCACAGGCGTTAGCGCGTCACGGATGACCTCTTGGCTTACCCGCAGGGGCGCAGCCCCCAACGCGAGCCTGATGCCGATGTCACGCTGCCGCCGGGCGACGGCGTACGAGACGACACCGTAGATCCCGACCGACGCCAGCAGCAGGCCCACGAGGCTGAACACGCCCAGCACCATGACCGTGAAACGGCGATCGTGAACCGATGCCGCAACGAGATCGCGCATGGGCGTCAGCTCTGCCGGGATGTCTGGATCGAGCGCCGCCATCCGATCACGGGCGACCTTGATGAGGCTGGCCGGGTCGCCGTCCGTACGAATCGTGATCGCCGAAGTCCGCGCGCGCATTGGGCGTTGGCGATAATGCACGTAGACTTCGCGGGCCGAGCTCCGCGTCAGCGAGCGATGCCGCACGTCGCCTACTACTCCCACGATTCGCATCCAATCGTCGCCGTAAACCCAGTTGTCGTTGGCGAGGCTGCCGATGCGCTTACCCACGGCGGGCTCCTGTCCGAAGAGTTCGCGCGCGAGGGTCTGGTTGACGATCACCACGGGTTCCGCACCCTCGGCATCTTCCTCGACGAAGAAGCGACCGGAGAGCAGAGGAATGCCCATCGCAGAGAAGTACTCGGCGCTCGCCACACGGTAGTCGCCATACCCAGCGCCTGGCTCGCGTCCTTCGATCTCGAAAGCGCCGTTGAGTCCGAATCCGCCGAGCGGCAGATGGTTGACCATGCCGACGTCGGTCACCCCGGGCAGCGTCCGCAGATCTGCCATTGCCGTGTCGAGAAAACGGGCGACCTCTTCATGCTGGGAGTAGTTCTCCGCGGGCAACTCGAGGTCGATCGTCAGCACGCCCGCCGGCTGGAATCCTGAATCGACGTCGAGCACCGCCTGGAAGCTACGAATGAGCAGACCGCAACCGACCAGGAGGACAACCACGAGGGCGACCTCCGCCACAACGAGCGCCGACCAGACGCGGCTGCCTTGGCCGTCGGTAACCGAACGCGTTCCGGCCCGCATGGCCTCGCTATCGCTCTTCCGGGTAAGTCGTAGCGCGGGGAGCAGGCCGAACAAGAGGGCCGTGGAGAGTGCGATCAGAGCGGTGAAGGCCAGTACGGCGATGTCGAGTTCGGCGGTCGCATAACGCCACACCTCGCCCGGAGCAGCCTGCAGGAGTGCTGCGGTGACGAGTTGCGCGGTGAGCAGTCCCGCCGCCGCGCCGAGCGTTGTCAGCAGTAGCGACTCGGTGAACATCTGCCGTACCAGCCGCGCCCGCCCAGCTCCGAGTGCCGAACGCAGAGCTATTTCCGAGCTGCGGCTCGTACCACGCGCAAGGAGACCGCTCGCCAGGTTGGTGCAGGCGACGAGCAACACTAGGCCGGCGGCGGCCAGGAGAATCAGCAGCGGCCGGCGGGCGTCTCCGACCAGTTCCTGCCTGAGCGGGTAAACATTGACGCCCACCGCGTCGGTGTCTTCACCGAAGCGTTCGTACAGCGCGACCCCGACGGTGTCGATCTCAGCCGCAGCTGCTGCGAGAGTCGTGCCCGCACGCAGCCGGCCGATCGCCGACTTGCCGTGCGCGGTCCGGTGTTCGTTGCGTGGGTAAAGTTCGAACGGGAACCAGATCTGGGTCTGGCCAGGGTAGTTGAAGCCCGCTGGCATGACGCCGATGACCGCGGCCTCCGTGCCCAGCATGCTGAGGGTTACGCCTTCGAGATCGGTCACCTCACCGAGTAGGTCGCGCCAGACTGAATAGGCAACGACAAGAGTTGGCGCGACGCCTTCCATGGCCTCCTCGGCGTCGAATGTGCGTCCGATGAAGGGTTCGACTCCGATCGTGCGGAAGAAATCGATGGTCACAGCGCCGGCAAACACCCGCGCGGGCACCTGGCCGCCGAGTACGGTGGTGCGGCCGCTGAAGCGATGATCGGGGACCAGGGCCATCGATTCGAACAGTGTCGTGCTTGCCTGCCAGTCCCAGAAGTTCGCCGCGGCGATGCTGTTGTCTCGACCTTCTGCGGTGCGTTCCCACAGGGCCACGATCCGATCGGGTTCGTCGTAAGGGAGCGGCTGCAGCAGGATGCCGTTGATGACGCCGAAGATCGCCGTATTGGCGCCAATCCCGAGTGCCAGCGTGAGCACCGAGGTAACCAGGAACGCTGGACTCTTGCGCAGCGTGCGCCAGGCGAAACGGGTGTCGGTCACGAATGATTCGAGCATGTTGGCGAGAGCCTCACGAGGGGTGGGGGATGCGGCGATGTTGCGGCACTGTCTGGATATGGCCGGGTAGTTGCCGAAGGCTTGCTGGGCCCGCCTGTGGGCCTCGACCGGCTCGATGCCCTTGCTCACGAGACGCTCGGCGTGCAGGGCGACGTGGGCGCGCAGTTCGCGTTCGACGTCCTCGTCCGTGGACACTGGTGCGGTGCGTCGGCCCGTTTGATCGCTCACGACTGCGGCCCCTTGAGCACCATCCCCATCGCCTCGACGTAACGGTCCCAGTCGCCCATGGCTTTGCCCAGTTGCCGCTTGCCGGCGGCGGTAAGGCGGTAGAACTTGGCCTCACGACCGGTGTCCGTCCGGCCCCACTTCGCGGTCAGGAGACCGCGTTTGTCGAGCCGGCGCAGGGCTGGGTAGAGCGCACCTTCCTCGACGATGAGCGTTTCGCCTGACTGTTCGAGAATGGCGCGGGCAATGGCATAGCCGTGCGCCGGTCGATCGGCCACGGTCTTCAGAATAAGGACGTCGAGCGTGCCCTTGAGCAGGTCCATCGAATCTCCAGCATCTCAGCGGGCATGCGCTGCCCGGTTACTGTGGAGATTTATGCATAAGTCTCTTATGGGTGCAAGGGCTGCATCGGCAAGAGCGTCGCCGGGGCCGATCAGCCGTCCTCGCCCTCGAGAAGTCTTCGCAAAGGGCGGTCGTAGTGGAGCGCGAGGCCGGCGAAGGCCGGGTGTCCGGCGAGCTGAGCCGCAGTTGCCTGCATGGTGTCGAGTAGCGCGTCGAAGCCGAGATCGTAGAAAGTCTGGCGAGTGGCGGGCACCTGCACGCCATGGGCTGGCCAGTGTCGGGTCTTGTCGGTGTCTACGCCATGCAGTTGCCGACCGAGTTCGTCGAGCGCGTCGCCACGGACTGCCCACAGGGTGTGCGGTGTCTGGACGACCCACCACTCCTGGCCCGAGGAATCGGGAAGTCCCGCACGAGCACGGCCGCGAAAGCGGACGAAGGTCTGATCGGGCAGCCAGGTCGTCTCCAGCCCGATCCATACGTCGCGGCCCTGCTCCTCCGCGGCGCTGAGTTCGCCAGCGCCAAGCGCCAGCAGGCCGTTACTGCCGCTCGTCTCGGTTCGGTAGTCCATGACCGCGATCGAATCGACGCGGGCCAGCACCTCGTCGGTCAGCGAGCGCCACTCGATGTGAGCGCCGTTCTGTCGGTGTACCGGAACGGAATCGAACCAGAACGGCACGGCAACGTCCAGCTCCAGACCGACGCGTCCAGTGCGCGCTCCGACGGCATCGAGCATGTCGAGGTAGCCGGCCACGATCTGGGCTCGGCCGTCGCGCCACTGGTCGAGAAGGTAGGGCTCCACGTCAAGATGCACGCCGACGAAGCCGGCTCCTGGCGGGGCGGAGCGGTTGTACTCGATGACCTCATCCACGGTGTCAAGAAGGTCTTCCTGTGCTCTCGGCAGCGCGTACTCCGGCGCGCCATCGAGAGCGAGAATCTCGATGCCGGCCGTATCGAGTCGGCTGCCCACAGCTTGCAGCTTCCGCTGCGTCTCGGGCTCGTCGAAGCTGCTCGGCACCTGCAGGTAGATCCTGCCCACGTTGGCCTGCTGGGCGAGGTCTGCCAGGGCATCGACGCCGTCCACACCAGCGGTCAGCAGGTCGGAGGTATGCCATACCCAGAGCGAGTTGGTCGTGTTCTGGCGCTGCGTCCGGGAACGCCCGGGCGTCGCCTGGGCGGGGCACAGATACACGTCGTCGATTTGTAGGGTTCCCGATCCGTGGGCCCGTAGTTCGAGCTGCGCCAGGTGATGTCGATGGACCCCCTCAAGGTCGGTGTCGACGCGCAGGTTCCGCCATTGCCCCGGAGCTTTGGCGGTCCCGGTCGTGGCGGGCGACAGCGGGAGTGTGCCGGCGTCGGCTCGTCGACCGAAGGCGTCTACGAGCGTGGCGCTGACGAAACCGCTGCCCGTGCCGCGCAGGCGTAGCTCGAAGCGCTCGAACTGGCGACCATCGAGGTAGAAGAGGGTGTCGCCGTCGGGCTCCGGATCGAATAGCGACAGTTCGACCTGCTGTTCCGCCGGTCCCTGCTCGAAGCTGAAGTTCAGCACGTGGTCCGCGGTGTCCGACTCGACTCCGATCAGTTCCGCGCGGGCGCGGCCCGACACGCGAGTGTTGCCGCCAAGACGATTGCGCGTGGTGTACTCGAATGGTGCGACCAGGAAGCACCCGTCAGCGGCAGGGGCTGCTGAGCCCTTCTCATAGGTGCGCTCGGCGTCCGCCTGGGTGCGTATTTCGCCCAAGCTGAGGGCGGGGCCGTCTCGTCGCCAGGTGATCTTGAGCTCGCCCCTGTCCAGCGTGTCGAGCCGATGGGCGACTTCGTCGCTGACATTGAGAGTCAACAGGCCCGTTTCAGGTGCGCCACGACCGGACTGTGCCGATGTCGGGGCGAGGGTGGCGATGGCGACCATCGCGATGATGACGGTGGCGCTATTCGATCGGTCGGGGCGGTTGCTTTGCATGAACTTGTTGGGTGGCGCACGGTCGCACTTCGGGCCCTGGAGGTCCACCCGCAGGGTAGCTCGCGCGGCGGCGCTATCCGAAGCCCAATCGGGCCGCTGGCATTGACAACTCTTTACAGATCTTTGCCCCGTTGCGACGGCGAAAAGCGGCGCGGTTTGTTCCAATCAATAAGGACTTGCTACGCAAGTTTTTCCGGCGGAGGCCCCTGGGCCAGCCGACCCGGAGCATGGGGCGGTCGCCTCTGGCTCAGGGGTTTCCAAGCCGGTTACTTGCAGCAAGAATAGGCAGCGCCGGGCGGGTGAGCCGGGACTACGTTGCGGCGACCGTCGTCGCGCTCGCGGCCTCGCCGCCGGAGTCGGGTGTCGCGATCTCGTATTCGGGGACCTCGAGGTCTGCTTCCTGCAGGAAGCGGCTCGGCGTGTAGCCGCGATTGCGATAGAGCGTGGCGCTGGTGAGCATCAGCTCCTTCTCGGCTCTCGTGATGGCCACGTAGGCGAGCCGGCGCTCTTCCTCGACGTCCTCGCAGCGTTCGTGCGGCAGGATGCCCTCCGCGCAGCCCGCCACGATCACACAGGGGAACTCAAGCCCCTTGGCGCCGTGAATGCTGGTGAGCACGACCCCCTCTTCAGCATCGTCCTTCTTGGGAACCAGTTGCTCGGCGTAGAAGACGAAATCGGCCGGCTCAGGATGTTCCTCCGCCGCTTCGAACATCTCGTCGATGTTCTCCTTGCGGTTACGGAACTCCTCCGGCTCGCATTCCTCCTTGAGCCACGCCAGGTAGCGGGTGCGTTCGAGAATGTGTTCGAGCAACTCCGCCGTGGTGCCCTCGAAGCGCCGCAGTTTCTGTACGAGAACGTAAAGATCCATGGCCTTGTCGCGCATGTACTGTTTGGGCCAACGCAGCCCCGGATCGGAGATGGCGGCCAGCCCCGGCATGTCGCGCTTCAGGGCGTGCCGTTCGATGGCGCGCCACGCGGCGGCGCCGAGAAAGCGGTTGGGCACGTTCAGCACCCGTTTTAGGGCGGCATCCTTGGTCGCGTCCACCGACAGCGTCACATAGGCGAGTAGGTCGGCTATCTCACGCCGGCCAAAGAAGGCCGGGCCGCCGACGACCTGGTAGGGGATACGGTCCTTTAGCAGTCGTTCCTCGAAGCCACGGGTCAGCCACCAGGCGCGTACCAGCACGGCGACTTCGCCAGGCTGGTATTCGGCCAGCCAGCGACGCACCTGCTCGACGCCTCGCGAGGCCTCTACGCCGGCGTCCGGCTCGACGCGGACGATCGGAGTGACGCCCTCGTCGCCGGCGGCTTCGAGGACCTTGTCCTCGCGACTGCCGTTGCGGGTAATCAGGGTGTTCGCGGTGGTGACGATGCTCCGCGTGGAGCGGTAGTTGGTCTCGAGGGTAACGGTCTCGGCTTTGTAGTCTTGGACAAATTCGAGGAAGCTCTCCGCGGCCGCACCGCGCCAGCCATAGATGCTCTGGTCGTAGTCTCCGACTACCGTAAGTTCGGACTTGGGCGGTGGCGCCAATTTGCGCACGACACCCCATTGCACCAAGTTGGTGTCTTGACTCTCATCCAGCAGGATGACGCGATGCTGATCGCGAACCCTCTCGATGGTGTCTTTGCAGGTGAGCAACTCGTTGGCGAGGATCAGCAGGTCGTCGAAGTCGATGACCTTCATGCGCTCCTGCCAGCGCTCGTACTCGACCCAGGCATCGCAGGCGCGTACGAGCTTGTGGTCGCTGCTCCTCTCGGCCTCGGCACGCAGAGCTTCGCGCGACACGCCGTTGTTCTTGGCGCGCGAGACGGTGTGGAGCGCGAAGGCCGGGGCGATGTCTACCTTGGCGGCCTGCACGGATTTCTGCCAGGCAAAGTACTGGCGGGCATCGGCCAGGATGGCGTTCTTGGAGTTCGGGTTCCATGTGCCCAGGATGCCCTCGGCGTGCTTGCCGCGATGAATGCAGAGAAAACGGTAGGCCCACGAGTGGATCGTCGCCGCACCGATGGCGATCTCCTCGCCCAGCAAGGAGGCCAGCCGCGACTTCATTTCGCCGGCGGCCTTCTTGGTGAAAGTCAGCGCCAGGATGTGCTCGGGAGCGATGCCCGCCTCGCGAATCAGCCACGCGATGCGATAGGTCAGGACGCGCGTCTTGCCGCCACCGGGACCGCCGACCACACGCAGCGGACCCTTCGCGTGCGTCACCGCACGGAATTGCGCCTCGCTTAGCGATGCTTCGAAGTCGAGCTTGCCCACCATTCACCCACGTCGAGAAGAGGTCCCCACCTCAGAGAGCGCAGATTGATAACACGAGACGTCCGGTGGCGTTTCCGATGGTTAGCTTCCGGTATGACCGAAGCCGCCGCTGCCGCGGTTCGATTCCGGCAGCTCGTCCACTTCGTCCCAGACGATGCGCGGCACCGGGGTCACCAGCATCTGGGCGATGCGCATGCCGCGCTCGATCGTGACGGTAGCCTTGCCATGATTGATCATCGGCACCCGGACCTCGCCACGATAGTCCGCATCGATCGTGGCTGGAGTGTTGGGCAGACTGAGGCCGTGTTTCACCGCCAACCCCGATCGCGGCCGCACCTGAGCCTCGTAGCCGCTCGGAAGCGCGATCGCCAGCCCGGTCGGGATCAGCGTGATGTCTCCCGGGTGCAACGCCGTGGGCTCATCCACCGCAGCGTGCAGGTCAACGGCAGCCGAGTCGGCGGTCTGATACTGCGGCAGTGGCAGATCATCGGCGCCCGCCAGCCGCTTCACCTGGACGCAGACCTCGGGTCGGGTCAATTCGTCTGTCCGATCGCCCATAGATGGTCGAGTGTGCGGATGTAGATACGGCCGTTAGCGATCGCCGGGCTCGCCCAGATCGCCTCTCCCATCGGATTGACCGACAGGACCTCGAACTCAGGCCCCGCTTGGATAACGAACACGTCACCGTCGCTGCCGGACATCAGGAACTTGCCATCGAAGGCAACGGGAGAGGCCGAGAACCGCTGGGCCACGGGCATGCGCGCCCCCTCGTAGACAATCTCCCCCGTATCGGCGTCGAGACAGGTGAGGATGCCCTGGTCATTCAACAGATAGACGTGGCCGTCGTATGCGAGGTTGGACGGTACGTACGCCGTTCCCTTGTTGTATGCCCACGCCAGGTACTCGGTGTTGGTGAGGTCGCCGCTGCCTCCCAGTCTGACCGCCTTGACGACCTTCTGTGGATAACCCGCCGTGGCGATGATCGTGTTGCCGTGGATCAGCGGGCGGTGGATGGCGTTAGCCGCCAGCCCCTGCATGCGCCAGAGCTCTTCACCGCTGGCCGGATCGTAGGAAATGATCCATTCGTTGCCGATGGCTACGAGTTCGTCGCGCGCGCCGCTGTTGACGAGTGTCGGGGTGGCCCAGGAAACCTGGACCGGACGGGCGACGCGCCAGACCTCCGAGCCGGTGTGCTTGTCGAACGCAACCATCGCCGAGCGGTCGCCGAGGTTCTCGTCCGCCTGGATGATCACCAGGTCGCCCGCCAGTACCGGCGAGGTTCCGACGCCCATTCCCAGTGTGGGGATGTCACCGACCTTGGCCGACCACGCAAGATTGCCATCGAAGTCGTAGGCGTAGAGCCCCGGTGTGCCGAAGTACGCGTACACGTACTGGCCGTCAGTGGCGGCTGTCGGTGCGGCATAGGAACTCATCCGGTGACGGTCGTCGTAGGGTGGCCCCTCGTCGGCGAGTCGGTTCCAAACGATGTCGCCGCTGCCAGCGTCGATCGCCATCACTCGATACTGGTGACTGAACTCGGCGTCGATCGCGTCGGGATGCAGGTAGGTGTTGCCGCTGAGGACGTGTTCGACCGGGCCGTGGTCGGCGACAGCTGCACCCTTGATGGCCGTCGTGAGGAAGATCCGGTCGCCCCAGACGATGGGCGACGAGTGACCGCGTCCGGCGATGGGTGTCTTCCACGCGACGTTCTTGGTTGCGCTCCACTCGATCGGCAGTCCCTTCTCGGCAGAAATCGACGTTCCGTCGGGGCCTCCGAGTGCAGGCCAGTTGTTGCCGGATTCAGCGCCGAGGGCGGCCGCTGCCGCCAGCATGACGAGCGCGATACCGGCCAGATTGCCGCTGCGGGCGACGGGGAACATAGCGACGGCGAGCCTGTGCAAAGGGGTCAAGCGGATTTCATCCAGTCGGGGGAACGCGATCGGGAAAGCGCCTACGGCACCGTGTGTTACTTGCAGGCCACGCTACAGGCGCCCGCAGGGTTCCTCAAGGATTCCTTCGACAAAGCGAAGGTCTTCATCAAGTGCCACACACAGGGCCCGTCTACCGTGGTGCAAGTGGAAGCGAGATTACTAGACACCTCGACCCAAGGCGCGCTTCTACTGGCGGGGAGCCATTCCCGCCTGCTCGCGGTGGCGGTCGGAATCGGTGGTTGAATCGTGAGATTTGCCAGTGGACCCGGTTCCGGCCGTTGCCTTTTCTGCGTGCGGCGCAGTCCCCGGCGCGGTTCTTGTGATGTCTTTAAGTGGCCATAAGTGGCGATGGATGCGTAAATCTAACTAAATAGTATGTTTTCAGGCTTTAAGTAGTTCGTTTTGGCGTCGCATAATTATGTTTGGTCACTAGAGGCCAACGCTAGGAGGACTACGTATGTGGGCTGGAAGCAGCCAACGTGTCTGTCACGCCGGCGCACTAGAGAAGGGGATGTCCCTGCTCGAAGTGCTGGTGTCGATCGTGCTGATTCTACTGACCGTGCCGTTCATGGTCGCGCTCGAGATCGGTGCGCTCAAACTCAATGGCGATGCCGGCGAAATCGATCGTGCCATGTGGGCCGCGCTCGCCAAGGTCGAGGATTTGCGTGCCGCTGGCTACGGGGGAGTCTCCAGCGGCGAGGACGAGTACACGTTCACCGACGGGCGGATCGTGACGCGCCAGTGGACCGTCGGCAATGCCCATCCTGTTCCCTCCGCCAAGACCATCACGGTGGTTGCGTTTGAGCGGGACAACGTTGGTGCCGAACAAGTCAGCCTCGACTTCGTTCTTGCCCACCGCATGGCGTTGTCTGGCGCCGGCACTCCCGGTGGCAGCGGATGAGGAGGCAGACAAGCGCTTCACCGCCACTGCATCGGGGCGAGCGCGGCTTTTCATTGCTCGAGGTCATGATCGCCATCGGCATCATGGCCGTTGTCTATCTTGCTGTTACTCAGATTCTCGTTCGCGTACACCTCAGTCACGCGACTCTGGCTTCGACGATGTCGCTGCGGCAGGAGGCGCGGGTACTGCTGGCGCGAATGGGCGACGAACTCCGTGGGGCCGGACACGGCACCGTGGACTCACTCGTGGGGATCTCGCAGGCAAGCGGCTCGCTGTTGACGGTTGCGCTCGACCTGGATCGCGGCAGCAGTAACCGACCTTGCACGGCCGAAGCCGGCGACGACGGTGTGGAACAGATCACCTACCGGGTGGCCACGGGGCGGATCGAGCGACGAGTTCAATGCTGGGTTTCGGGTGCCTGGGTGCAGGAGACGCCGTACACGCCCGTTGCCGAGAACGTGACCGCGGCCTCCTTCCGGTACTTCGACGTGGCGGGTGCAGAGGTCGGCGCGGGAGGCGCCACGCTCACCACGGCTCAGTGCGAGCAGGTGCGCTCGATCCGCATCTCGGTGGCACTCGCGGATGCAGCGCGGGCGATCGAGGGAGAGACCACGCCAAGCTATCAATCCTTCGCCGAAGTGCTGGTGCGCAACCACAGCGGCAACCTCGCCAAACTGGTGGATGGGGGCTGAGATGTTGCCATCGTCCGACACCTGTCTTCGCGCCGGAGCCGACTGTCGCGGCAGCATTCTGATCTCGCTGCTGCTGGTCATGTGTCTCACGGTGCTTACCTTCTCCAGCATGATCGTTGGCAGCGTGGAGTGGTCGCTGGCCAACAACAGCCTGAACCAGGCGCAGGCGCTGGCGCTGGCCGAATCCGGCGTTGAGCATGCGATGCTCGCGATCACCCAAGCCGACGCGGATCTCGATAGCCTGCTGGCGGGTACCGATGGCAACCGGGACACCGGCGACGATGGACTGATCATTGGTGCCGCTGCGGTTAGCGTAGGGTCTCGCGGGGGGTCGTACACGGCGGTGATTGTCGACAATGACGATGGCGACAACGACACCAGCACCGACTCGGATGGTCGTTATCACCTGCTGGCCACGGGCGAATTCAAGGGAGTCAGGCAGACCGTCAGGGTTGTGCTCGAGGTGGGCGCGGGAGGTGCCTGGACTCCTCCATACGGCATCCTCGCGAACAACGATGTGACGATCGATGCGGGCGTCCAATTGATTGGCCCACTGTCGTCCGTGTTTTCCAACGAGGACGTGGAGGTCAACAACTATCGTCTCGATGGCGGCGTCTGGTCGGCCGACGACGTCGACATTCGTTCCAGCGATCCAGAGATCCAGGGCAGTGTTCTAGACGGCGAACAGATCGATGACTACGAGCTGGCGCACGGCGAGCACCCGCCCACCGGTATCCGACGCGTCGATCCAACCGAGTGCGCCCCCTATGCTGATTACACCCTGAGCAGCGACGGGACCATTCACCGGTCGGATGGAACGTTGGAGTTCGATGCGTCCGGGGGTGATCCGTGGGGTCACTGGAGGTACGTGGGCGGCGGCGACTGGCTGCTCGACGGTCCAACCAGTATTGATGCGGGCGCGTTCTTTGTTGAAGGCAGCGTCAAGGTAGCCGGCTCGGGAGGTACCGCGGGCGCACCGATCGAATTGTCTCTGTTCACGGAGGGCTCGGTCGAGTTCGCCGGGGACTTCTATCTCAGCGCGCGCTACGGGGGGTTGTTGGCGGTGACCGGCGGGGACGTTGCCGTCAATGGGGTATCCGAGTACCGCGGCAGTCTGGTGGTCCACGAACAGCTGAGGATGCAGGGCACCTCGACGCTGCGGGGGGTGGTGGTGGTCGAGGACGCGGCTGACGACTTTGACCTGCTGGACCGTCGATCCGAGGGCACCCACATCACCGGCATCACCACGATCTGGCCCGATCCCGACACCGAGTTGCCGATATGGGGCGGCGGTGGGTCGTTGCGCGCCATTGAATGGCGAGAGGAGCAGTAGCGATGGCCGCCTGCCGTTCCTCCGCACGCCGGATTGGCCTGGTGATCCTGCTCAGTCTGCTAGTCGGTGGCTGCGCTCTACCCAATGAGGATCTGCCCACAGAGATCCTCGGTCGTTGGGCGACGAGCGAGCCGCGCTATGCGGACCGTTTCTTCGAGATCCAAGACGAGATGCTCCGTTTCGGAACGGGCGGCGACGATTCCGAGATGTATTCGATTGCCCGCGTGGGCACGGAGCCGCATCCCCGCGGACGTTTGTTCAGGGTGACGTATCTTGTCGACGGGGAGGAGTTGCTGTTCGCCTTCCACTACGACGCGGCGAACTCGACCATTCGGCTCCACAACCAATCCGACTTTGAGTGGACCAAGGCAGGCGCCCCATGATCGCGCTTGCTGTCCGCGGCCGGCGGGAGTCGCACTGGGGTGACGACCGTTCGGGGTTCTCGCTATTGGAGTTGATGATCGCCACGGCTCTGCTCGCCACGCTCTCGGCCATGGTGGTGCCGGCGCTGGTCAACGCCCGCGAGCAGGGCCGCATCGCTGAAGCCTCCACGACGATCGCCGCCATGAGTCTCGACTTGCAGCGCTATCGCGACCTGAACGGCCGCTATCCGACCACGCTGGCGGAGGCCGGACTCGACGGACAGCGCGACCCCTGGGGGGGCGAGTATCGCTATCTGGTAATCGAGGGCAGAAACGGCGTCGCGGGTCTGAGGAAGGACCGCTTCTTGGTGCCATTGAACTCTGACTACGATCTCTACAGCGCTGGTGCCGATCTCGCCACCGCGGCACCTCTGAACCATCCCACGTCGGCTGACGACATCGTTCGTGCCAACAATGGCATCTTCGTCGGACTGGCTTCGGAGTTCTAGATGGCCTACACGGGAACGCGCTATCTGACGAGCCGACTCGGCCGCCGCATGCTCGGAGTATTCGCACTGTGTGCCATGCTGCCAGTCGCGGCGATGGCGCTCGTCTCGTACAGGGCGGCGCGCGCGGATCTCGAGGGGCAGGCGCGGGAGCGGCTTCACGACGCGACGAAGAATCTCGGCATGTCGATGCTCGAGCGGCTGTTGTTCGTGCTCGAGGAACTCGAGTTCGTCGGCGACCGAGTCAACCAGGGCCTGCCCCTGGTCATGGTCCAGGAGTTTCCGGATCGTCTGGTCGGTATTGCGCACATCGACGGCGATCGCGTCGTGGCGCGCGTCGGAGAGGACTTCCCAACGTCCGGCCTGCGTTCAGGCGACGGCGATCGACTGGCGGCCGGCCAGCCCGCGATCAGTTTTCCGGTAGCGTCGGGACAAGGAGCACCGGCCGCGGTTGTCTGGTATCCGCTCTCCGACGGTACTCGCCTCGCGGCCGCCGTCGAGCCTGAATATGGCTGGGGTGCTGGCTTACGGGCCGTCTTGCCATCCAACACGGACGTTGTCGTGCTCACCCCGTCCGGGGCACCATTGCTATCCACGCTGGCGACCGAGTACACGAACACCGTGTCGATCATCGGTTCGGCGACATCCGGCAGACACTTCGACGCAACGATCGAAGATCTGACTTACTTCGGTGGCCGGTGGTCGCTTCCCCTGCGGCACAACTTCGGCCACCCCGGGTTGGTCCTCATCTCGCTCACCGAGCGGACGACAGCTCTGCAGCGTGCGGCCGGTTTTGGCCTCGAGTACGTGCTTTTGGGCCTCACGAGCCTGTGGATTGTGTTGTTGTTGTCGATCAGTCAGATCCGTCGCAGTCTCTCGCCGCTAGACGATCTACTGGCGGCCACGAAACGTGTTGGTGAACGGGATTTCGCTCATCGTGTCCAGATCGACAGCAGCGATGAGTTCCGGGAGCTGGGCGAGTCGTTCAACTTCATGTCGGCGCGCCTGGAGAGCCAGTTCGCGCATCTCTCGACTGTGGCGGAGATCGACCGTGACATCCTGTCGTCGGTTGAAATGGACACGGTTCGGGAGCGCACCCTCGGGGCTCTTGGTAAAACCTATCCGGACCTCGTATTCGGATTGGCCATGACGAGCGAGGCGCCGGGGGAGACCACCGTGTACCTGGGGGCTGGGCAGGGGTTGCGTGGCGAGCGCGTGCTCGGGGCGTTGGACCGGACTCTCGCCTCCGGCAGCGGCCATTCGGTCCTGTTTGAAGATCCAGCGGCCATGCCTGCCTGTGCTGCACCGCTGCTCGGCCACGGTGCGCGATCGGTCACGGCGCTGCCCGTAGAGGTCGACGGCTGCTGCGTGGCGGCCCTGCTCATCGGCAACCGCGCGGGCGCCGCCGTGGACGTTGATGACCTGGTCCAACTCCGACAGGTAGCCGATCAGTTTGGCGTAGCGATGTCGAACGCCACCCTGGTAGCCGAGTTAGACGACATGAAGCAGGGAGCGTTGTTGGCACTGGCCAGAGCCGTCGACGCCAAGTCGGCCTGGACCACCGGCCACTCGGAGCGCGTTACCACCCTGTCGTTGAGGCTCGGGCGCTACATGGGGCTTTCGTCCGAGCGGCTCGAAGTCATCAACCGCGGTGGCTTGCTGCACGACATTGGCAAGATCGGTATTCCCAACACGGTGCTCGACAAGCCCGGCAAGCTCACCGACGTCGAGTATGAGGTGATGAAGGCCCACCCGGTAATCGGCGCTCGCATCATCGATCCCATCCACGCGTATGCCGACGTCATACCCATCGTTCTGCAGCACCATGAGCGTATGGACGGGCGCGGCTACCCGCATGGCATCGGGCCGGCGCAGTTCGACCCCGACGCACGCATCGTTGCCGTGGCCGATGTGTTCGACGCCTGCAGCTCGGACCGCCCCTATCGTGAGGGCATGGCCTTCGAGCGCGTGATGAACATCATGCGCGAAGGCGCGGGCGGCCACTTCGATCCTCACGTGATTGCGGCACTCGAGGGGCTGGTAGCGGAGGACGCGGAGTTCTTTCGCAAGCTGCATCGGGCGGCCTGAGCGACCGCCACTCTGGAGCGCCGGCGCCGGTCAGTTCAGCGGCTCCGACTGCGCGCCAATCTCGAGCGCGAACAGGCGATTGCGAGACAACACGTACAGCACGCCGTCTTTCGCATACGGCGTCGTGTAGACCGAGGCGCCCATGTTCATCTCGCCCAACTCGATCAGCTCCTTGCCCGCCTGCAGCACGATGATGTCCCCGTCTTCGTCGCCCAGATAGACTTTGCCGTCGGCGACGAAAGCGGAACCCCAGACTGCCGCGAAGGTGTCGTAGGTCCAGTAGTGCTCACCGGTCTGGGCGTCGAGCGCATACAGGAAGCCGGACAGATCCGAGATGTAGACGATGTCGTCATGGATCGCCGCCGTCGAGATGGTGCGATGGAACTCGTCACCGCCGCGGTGCCAGACGACTCCGGAGTCGGTCAGATCGCCGCGGCCCGTGATATCCACGACCCAGAAGTGCCCGGGGGCTTCGCCGTGCTCGGGGTCCTGACCGACGCCGATGTACATCTTGTCGTCGTAGACCACGGCCGTAGAGATGATGTTGTTACGGGTGCCGCGGCCCCCGAGGCCCCATTCGGCGTCTTTCGGGTTGGCATCGAACGTCCACAGAATCTCGCCGGTTTCGGGCACGAACCCGCGTACCCATCCGTCTCCGCCCGGGAAGATCACCACGGGAGTACCGTCGATCTCGGCATACGTGGGGTTGGTCCAGGTGCCGTGCAGGATGTTCTCGCCAGCGTCGGCGTTGTCCCACACCAGCTCGCCGGTGTTCTTGTTCAGGGCGAGGAAACTGGCCCCGAACGGCGAGGGACCGTTGATGTGTCCCTCGTCAACGCCGTTGCCGGTCGACACGAAGACGAGATCGCCGACGATCAGGGGCGAGCTCGTGGCGAGGTTGTGGGGAAAGGCATCGACCTCAGCGATCATGTCGAAGGACCAGATCACGTCGCCATCGACGGGCGAGGTGTGAACCTCGTCGGTCACGGCACCATCGTTTTCACCGTCCCGATGTCCCTCGGTGTCGAGGCTCACGACATGGGCCTGGTTGGAGACGTACCAG
>JAJCXS010000238.1 GCA_029263335.1 Acidobacteriota bacterium | reverse complement strand
GACCGGCGTCGCCGGTGTGTTGTTTGCCACCGTATCGCTCATGTCCTACCTTGCCGCTCTATGAAGGCACTGCACTGGTTCACTGCTACGCGAGGACGCGAGCTTGTCGGCGTCGCCGCGGTGTTTCTTCTGTTGGCCCTGATCGCGACCTGGCCGCTGGTCACCGCGCCGACAACGCACTCGGTGTCGGATCGCGCCAACAACGACGTTTTCCTCAACCAGTACCTCATCTTCTGGGGTGCGCACGCGCTCGTCGAGGAGCCCGGCAATCTGTACGACACCAACATGTTCCACCCGCATCGCTACGGCTTTGCGTATGCGGACATGTTGCTCACCGACAGCATCCTGCTGTACCCGGTGATCCGAGCATTCTACGACCCGACGCTCACGTACAACGTATTGCTGTGGCTGGCCGTGATCATCGGCGGTGCCGGGATGTACGTGCTGTGCCGTCTGCTGGTGGGCTCGCGCAGCGCGGCACTGGTAGCGGGCATCCTATTCGTCGCCAACCCGACCCACTTCGTTCGCTATCGGCAACCGCAGTTCTTCAACGACGGCCTGCTGCCTTGGTTCCTGGCTGCGCTGCTGATCTGGCTCGCTAGCTGCGGGCTCTGGCGGGCAAGGAGCGGCCTGCTCGCGGGAGCTTCGGCGGCGGCTGTCGAGCCCCGGCTGGAATGCGTCGGATCCTCCCGCCGCTCGCTGCTTTGGGCGAGCGTCGCCGCAATGCTGTTCTGTCTCCATGCGCAGACCGGATCTCACAACGCCATCTTCGGGGTCCTCGTTGGCGGCGCCTTCGTGGCGTACTACGCAGCGCGGCTGTTGGCCACGAGGCGAACGGCGGGCTCCTGGCCCGACGGAGCCAGCCGGTTCATCCAGGGTGCCGGCGTGATGGCACTGCTCGGCGTGCTCGTACTGGCGCCCGCCTTCTACCCATATGCCGTCGTTGGCGGGCATCTCCAGAGTGAGCGTATCGGGCAGGAGGAGGCTGCCGAGAGGCAGCTTGGCGGCGGCTCGGCGCGGCCACTGGAACTGCTATCGACAAGCACGCACTTTTATCGTTGGCTCGACGTCCAGGTCGGTTGGCCCTCGCGCTACTTCGGCGACGGTAGCGGCCCGCGCAGCGACTTGTTCCCTGGTTTCGTGCTGCCGCTGCTCGCCTTCCTGGCGTTGATCCCCGCCGGTGGCGTTCGCGGATCGCGGTTGGCTCGGCGCGTGGGCGCGGGATTCCTCGACGTCCTCATTGGACTGAGCGCGCTCGGCGCGGTCGCCGCCTGGTGGTACGGATGGCGTCGGCCAGGGCCGGGCTTTGACCCCGTTGGGACCGTGTGGATTTGGCCGGCGATCGCTGGATTGGCGCTGGCCGCCCGCTACGCCTGGCTCCGGCATGAGCCGCACGGTCTCGTCGCCGCAGTCCGGGCATTGCCACGCGACCGCGACCTGAGATTCTGGCTAGCCGTCGCGATCACCTGCTTCCTGATCGCCCTCGGACCCGCGTTCGGGTTCTACGAGGTCATCCGTCTGATCCCGGCCGCGAACCTGATCCGCGTTCCGGCGCGCTTCGTGCTGCCCATGGTCATGGCCATGAGCGTGATGTCCGCCTGGGGCGTGCGTCGCCTGCTGTCCAGCCCCCTTGGGCGAACGCGCGGCCGCGCGATCTTGGGAGTGGCGATGTTGCTGTTCGCGGTGGAAGCGTCGTTCGCGCCGCTGCCGACCGCGGCCAACCCCTACCCGGCCGAGCCGGCTGCCCTCTGGCTCGGCCAGCAAGCGGGCGATTTCGCCGTGCTCGAGATCCCGGTGGATACGGGACCAACACCGGCTACGAGGCAGATGCTGCAGAGCATCCACCATTGGAAGAGGCTGCTGGTCGGCTACTCCGGCTCCGCACCACCCGGCTACGACGAGCGCATGGAGCGGCTCCGAAACACCTTCCCAGCGGCGACGGCGCTGGATGAGCTACGAACGCTCGACGTCCGCTACGTCGTGGTGCTGGAAACTCGGGCGGGCGTCCAGCTACTCAACGCGATCGAGAGCTCCCCGCGCCTACATCTCGCACAGAGATTCGGCGACACCACGATCTGGGAACTCCGCTGAGCCCCTGAGGCTATTCGCTCGCCATGCGGCGCAACACCGTGTGCAGGATGCCGCCGTTGCGGTAGTAGTCGACCTCGACGGGCGTATCAATGCGAACGATCGCTTCGAACGCGGTAACGGCCCCATCCGCCGATGTCGCGCGCACCGCGACGTTCTGCTTGGGTTGCAGATCATCGGGAACGTCGATGTCGAAGGTCTCGGTGCCATCCAGACCCAGCGTGGCCGCGTCTTCGTTCGGCTGGAAGGTCAAGGGCAGTACGCCCATGCCCACCAGGTTCGACCGATGGATGCGTTCGTAGCTCTTGGCGATGACGGCCTTCACGCCCAGAAGCAGCGTGCCCTTGGCGGCCCAGTCGCGTGACGAGCCCATGCCGTAGTCGGTGCCACAGAGCACAACAAGGGGAGTTCCGGCCTGGCGGTAGTTCAAGGAAGCGTCGTAGATGCTCTTGACCTCGCCATCGGTGAAGTCGGTCGTCCAACCGCCTTCGGTGTCGGGGGCAAGTTGGTTGCGTACGCGCACGTTCGCGAAGGTGCCGCGCGTCATCACATCGTGGTTACCGCGCCGCGATCCGTAGCTATTGAACATCTGCCGATCGACTCCGCGCGATAGCAGGTACTTTCCGGCGGGAGTGTCCGGCCCGATGGCGCCCGCGGGCGAGATGTGGTCGGTGGTGACCGAATCTCCCACCTTCACCAGACAGCGCGCTCCACGAATCGACTCGAGGGCGGGTGGCTGCGCCGGCATGTCCTGGAAGAACGCGGGTTCCTGGATGTAGGTCGAATCGTCCGTCCAGTCATACAGATCACCGCCAGAGGTGGCGATGTCCTGCCATTCGGCCGAGCCTTCGAAGACGTTGCCGTACTTGTCGAGGAACTGCTCGCGCGTGACCGACTCCGCCATCACGGACTGGATCTCTTCCTCCGACGGCCAGATGTCGCTCAAGAACACGTCGTTGCCATCCGGATCCTGGCCTAGCGGTTCCGAGGTGAGGTCGATGTCCACGGTACCGGTGAGGGCATAGGCCACCACCAGCGGTGGCGACGCCAGGTAGTTGGCCTTGATGTCCGCGTGGATGCGGCCCTCGAAGTTGCGGTTGCCCGAGAGCACGGAGGCGACGGTCAAGTCGTTGTCCCTCACCGCCTCACCGATCTCTCGAGGCAAGGGGCCCGAGTTGCCGATGCAGGTGGTGCAACCGAAGCCGACGACATAGAAGCCTGCGGCCTCGAGTTCGTCCAGCAAACCGGCCTTCTCCAGGTAGTCGGTAACAACCTGGGAGCCGGGCGCCAGCGAGGTCTTCACCCACGGCTTGCGGCGCAGGCCACGACGTCCGGCGTTGCGCGCCAGCAGACCCGCACCGATCATGACGCTGGGATTCGACGTGTTCGTGCAGCTGGTGATGGCCGCGATCACCACCGCGCCG
>JAJCXS010000237.1 GCA_029263335.1 Acidobacteriota bacterium | reverse complement strand
CAGGAGATCTTTGCCGGATACGTGTGGCAGTCGTTGGGAAACGGCATCTACGTCCACACGAGGGTCGAGCCTCTCGCCGGCCCCGTCGACGGCAACTCTGTCGTGATCATCAACGACGAGGATGTCTTCGTCGTTGACACCCATATCAACCCGGCGCCCACACGGGCCGTCATCCGCAAGATCCGCGAGATCACGGATAAGCCGGTGACCTTTGTCGTCAACACGCATTGGCACGACGACCACACGAACGGCAATCATGACTACAGACAGGCGTTCCCGGGGGTCTCGATCGTCGCCCATGAAGCCACGTTGAGTGCGCTCCGACAGGAGTGGGAGATCTTGGAGGACAATCGGCGCACCTGGTACTCGAACTCGAGCGCGTCCGACCTCCGGGAGGCTGCGGCCGCGGCCGAGGCGGACGATCCGGGCAGAGCTATCGACTTGCGCCTGTCTGCCGGCTACCGCGAGGCGCTCCTTCCGGAGCTACCTGGGCTGCAACTCGCATACCCGGACCTGGTGTTCGCGGACCGCATGGAGTTCGAGCGAGGAGAACGCCGAATTATCCTCCAGTGGATGGGTCGAGGAAACACCGATGGCGACCTCATCGTGTGGCTTCCGGAGGACGATGTGCTGATCACGGGAGACCTGTTGGTGGCGCCGGTCCCGTATGCGTTTGATTCCCCGATGGTCGAGTGGGTCGGCACGCTCGGACGGCTCAATGAACTCGGTGCGGGAACGGTCATTCCCGGTCACGGCGCCGTGCAGCGGGGCAACGGCTATCTGGAGCAAGTGGTGTCCCTCTTCGAGTTGACCCTCGCGGCTGTCCGCGACGCGAACGCGGCTGGTGTCGAGTACGCCGACCTTGCTGAGGCAGTCGACCTCGGAGAATCTCAGACGTTGTTCACCCAAGGGAACCCGATACGGACCTTTGCATGGCGCCACTACTACTACGAACCGGGGCTGGCTAGCGCATGGGCATCGCTTGGTTACCCGGTACCTGAGGAAGAGTAGGAAAGAAGTCCAGCAGGCAGGCTGCGGCAGGCCGGGGTATCCGTCCCGTCCCCCTCGAACCGGTCGCCCGCGTGGGACGGCGGTCAGGGCTTCTCGCCTACGAAGCGGATCGCTGCCCAGCAGGTTCCGGCCCCGGCGACCAGTAGCAGGAAGGGGTTTGCGCCCATGCCGGCCGGGAGATAGCCCACCGTTACCGCGATACTCGCCCCGATCAGCGCATAGGGGATCTGCGTGCGCACATGCTCGATCGTGTCGCAGCCGCTGGCGAAGGCCGAGACGACCGTGGTGTCGCTTATCGGGGAGCAGTGGTCTCCGAACACCGCGCCCGCCAGTACCGCGCCGATCGTAGCGATCATGATCGGGCCGGGGGCGGCGCCGCCCTGAAGTCCGGTCAGGGCGCCAGCTATCGGGACGCACAGTGGTGTCAGTACGCCCATCGTTCCCCACGACGACCCAACGCTGAAGGACATCACCGCCGCCAGCAGAAACACCACCGCGGGAAGTGCCGCCACGGGAAAGTTGCCGTCCATCACGCCGGCGAGCCAGGCGGCGGTTTCCAGTTCGCGGATCACGCTGCTGAGCGTGAAGGTGAACACGAGAATCAGGACCGGCAGGAACATCTGCTTCATACCGTCGAAGAAGACCGCGGTCGAACTCTCGGTGAAGCGGGGTCGAGCCAGGAACCGTAGCGCCAGCATGGCCACGGCGGAGGCAAACGCCGTCGCCGTGACGAAGATGATGTCGGCGTCGGCCTTGCCGAAGGCCTGGATGATCCGTTGCATGCCGTTTCCGGCCGCTAGCACATCGAGTTTGGCGAGACCGTCAACGTAGAGACCGCCAAAGACGGAAACGACGAGGAGCCCCAGAGGGATCAGGGTCAGCAGGATCTTCCGCCGCGTGCCGCCAGAGGTGTCGCCGGAGGCGGTGGGCCGCAGCGCGCCTGAAAGGGTGGGGGACGCGCCCTTTTCGGCCCGGCGCATCGGACCGATGTCGCGACCCATCCAGATCGTCAGGAGCACGATCAACAGCAGGAAGTAGTTGTAGAACCGGTACGGCAGTGTCTGGATCAGGACCTGGTACGAGGAGATATTCGCGAAGCTCTGCGCGTCGTTGAACGTCGTCTCTCCGTAGAGCGCCAGGCCGTTCTGGATCATCGTCAGTTCAAACGCGATCCAGGTGGAGATCAGCGCGAAGGCGGCGATAGGGGAGGCGGTCGAGTCGACGATGAACGCGAGCTTCTCGCGCGACATGCCAGCGCGATCGGTGACCGGTCGCATGGTCTTGCCCACCAGCATGGTGCTTGCCAGGCCGTCGAAGAACACCACCCAGCCCATGGCGAACACGCCCATGCCGGCGCGCCGCTTCGAATCTCCCTTGCCAAGCGCCAGCGCGGCCAGGGCTCGCATGCCGCCGATGCGACCGAGAAGCTCCACGAAGCCGCCCATCATCAGCGAAAACACCAGCGCCGATACGTTCCAGCGATTCGTCAACGGCGGAATCATGTGCCTGGCGAACAAATCGATGAAGGCCGAGGCGATGTTGCCGTCTGCCAGCAAGAACGTCCCAGCCAGCGCACCGAAGAACAGTGACGAGTAGATCTCCCGCGTGATGAACGCCAGCGCCACCGCGAGCACGCTCGGCCAGATCGAGGCCGGCCCGCCCCTTACCTGCCCCGAGAAGAGAAGAAGGACCGTGATCAGGACAAGCGCCCACGTGGCGATGGTTCGGTTGCGAGTCATCTCCAAGAACTACGGACGGCTCGTTTGGACGCCTGGAGCGTCTGAGGGCCGCTCGCTGGCGGAATGGAACTTCGTCACGCCAGCAAGCAGTACGCGCGGGTGCAGGGCGCGAGCCATCTCGCTAAGTTCGCACGCGATCCTGAGATTGTCGGGATCCAGGGGCCTGCGAGGCGGGACGAGCGGCATCTCTTGCACCGAGCGGAACTTCTTCAAGCCCATCAGTCGTCCTCCAGGCCGAACGCTTCCTTGATCCTCGCGGCATCCGCGTGGTCCTGAAGGCGCATCGTGTCTTTCTTCATCTCATACAGCATGCGAGCGCTGGCCACTCGGACGATGACCTCACCGAGTCGGACATCCTCGGACGCAGCGTCGACATCATCCCATGAGAACGCCTCACCTAACCTGGTGATTATGTCCAGCGAATACTCACCTTCAGGTGGGACGTACTGGATCGCCGGGTACTCGCCGGCCAACTCAGCAGGATCGATCTGTTCAATCTCGGGATCGTTGTAGAGAGACAGCAATGCCCGCTTCAGGGCCTCGATGTTGGACCGCTGCGGTGACACGAAGAAGTCCAGGTCCTGCGTGGCTCGGGGCAGACCCTGTGCGGCCATCGCCATGGACCCGATGATCACGTACTCGACTTCTTCGGCCGCGAGTGCGGCAAAGACTCGGATTGCTTCTGCCAGGGTCACGCGCAGACTCCACGAGCGGTTGGCCAGGTTGCCCGATGATACCAGCGCCGCAAGCGACGACCGGTCGGCCGCGTCCCAGAACGCCAGCGGCCACTCACCGTCGTAAGGTGTAGCGGACTTTCACGTTCAGCTGGTTGGTGTCGGTGCGCCAGCGGTCGAACGGGTCGATGATGTTGGTGTTCCAGATCACGAACAGTTCGCCGAGCGGGCTGAAGGTCCAGCGCATACGGGTGTTGGTGCCGAGCGAATCCGACTCGTTGTCGTACTGCAGAAAGCTGCTGATGACCAGGTCGGGAGAGAGATTGAGCGCCGCACGCACACTGGCCAGATCCTGCGTAAAGTTGCCTGCGCCAAGGCGCGCGATGTTCCGTTCGGCGCCAAACTCCAGGTTGAAGGTGGCACTCGGGTTCCAATTCAGCCGCGCCTGGATCTGGTCGAGCGTGCCGTCGTAGAACGTGCCGAACCACCAACTCACACGACCGCTCACCGGGCGTTTCGGCGCGGCGTCGATCTCGAACCGATATCTCACCCAGTCATATTCGCCGGCCGGAATCACGACACCGCCGATCTCGAACGGCACCAGCGGGCGGTCACCGGTGGGCACGATATTGAACTCGAAACGGTCGCCGCTCTCGAAGCGCAGGTTCAGAGGCGCGGTGAAGATTCGGTAGCTCTCGAGCTCGCCGTCGAGGTCAAAGACGAACTCTGTGAAGAGTTCGAAGTTCTGGTTGCGCAACCATCCCCAGTCTGGACGCAGGAGGTAGGTGGCGTTCGGCGACAGTTTCTGAATGCCCTTGCGCGGAACAAAGCCTAACGACGGGTCGAACGCGTCGCCGATGCGCATGTAGGTGACGGCCAGATCGAGCGGGTCGTTGGGGAAGTCGGCCTTGAATCCCCAGGCGCTCTTGCCTCCTTGGAGGTCTTCACGGTCCGCTGTCAGGCCCCAGATGCCGAAGAGAAGATTGCGATCTTCCATGAACCGCGAGGTCTGGAAGGTGAAGTCGGCGCCGGCTGTCCAGGCGCCGCCGCGGCCGAGCGGATCGCCCGCGGTGCCGATAAAGCCGACTGACGATTCCGCCAGAACGTTCTGTTGCACGCGGACCACCCCCATGTTGGCGGAGGGGACCAGGCCGTCCACCTCGCCCGTGTGGGTGGCGAGCGCGCCGAAGTTGGTGTTGCCCAGGCGACCATTCACCTTGGCGCCAAACACCAGCGGCACCGTTTCGCCGGACACCAGGCCGATGCGCCGCGAGAAAAAGGGCAAGAGATCCCGTCCCGCGCCAAGACCGAAGTCGAAGATGTCGGACCCCTCCAGAAAGAAGGCCCGCTTCTCGGGGAAGAACAGCGGGAAGCGCGTCAGATTGGTGCGCCGCGCGTCTACCTCGGTCTCCGCAAAGTCGGTGTTGAGTGTTAGCGACGCAATGGTGGCGGCGCCGATCAACTGGTTCACATCGAGGCTCGGTTCGCCTTCGATGCCGGAGCCCTCGTCGCCTCCAGGGTTGCCTGCGCGGCCGACGAGTGCGGGGGTGACGCCGAGTCCTATGCCCGAGTCGAACCTTGGCAAGCCGGTCACCAGACCACTACGCGAAGTCTGAGTGAGCGAGTAGTCGCGCCGGCCCCCCGACCAGCGACTCGTCTCCTGCAGCCTCTCGACGCGGCGCTCGATGTTGAATCCCCACTCGGAAAGTCCGGGGTTGAAGCGCAGGCTCCGTATCGGAATACGCAGCTCCGCCGACCAACCTGAGGTGTGAACATGAGTCGCTGCCTCCCACACCTCGTCCCAGTTGGAGTTTTCCCGCTCGCCCCGATCTGACACCAACGCGTCGTAGCGGGCGCCGGTCGGATTGACCGCGAATACGTAGCCGGAGCGGCCGTCGAGAAACGTATCGAACACGAGCTTCACGTGATCTTCACGGCTGAGTCGGGAGTCTCGCGCCTTGGAGTAGCTGACGATCTCGCCGGGGTTCGGATCGGCGCATTCGATGCCGACGACAATCTCACGCGCGCCAACCAGAACCCGCACCGTCGTCGCGAGAGTCGGCGCGATGCCCTCGGTGGGCTCGAGCATGGTCATGTTGGCGATCGCCTCGGCAGCTGACCATTCCGCTTCGTCGACCAGCCCGTCCAGGCGGATTCTCTCGGCCCCGGGCGCGGCGGCGAATCGCAGACGTGCCACGTTGGCGGCGGACGTTTGCGCGTCGAGCGTGCGCCCCACCAGGCTGAGGGCAGCGAAGAGAAGAAGAGCATGGCGGTGCGACAAGACTGACCTGCTAGTGAGGATAGGCGGGGACCGGAGTGGGAGCGGACACACGACCCCGCGAACTCGCCACCCCTTGGAGGGCGATGCTACCGAACGCCGCTCTCGGGTCCAAGCTGCGAATGGCTTGTGCGGTGGCGCCGATTGCGTCTCAAACGACGCGAGTCAGATTGTGTGCGCTCAGGTCGGTCGGATCTCGGGGTACGTGGGGTCCCACATCCATGCGGCGACCGCTTCGGCAACGCCGCCGCCCGGTTCAACCGCGACGCCTTCGCGAATGGCCTCGTTGGCCACGGCGACTGCAATCTGACGAGTGATTCCCCGTAGTTGGCTCAGAGGCGGGTACAAGGCGCCAACCGCCAGATCGGCCTCGCTCACCAGTTCCGCCAGCCGCAGAGCGGCGGCAGTGAACATCGAGTCGGTTACCTGGCTGGACTCTACGGCGAGGGCTCCGAGACCGACTCCGGGGAAGATGTAGACGTTGTTACCCTGCGAGATGCGGACGATCTCGTCGTCACCGTAAGCCACCGGTTCGAAGGGGCTCCCCGTGGCGACGTAGGCGCGGCCCTCGGTCCACTCCATGAGATCGACGGGAGTGGCTTCGGCCTTGGAGGTCGGATTGGAGAACGGAAAGATCGCCGGAGCTTCGACGTGCCGGCTCATCTCGCGAATGACCTCCTCCGGGAAGGTGCCGGCAACGCCGCTCGTGCCGATTAACGTCGTTGGTTGGAACGCCGTGACGACGGCGAGCAGGTCCGGCGGCCCCACCGTCGCGTCCAGGCCGCAACGGGCGGCGATGGCCAGCGGCCAGGCGTAGGGCTCCTTGTACGAATCGGCGTACTCGCGGTCGGCGCGCAGCAGGCCTTGGGAGTCGAGTAGCGCGATGGCTCCCTGCAGGTCGTCCCCGTCGAGCCCGTCTCGGCGCATGGCGTCACGGATTTGGTTGGCGATGCCGATGCCCGCGGCGCCGGCTCCGAGAATTGCCACGCGCTCCTGGCTCGGGGAGCGGCCGCACGCGCGCCCGGCGGCCAACACTCCCGCGAGTGCCACGGCGGCCGTACCCTGGATGTCGTCGTTGAACGACGGCAAGATCCTCCGGTACCTGTCGAGCAAGCGGATGGCGTTGCCTTTCTTGAAGTCCTCCCATTGCAGTAGCGCGTGCGGGAACGTCTCGCGCACGGCGTGCACGAACTCCTCGATCACCTCGTCGTACTCGGCACCACGTAACCGCGGGTGTCGGTAGCCGAGGTACATCGGGTCCTCCAGGAGCCGCGTGTTATCCGTGCCGACATCGAGGCTCACCGGCAGGGTCTGGGACGGGTGGATCCCGGCCGCCGCCGTGTACAGGGCGAGCTTGCCGATCGGGATCACCATACCGCCAGCGCCCTGGTCGCCGAGACCAAGGATGCGCTCGTTGTCGGTCACCACGATCAGACGGATATCGCCCTGCACTTCTCGCAGCGCGTCGGCCATGTGGCCACGATGCCTCGGGGTGATCCAGCGCCCACGCCCGCGGCGGAAGATGTGGCTGTACTCGAGACTCGCTTCACCGACGGTTGGTGTATAGACGATTGGCATCAGGTCCTGCAGGCGCGATAGCAGTACCCGGAAGAAGAGGGTCTCGTTGCGATCATGAAGGTCTGCCAGCTCTTCGTACCTGCCGAGGTCGCTGTCGCGCCGATCCAACGTCTCGACGACGCGTTGTACCTGAAGATCGACCGTTGCCTGGCGGTCGGGGAGCAGTCCTCTGAGTCCGAGCGTTCGGCGCTCGTTTTCGCTGAATACCGAGCCCTTGTTGATCAGCGCATCGCGTAAGACATCGCGGCCCCGTTTATGGACCTCCGCTACCCAGTGCCCGTCTTCCTGAAAGAACCGCGTGAGCTCCACGGTCGCCTCCTCAGCCCGGCGGCAACGAATGAGGATTGATCAGGCATCAGACAATAAACGACACGAGTATCCCATTTTAAACGAGCCGTGAGAACGTGTTCGCACTTGCGTTGGTGATCCGGTCCCGAGCGGATAGGCTTCTGCCCGAACACCACCACCCGGGAGAGACAGATGCTTCGCAATAGTTTCGTCGCGACAATGATTTTCGTCGCCGGCACGGCAAGCGCCGCCGTTGGCGGAATGATCGCGTGGAGCTATGACGGTGCGACGGGCCCCGAGCACTGGGGTGATCTCTCGAAGGGTTGGGCGACGTGTGCAGACGGTCGCTACCAGTCTCCGATTGACCTTCGTGGCGCCGTGCCGGTAGAGCTCGAGCCCCTGGTGCCGCACATCAAGCAGTCGAGGCTGGTCGACTTTGATCTGGATGGCCCCACTTTCGCCGTACCCTACGACGCGGGCAGCCAGGTCACTGTGAATGGCACGACCTACGCCGTGCAACAGTTCCATTTCCATCATCCGAGCGAACACACGGTCGATGGCACGCACTACGCGATGGAAGCCCACTTGGTGATGCGCAGCGCAGGCAGTGACCACAACGACGCGGTCATGGGTGTCTTCGTCGAGCCGGGTCAAGAGAGCACGATGCTGAATCAGTTCTGGGACCAGTTGCCGCGCCGGAATGGCAAGAACATCGTCCCGGTCGAGGTGAACATCGGTGGAATCCTGCCGGCGGACAAGGCGTACTACATGTATGAGGGGTCGATGACGACACCGGGATGCCCGGAGGGCGTGCGTTGGTTCGTTCTGCAGAACCCGGCGCAGGCCTCTCAGGCGCAGATCGACGGATTCATCGGCGACATGACGCAGGGCGACTTCAACAACCGCCCGGTGCAGGCGACCAACGGTCGTGTGATCGTCAAGAGCAGCTGAGGGATATCCGGTCCTGCGGCCGCAAGCGCTTCTCGGCTACTGAACCAGCGGCGCGCCGTGGAAGAAGGACACGACGATCGAAGCCAGGGTGAGCGCTAGGCATCCCAGTGCCACCAGATAGTGCTTGCTGGATTCATCCCGCAGCGGATCAAGCCAACGTGCGGTCAGGTAGCCGCCTGCGAATCCGCCCATGTGAGCCCAGTTGTCGATCATCGGAATCAGAAGGCCAATGACGACGAACATGATCACCCAGCGCCACACCTGTTGGCCGATGTGGCTCGTGCCCGCGCGCTGGCTGTAGGCGATCAGGGCGCCAAACAAACCGAACAGCGGAGCCGAGGCGCCCACCGTGAAGCCGGCGCCCTGCAGCGGCCAGGGCAGCGGCAGGATCCCCATCACCGAGGTCGCCGCGAACCCGGCAGCGGAGGCTACCGTGTAGATGATGACCAGTCGTCCGACGCCGTAGAGCTGGCTGACGGCGGGCATCAACTGACGCAGCCACATCATGTTCATGGCGATGTGCAGCAGGCTCCCGTGCAGCCACGCGGCGCTGAGTACGGTCCACCAGCGCCCATAACCAAACACGGGCAGCGCGCCGCTGGCGCCCATCAGGAACAATGGTCGTTGCCCTGGCGACAGGAGGCCAAACAGGCCTCCGCCACCGATGGCAGAGGGCTCTCCCAACAGCGTGATGACGTACATCGCGGCGCACCCGAACAAGACGATTTCGGTGAAGCCGAGATTGCGACCGAACTGGTTCAGTAGCGGGGCGAACCCCCACAGTCCGGGGTTACGCTGCCCGCAGTTGTAGCACTCGCCCTCCTGCACACCGACCAGGCGGCCGCAGCTTGGGCACACAACGGCGCCGGTAGTCTGACGTTTGAACATGGGAGCAGTGTAGACCGGGGAGGATATGGGGCCCGCCCTTTTCGGCGGGCCCGGGCGAACGTGTTGTGATCTCTAGTGCTCCCAGCTGCAGGCGGCCTCGGCTGGTACGAGCAGGTCGAGCAGTGATCCCGCCGGCGGCAACGTGTCGTTCAACCCGAACGCGGGATCGATCCAGGTTTCGGGAGCCTGGCCGATTGGCGCGCCCGGAGGCGCCCCCGGCGTGGAGGGCACCGAGTAGGTCTCGCCCGGCCGGTGCAGAAGGCGGGAGATGTCGGCAGCGAGCAGGGCCATATGAGCCTGGCCGGCATCGAGCGGGACCATGCCCTCGGCATCGTGCTGCTCGAGTGCACCGTGAATATGGCGAACCATCTGGTGCAGTCGCGAGGCTGCGATGGCGCGTACCTGGGGCATCTGGGCGCTCATCGCCAGCCGCATGACCTGCTCGACGACCACGCGCTGTGTGGCGCGGTCCAGTTCCGCCTCGTAGCCGTCCAGTTCCTGCTCGTGCATGAACACCGAGATCAGAGTCTTGTCGAGGACGTCAGCCAAGCTCGGCAGGCTCGGATCGAGTGCATGCTGCTGGACCAGACGCGCCGCGCGCGCCGCGTTGAAGATCTGCGAGGCAACGTGCTGAGAAGCCACCACCGCCGGCGTAATCGCATCAAACGTGAGACCGGTATAGCGCGGGAACAGCTCCCGGTGGCGACCGTATCCGCTCGGTCGAGGCGGCAGGAGCGCCAGGACGTTGCGTGGGATCGCCAGCTCCGCCGGGGTGATCGATGCGAGCAGCGCGTCGAGCGCCGCGAGTTGGTCTGCGGCTGGCGTCGGGTTCGTCGCCGCGCCGTGCCCGTCGCCGCGCAACGCATAGTGGTAGTTCATGCCGCCTAGTGCCGAGGCGGTGGCGGTTACCTGGTAGCGCTGGTGCATGTACAGCGGTACCAGTACCTCTTCCAGCTCCGCGAGGGGCTGGTTGAGCCGGATGGCCTTCTCGCTGAAGCGATCGAGCGCGTGCCGTCGCACGGCCATCATGCGGTTCAGTTCGACCGCCGGATCGTCACCGTTGGCCCACTGGTGCACGCGCGGCTGCGCGGACATGTCCTGGTTGCTCATGTAGAGGACGTCGCGATCCCAGGCCTCGTCGAGGATGGCGCGGAGCTCTTCCTCGGCGTCCGCTCCGGTCGGGAAGTCCTGGTAGGCGTAGGTCACCGCGACCTTGTCCCACTCACCGATCTTGTCGTCGTAGACCTTCGAGAGATCCAACTCGCCGTCTGCACCGAGGGTCACGAGAGGATGCGGATAGTCCATGACCGAAATCCGGCCGAGGCTGCTGGCCCAGTAGTTGTGGCCGAATCCGATGGTGTGACCGACCTCATGGGCGGAGAGCTGCCGCAGTCGCGCCAGCGCCCACTCGGCCAGTTCCGGAGGCGTCTCCGTGCCGTACTCGTACGGCGACAGCAGGCCCTCGGCGATCATGTAGTCCTGGCGTACACGCAGCGAGCCGAGCGTCACGTGGCCCTTGATGATCTCGCCGGTACGCGGGTCATTCACGCCACCGCCGTAGCTCCAGCCACGGGTCGAGCGGTGCACCCACTGGATAACGTTGTAGCGGACGTCGAGGTTGTCGGCGCCCTCCGGCATCATTTCCACGCGGAAGGCATCGCGGTAGCCAGCGGCCTCGTAGGCCTGGTTCCACCAGCGAGCGCCGTCCAGCAATGCCGATGCGACCGGCTCCGGCGTGCCGCGATCCAGGTAGTAGATGATCGGCTCGACGGCGTCGCTCATCGCCGCTGAAGGGTCGACCTTCGCCAGGCGGTGACGGTTGATGAACCGCTTGGTCAGCGACGTGCCCAGCGGCACCGCGTAGTCTTGGTACGTGAGTCCGAAGGCGCCAGCGCGCGGGTCGTATGCGCGCGGCTCGTAGCCCGGCCCCGGCAGTTCGACAAACGAGTGGTGCTGTCGCACGGTTACCGCCGACGCCGTCGGCGTCACGGCCCGGAGCGAGCCGCGGCCGAAACCGCCGCCCGGACCGCGCTGCGTACCGAAGCCGCCGAAGCCACCTCGGCCGCCGCCGGTGGTGGTGAACGTCAGCGTCACATCCATCTCGGTGTTCTTCGGGAACGACTTGGTGCGCTCCATGAACATGGCGCTACGCGATCGGTCGAGCCGATAGTTGGCCGGCTGCAGACGGCTCGAGACACCGTGTGCGTCGCGCATCAGGAAGTCGGTCATGTCCACCAGCACGCGGCCGTCGGTCTCGGCGCCTACGGTGAAGCCCCACAGAATCGACTTGGCAAAGGCCTCCTCCACGGCGCGGCGCTCGTCGGGGTTGTCGCTGATCGCCCGATACGTGGTGTTCGGCTCTTCCATCAAGATCTTCGGCCCGACCCGCTTGAAGCTGACCAGGTGGGTGCCGCCGAGCTGGCCGCGATCGAGGCCGATGTCGTTGGAGCCGACTCCTGCCGAGAGGCTGCTGATGTAGAGCACCTCTTCGTTCAGGCGCGGGATTTCCATCCACAGCTTGCCGCCTGCCTCATCCCAGTACAGGGGATAGAAGCCGTCGAGCTGCTCCATCTCGGCAGTTTTTTCCTCAATCGTGGTCGGCGGTCCAGCCGGCTCACCGCGGCCACCCTGCTGGGCGGCGGCTGGCCCGGCGATCGTGAGGGCGAGGGCGAGGGCAACGATCGCAAACAAGTTGCGCGGGAGCGGGCTCGTGAACACGGAGTACCTCCAGTTGACGTGTTGGGGTCGCGACGCGGCTAGGCGCGCCGTCACTCGGGTTCCGCGAGTTTGACCAGCGTCACCGCGTTGCCCTTGGCGTTGTATTTGACTTCGTCCATGAAAGTGCGCATCAGCATGATGCCGCGACCGCTCACGGCGAGAAGATTCTCGGCCGCCGTAGGGTCGGGCACCGAAGCGGGGTCGAATCCGTTCCCTTCGTCGCGAATCGTGTAGCGAACCTCGGCAACGGATTCCATGGCCGTGCAGTAGACACGGCGATCGGCATAGGGTTCCTGCCCCTGGCGTTCAACGATCAGGGCGTCGTAGGCGTCGCGGTCGGTGGCGCGCAACTCGGAGCCAACCTCGAGGTTGCCGCGAACGATGGCGTTGGCGACTCCCTCCGAGAGGGCCATGCCGATTCGCGTGCGCACGGCCTCATTGCCGAACTCGAGCCTCTCGAGGCTGTCCTGGAAGTAGGCGACCAGTGGGTGGATCAGGTGGATGTCGTTGGTCAGTTCGAAGTGCGTCTCGCGGTGCAGAAAGGCGAGCAGTTCACTGCGCGTGCGGCGCGCCTCGGCGACATCCAGAACCTGGGCGATGGTTTCGCAAAGTTCTTCCTCGATCTCGTCTTTCGGCACGTAGCTGGCCGCCCCGGCCGCGAGCGCCTTCACCGCGATCTGTTCGCTACCACGCGCGGTCATCAGGACCACCGGAATCAGCGGGTGCTCGTCGCGCAGTCGCTCGACCAGTTCGAGGCCGTCAACGTCGGGCATGCGCAGATCGGTCAGTACGAGATCGATGGTCTTTGCGTCGACGATGGCGAGGGCCTCCGCACCGTCGTTGGCGAACTCGAGTTCGACGTCTCCGTCCCACGAACTGAGACATCGCCGAGCGACTTCGCGATCGACGTACTCATCGTCAACCACCAGGATTCTCGTCATGATGACTCCGCGATTCGCGGTGATTTAGGCCACGTGAAACTGAATGTGGAACCCGCGCCAGGTTCGCTGCTGACACCAACCTTACCGCCTCCGCGCTCGACAATTTTCTTGACCAGCGGAAGACCCATTCCTGAACCCCCACTCTGCGCATCAAGGCGGACAAAGCGGGCGAACACTCGTTCGATATCGTGCTCGGGAATGCCCGGACCGTCGTCGCTCACCAGGAACTCCCAGTGTTCGTCTTCTTCGATGGCCTTGATGGTGACGCGGCCATTCTCGCTGCCGTGGTGGGCGATGGCGTTGGCGATCAGGTTGCGGAGCACCTGGTGCAGCGGCGCGGCCTCCGCCGCGAGTGTGGGCAGCGGCCCCTCGACAGCCACGACGAACCCCTCGGGCGGCGTGAGCAACTCGACGACCTCGCCGACCATCGCGCCGACGTCGACGTCGGTGACGTCCTCGGGCGTGCGTCCCACGCGCGAGTAGGCGAGTAAGTCTTCGATCAGATCCTGCATCCGTTCGACCTTCGACCCCAGTTCGTCGAGGTTGCGCTGCACCTTGGGCTCTACCTCGCGCGGCATGTCATCGCGGATCCACTTGGTCAGGTGGGTGATCGCACGCAACGGTGCCTGTAGATCGTGCGAGGCCGCGTAGGCGAACTCCTCCAGGTCGGCGTTCGACCGAACGAGGTCCTCGGCCTGACGGGCGATCAGCTGCTGCGCGTTCATCTCGTCGGTGATGTCGCGAGCGGCAGCGTAGATCAGGCCCTCGTCATCGGCTGGCGAGGAACGCCACGCGAGCCAGTGCCAGCTGCCGTCTTTGGCTCGGTAGCGGTTCTTGGAGTCGACGACGGCCTCGCCCTCGGTAAGTCGGGCCAGATGGGTGAGAGCCTGCTCGCGGTCGTCGGGGTGCACGAACTCGATGTATCTGCATCCGTGGAGTTCGGCCTCGTCGTAGCCGAGGAGCCGCTCGAACGATGGGTTCACGCGCTCGAAATAGCCGTCCGTGTTGGCGATGCAAAGAAGGTCGAGTGATAGATCGAACATGCGACTGAGTCGATCCGCGCGTGCGCGGGCCGCGTCGTGTTCACTCATCCGGATTCAGTCCTGTGCGGGGAGCCAGTCCAATTCGGCGTGGGTTGGTGCGCGGCTGGCGATGTGCGTCGCTACGACCTCGAGAAATTCCGGATAGGTAATGTCATCGCCCGAGCCGCTCGGACTCGCACCAATCCAGCAGTGCGGCTTCTTCCAACCGTATTCGAAGCTGGCCTCGGCAGGGGGTTCCGTGACCGACTCAAGGTACTCCTGCAGCAGCAGGACGGCTTGCTCAAGGTAATACGTATCCATGTCGCCTACGGCGATGTGGAGTTTACCGCGGAGATCAGGGCCGAGGGATGACCACCGTGCACGCAAGTAGCGATGCAGGTCGAAGTTGTCGCGCCAGTACTCCGCGACCTCGCGATGAATCTCGCCGGTTACCGGGTCCCAGATCGGACGAGGCAGGCCGTTGTCGCCGACGGGGCCAAATACCGCTTCCCAAATCGCCCACTGCCCCCCGGACCGGCTGCCCGGTCCGCGCGCCAGTTCCAGGTGGTTTTCCTGTCGCACGGTAGAGACGATATTGCCGTCAGGGCGCCGCGCATTGGGGCGTTCGATGCGGTGCCATTCGTTGCCGGTGTAATAGGCGTTGTCGTCCTCGTAGATGCCCACGATCTGGTAGTAGTTGAAGTCGACCGGGTCCGGGCACCAACCCCATGCACCGCCAAATGTGCGCGGATAGAACACCTGCATTGCCAGGGCCTCCCATCCTCCCGTCGAGCCGCCGGCGGTGACGCGCGCCCAGGGCTCCGCGATCATGCGGAATTCGTTCTCGAGGTGAGGGATGAGCTCTTCGGTGATCGCCTTGCCGTAGGGGCCAACATTGGCCGAATCGACCGAGTACGACGTGTCGTAGTAGGGGTTGGCGTCGCGAAACGTCACGGCGATCATGCGCGGCGCGGCGGCGGACTCCCAGAACGTCGTTAGTTGATCGCTGCGCGGGCGAGACCGTTCGCTACCGTAGCCGAGGGGGGCGCGGCGTCCCGGGAAGTGGCCCTGAAGGTACAGGGTGGGATAGTGCTGGGCGCTGTCTTCGTAACCGGCCGGTAGAAGAACGTTGGCGCCGATGTACATGTCGCGACCCCAAAACTCGGACAGCACTTTGCTGCGGATCTTCACGTAGCGCGCCGGGCCACGATCGCGCGGGTTCCCTTGCTGTAGCACCTCGCCTCTCTCCAGAGGTTCGATGGGCGGGATCACGTGATCGATCTCGAGTTGGATCTCGCCAGCCACGGCCGGATCGATGTGCATGCGAATCGGCTCGCCGTAGGCGTTGCCCGGTGCGCTGAACGCGCTCTGGCCGGCTCCTGAGTTCAGGTGCAGCCGTACGGTATGGCCGTCGGCGCGCTCGAAGGTCGTGTAGACGTTCAGGAAGGCTTGCACCCAGTAGTCGCCCGCCGGCAACGAGGCGAAGTCAGCGAGCGGGTAGCCGATCACGCCGCCCGCAGACTCGTTGCCTCGTACACCGACGCCGCTGGCGTCGAGCACGACGCTGTCGCCAGCCTTGACGTCGAATACATCCATTCCCCAGAACGGCACACCGTTGACGTCGACCTGTTCGCGCGGTTCGCCATCGGTTTGCTCACGGCTGACCACCACGAAGACCCTGCCGTTGACGGGGACCTCGAGGCCCAGTTCGGCGATACTGGCTGCGGCGCCCGCGGCCAAGGTCACGCGTATCGTCATCGGGCTAGCGGGACCCTGCCCCGCGGCGAGAACGGCACCCCACGCCAACAGCCCGACGAGGCCCGCCAGCACCAAGCGGGGCTTCACTCAGGGCTCCGCAGACGGGCGAGATCGGCTTCGGCCGCGATGTACCCGAAGGCGGCCCACGAGGTTCCCTCGAGAATACGTTCGTACACCTCCAGGGCCCGGGCCTCGTCGCCGCGTGTCAGATACCAGTTGCCAACGCCGTAGCCCTGGGTCGCGATGTTGACGGCCTGGTCAGGGGCGTCAACCTGGCGCAGGTCGAGCAGATCTCCCGGCTCCAGTTCGCCTTTGTACATGAGCAGACGGCGATGGTAGGAGTCGTTCTCGATGATCTCCATGTCCGCGCTGATTGCGGACAGCAAAGGCTCGGTCTCGGCCTCACGACCCAGTCGCCTCAGGGTCATGATCATCCAGTCGCTGGTGGCGACGAGCAGGTCTGGGTTCTTGGATACGGCCAGACATTGCTCGTACGCGGCGAGCGCCGCCTCGAAATCACCCTGTAGGTAGTGGGCCAGCGCCAGGTGGTACCAGATGTTGAAGTGATCGGTCCCGAGCGGGATGCCGAGAGCGTTGGGCGCGCCGTCCGGCTCAATCTGGTCGGGGTGCGCCGCGGCTAGCCGGGCGGCATCGGCCAGGTCGAC
>JAJCXS010000236.1 GCA_029263335.1 Acidobacteriota bacterium | reverse complement strand
GCATCAAGACGGTGGGACTGTCACCTTCGCGCTATGTGTGGGCCCGCACCGGAGGGTCTACCGGCGAACCCACGCATTACTACTGGGACAAGCGCGGGCAGGACTGGAATCGCGGCAGCGTGTACCGCTCGGCTGAGTGGGCAGGCACTACGCTCGGCGATCGCGCGCTGCAGATGTCGATCGCCCGCGTCGATCGGAGTGAAGCCCAGCGCTTGCCCAAGCGAATCACCAACTGGCTCCTCAGGTACCGCGACTGGTCGGCGGCGGCACCGACCGAACGCGACTTCGAGGAGTATCGCGAGCTGTTGCTGCACTTCCGCCCGGCCAGTATCTGGGGCTACGCCAGCACACTCGATGCGTTTGCCGCGTACGTACAGAGCCAACATTCCAGTGATCGTTACGAAAGTGTGCGCGCTGTAATAACGAGCTCGGAGACCCTGCAACCCGAACAGCGCCGCCGCATTGAGGAGGTCTTCGGCACGGGCAGGGTCTTTGATCACTATGGGAGCCGGGAGATGTACCTGGCCGCCGAATGTTCGGCGCACGAGGGCTACCACGTACACGCGGAGGTTCTCATCCTCGAGGTCGTCGATACCGACGGGAATCCGTGCGCGCCCGGGCAAAGCGGCCGGGTTCTGGTAACTGACCTGTCCAACCACGCCTTCCCGTTCGTGCGCTACGAGATCGGCGACATGGCGGTAGCGGCACCGGAGGCGACGTGTCCGTGCGGTGTGACGCTGCCAAGATTGCAGCGAGTAGAAGGCCGCATTTCCGATCTGGTGGCGCTGCGTGACCGCATCGTGACGCCCCAGACGTTCTGCATGATCTTCTCCACAGTGCGCGGAGTGAAGCAGTTTCAGGTGCACCAGGATGAGCGGGACCGGCTGCGCGTGCTGCTCGAGACTGGCGATGAATACGGCGCCGAGGCCGAGAGCTTCATTACCGAAACACTGCGGCAAATGGTCGGAAGCGAAACGGCCATCGAACTGGTGACCGACGAGCCCATCCTGGTGCCGGAGTCCGGGAAGCGTCGTTTCGTCGTCTCCACTGTTTCTGCCGAGACGCCGCAATGATCGGCCTGAGGTCGCTCGCCAAGCGCATCGCGCATCTGGTCATCAGGCTCCTGTTTCGGCCGGCGATCTTGTCGAGCTTGCCGCGCAGCGCCGGGGCTGCCGTATGTCTCACCTTCGACGATGGACCTCACCGCCAAAACACCGAGCGGATCTTGAGGATCCTCGAAAAGGAGGACGTTCGGGCGACGTTCTTCGTCAAAGGAAAAGCGTGCGAACTCTACCCGGACCTGGTGCGGGCGGTCGTCGCGCAGGGGCACGAGGTGGCCAATCACGGCTACTCCCATCTGGCGCCGAACGAGGCGACGTTGGCGGAATACGTCGCCGACGTCGAGCGCGGGCAACGAGTCCTCGAGGCGGTCGTCGGCCATCGGGTGCCGCGCCTCTTTCGTCCGCCCTACGGGCGCATCAACGTCGGTACGTTTCTTGCCCTGTGGCGGCGTGGCTACAGCTTTATTCTGTGGAGCACCGACAGCCGTGACAGCTACATCACCGAACCGGACGATGTCGTTGCCAACGTGTTGGAGTGCCCGGTCGGTCCCGGCTCCATCGTGCTGCTCCATGAGGACTATGACTGGACCGTGGAGGCCTTGCCCGCGGTAATCGCGATGATTCGCTCGATGGACCTGCGGTTCGCGACGCTGGCGTCGGTGCGCTCCTTCCCGGTGGATGTCGAGGTGGAGTTCGACGCTGAGGAAGAGGAGCGTTGCGCATGAGTGGCGCGAGCAGCGATCGCGGAGTCCTTTCGATTGGACTCGTGTCGGAGTTTCCTCCACCTGCGGCGGGAATGACCGTGCAGGCGGAGACGTTGCGTAGAAGACTCTCCGAAGACGGGGTCGAGGTGGTTCCGGTAGTAACAAATCCGCCGTTCGCAGGGCCACTCGGGTTGTTCGGCCGCGTTCGGTTCCTTCGCGGGGGGCTCGCCTGGTGCCGCTTTGCCTGGTGCCTTCGCCGTCTGGCGCGAGTTCACCTGGTGCATGTTTTCGCGTCCTCGTGGCTGAACTTCTTTCTCTTCGTGGCCCCCGCTGTGACGGCCGGGCGTCTGCTACGGCGTGTTGTGGTGGTCCATTACCACGGCGGTAGCGCCGAGCCGTTTCTACGTCGGTGGGGCTGGCTGGCGTCGCCGTTTCTCCGCTTGGCCCACGGCCTCGTGGTGCCCTCTGCATTCCTGGCAGAGGTCTTCGCGGCGAGGGGACTGGAGGCCGAGATCATCGCGAATCCGGTGGACGTCACGCCGATTGCCAGCGACGAACTGGCCGACGTTCCGGTGGTGTTGAGCTGCCGTAATCTCAGCCCTGTCTACGACATCGCGACGGCGATCGACGCCTTCGCCCGATTCGCTGCGGCCTCACCCGACGCCCGCATGATCATTGCCGGTGACGGGCCGAATCGCTCCGATCTCGAGCGCCGCGCGGCGGGGCATGGCCTGGGTGACCGGATCGAATTCCTGGGCAACGTCCACCACGACCAGATGGCGGCTGTCCGCGCGCGGGCCACCGTGCTGCTGAACACGTCGCGAGCCGACAACCAACCGGTGTCGCTCCTGGAAGCGATGGCGGCCGGGCTTCCCATCGTGAGCAC
>JAJCXS010000235.1 GCA_029263335.1 Acidobacteriota bacterium | reverse complement strand
AGCCAGCGGACTGGCCAACAGAATCGGCAGCGCCGTCATCATCACCACGTAGTTCAACACGATGCCGAGGCCGGTGTAGAAGCCGAAGTCGCTCAACACCGGCAGGCTGGTCGCGGTCAAAGCGACGAAGCCGACCGCCGTAGTCAGGCTGGTGTAGAGACAGGCACGCCCGAGTTCACTGAAGGTCCTCACTACCGCCTCGTGCTGTGCCGCCCCTTCAGCTACGGCGCAGCGGTACCGGTAGAAGATGTGCAGCGAGTCGGAGATCCCGAGGATCAGCAGCAGGATCGGGGTGCCGGTTGAGAGGATCGTAAATGGGGTGTCCTGCAGCACCATGATCGCCAGCGTCCAGGTGAGCGCTGCGGTCGAGGTGAGCAGTGGCAAGGCCACCAGCCAAGAGCAACCGAGAAAGAACATCAACACCACGAGCAACGCGACGACGACGACAGGGAAGAGAATCTGCTGTTCGCGCTGCATTACGCGGGCGAAATCGGCGCGCACTCCGGAAAACCCGGTGTAGACGACCTCGTCGAACAGCGCTTCGTACTCGGGCAGCAGGTCGACCAGATAGCGACGCGCATCCTCTCGCCCCGCGTCGGTGACGAACGCCGGTTTCATGACCGCTCGCAGCACCACGAGGTCCCCGTTGGCGGCGACCATGTTCCCTTGCAGCAGCGGGTGATCCGCCATCCGTTCGCGCAAGCGTGCGTAGTCGGCGTCCGACCGGGGCTCGCCTGCGAGGATGTTCCGGTAGGGGGCGCGGAAGGTGCCAAACACGCTGGGCGGCAGGTTGAAGGGGCCCGTGACCTGAGCGAACCACCGCGCCTGTTGCAGCTCTTCGGTCAGGGCGATCAACGCCGCTACGCGTTCCCGCGTGAAGATGTCATCGTCCTGAATCAGAACGATGAACTCCGACTCTTCCGCCGGGAAATCGGCCACCAGGTTCCGGTAGTCGTCGCGTACCGGATCGGTTTCCGGAAAGTATTCCTGGAAATTGAAATCGAAACGGATCTGCACGGCCAGCGGCACCGCGGCCAGGCTGAGGACCGTCAGGAACGTGAACACCCCGCGCCGATGACGCAGGATCCACTCCGGCCACTGCGCTCGGCTCGCGCCGGTATCACCACCGTTTACCGATTCGCGAATGACGACACCACCCCGGAGAGGCCTTACTGACGCGGGGGATCCTATCCTGTGTGGCGAGCAGGTTTCCAGTCGTCGTTGCCCGGCACGCCTCGTCGCGGAGGGGGCCCGAGGTTGCAGCACTCGGCGCGGAGCGAGTCCACCGCGTCGACACGTAGCGGCGCGCCGGCGAGCGCGCTGGTTGGGGAGGTCGTGACGCGCGGCGTACACCTCGCAGTGAGCGGCGTTGCGGCGGGTGTGTTCATCGCGGTGCTCATGGGGCGCTTCCTGGAGGCCCAGCTCTTCGGGGTCACCGCCACCGACGCGGTTGCCCTCGGGTCGACTGCCCTGTTGCTTGTCGGTGTGGCTCTGGTCGCGAGTTGGCTCCCGGCTGCCCGAGCGGCTCGAGTCGATCCTGTGACGGTGCTACAGGAGGAGTAGCGCCCATGCGGGAAGAGCAACGCTGCCTGTAGTGGGTCAGTGGTCCACCAAAACCTCGCCGCGGGGGCGAGTCGCGGGCTAGAGTAGTTCGATGAGTCATCGAAAGATCGAATGCCCTGTTGCCGGCAAGCCGTCGCTGGTTGTAGGCGAATGGTCCGTTCATCGCTCGACGGGAGAGGCCCGTCGGGGAACGGAGGTGCGTTGTCTGGAACCCAAGATGACGGCTGTGCTCCTGGAACTCGATCGGCGCCGCGGCGACCTGGTCACCAAGAGGGAATTGCTCGCGGCGGTGTGGCCGGACATCGCCGTCAGCGACGATGTTCTGTGGCGATGCATATCGCGGCTCCGAGGAGCTCTCGAAGACGATCCCAAGACACCCCGTTGGATCGAGACGTTGCCGCGCCGCGGGTATCGGCTCGCGCCCCCGGCACAGAGCGGGGCATCGTCAAGAGAAGCCAGTCAGGGTCGCGAGCGGAGAATCCCGACGAGTGGCGGCATGGGCGGTTGGACCGTGCGGGCAGTCGCGGCCGCCGCCTGTGTGGCGGCTGTGATCGCCGCTGGGACGGCAACGTCGCGTTGGGCGCAACCACCTGATTCCGAACGAGCGACAGTGCTCGCTGCCGGAGATCCGCATGACTGGAATGCAGCGGCGTTCGTGAATCTGGCACGCGAGGCCTACGAGAGCCGCAGCCACGACGACGTACTTCGGGCGGTCCAGCTGTACGGACAGGCTATTGATCGCGACGCCCGCAGCGCTCCCGCCTGGGCCGGACTCGCGGACGCCCAGAGTGGCCTGGTGTCCTGGCACGGTGCGGGCCTCGGCATAGCCCGGCAGGCACTTGCGAGCGCCGAGCATGCCATCCGACTGGATTCCGGACTTGCCGGCGCACATAAAGCCCTGGGGTTCGCCCGCGCCGTGAACGGCGATCCAGAGGGCGCCGCCTCGGCCTACGTGCGCGCGCTGGAGCTGCAGCCCGACTACTTGGATGCCGCGAACAACCTCGCGATTATCCACCAGGCGTTCGGCCGCTACGAGCTTGCTGTCGAGCTGTTCGCTTCCCTGCCCGCGCGCCCGGCCGAGCAGGCTGTCGTGCTCGGCAACCTCGGAGAGGCCTTGCTCCAGCTGGGGGCCTACGACCGCGCGGCCGAGTTACTTGCCCAGGCGGTGGAGATCAACCCGCTGACCGACGCGACGATCGAAGCGCTGGTGCGAGTCGAGCTGCTGCGCGGCGATCCGGCACTGGCAGCGGCGCGTGCCCAAGAAGCCTTGCGCACGGCGCCCGATTCGCCCGTGTTGCTCAATGCTGCGGCCGATGTCGCCATGGTGCGTGGACGCTGGGCCGAAGCTCAAGAGTGGCTGGCCCGCTCGATCGAGCTGTCCGCGCCGCGACGCAACGTAGCAGCGAGGGTCCGTCGCGTGTGGCTGGCCCGCCGTGCTGGCGACGAGCGCGCCGAACTGCCGTGGCCGATCGAGCTGTTCGAGCGGGCCGCAGCGCGCACGGCCAGCTGGAAGTCGGCGTACCGGGTTGCCGAAGCCCATGCCGCTGCCGGGGCTCCGGGCAAGGCGGCCGAGTGGCTTCACGAGGCGGCGCGACGGGGGTTCGTCGACATTGGCTGGCTCGCGCTCGATCCACTCTTCGCGCAGACGCGCCGGGAGCCGTCGGTTCGCGCCCTGCTGGAAGAGCAGCAGAGCGGCTGGAGCGAATCGCGTCATCGTGCCCTGGCCGTGTTGGAGCCGGCGGCGAACTGAGTCGCGGATTCCTAGCGGTTGAACTTCTGCTCGACCCTCAGGCTGCGCGCCTCCAGGTCGGACTTCGTGAGCCACTGCTGGCGCAGCATTATGCCCTCGAGTCGACGAGCGTTGCTGAGGCGGCGCAACGGATTGCCGCGCACCAGGATCATGTCGGGCGACTTGCCGACCTCGATCGTACCCTGCTCCGCAAGAGTGCCGAGGAACTCCGCGGCGTTGCGCGATGCGATCGTCAGGATCTCGTGTTCGGAGAATCCCGCTTCGACGAAGCTCTGCATTTCCTCGTGTAGCGAAAGCCCGTGCAGCTTGTAGGGCAACTCGGGGTCCCCGCCCATCAGCAGGCGCACACCCTCGTCCTGCAGTGCCCGGGCAAGGCGGTACTGGAACTCGAACCTCTCTACCCACCATTCTTGCCAGCCAAACTGTGGTGGGGCGTCACGGATCCAGACGTTGCGCATGATCCTGGGTACGAAGCGCATCCAAGGGGCGTTGGTCAGAGCCACCAGATGCGCGGGATCGAACCGTTCGGCCGTGTGTTTGGAGAGCGCGATGGTCGGCGTTACCCAGACGTCATGCTCAACGAGCTTGCGGGCAACGGCGGGGAAGTCGGTGTCGGCGCCGGGCGACGCCTGACCGGTTCGGCTGAACGCCGTCTCCGAGAGTTCGAAGATGTGGGAAATCTGATCGTGGCCGTCGTTGAGCATCAGATCCAGTCTGCTGCCGCTACGCGGGGAGTGTCCCAGAATCGTGATGCCAAGCTCGTTGGCGACCGCTCGAATGCGCTCGTACTTATCCGCTGTCAGCGGGTTGTACACCTTGATGGCGTCGTAACCGTCAGCCGCGTATTGACGCACGAGGGCCTCGGCCACATCGGGGCTCGATACCCGAGGTTCACGCATGATCGGGCTCGACGAATACAGGCGCGGGCCGAAGTCTTCGCCGCGGGCCAGTCTTTGTTTCAGCTCGACCGGGCCAAGGACTGGCCGTCCGGCCCCATCGGCCGTGAACCCATGCATGTTGTAGACCGTGGTAACGCCGTGGATCATGAACAGGTCGTACAGGTCGGTCGCGTCAGCCCCGAGTCCTGACTGCAGCCAGCTCATATGGGCGTGCATGTCGGCCAGACCCGGTAGCAGGAACAGGCCGCGCCCGTTGATCACTGTCGCGCGCGCGGGGATCACCACCGGATTCGCGCGGGTCGAGCGTGCGATCGTTTCGATGCGGCCGTTGCGCACAATCACCGTCTGCCGACGCAGCCGTTCAGGCTCGCCCGGCACCAGGGTGACGACGTTGACGTTCTCGATCGCGAGGAGACGCGGCCTGGCCTTCGCGGCGAGAGGTGTCATCGCGGCTGTCGAGCCAAGGGTGAAGGTCGCGGACCCCGCGAAGAGTCCGAGCGCGAGGGCTCGGGGCAGCCAGGTGCCGGACAAAGTAGGCATCGAAGTTCGCTCCAACGGAATCAGGGCCACCATCACAGGCTAGCGACCCGGGATGCTCACGGGAATGACCTCAGCCAAACATCAGGTCGTCGCGGAAGGGGCCGATTCCCCGTGCAGGGCTAGCGCCGGCTGGCAAATAGTCACTTGACAACAATTAGATGTTTAGCTAATTATCTATTCATGAACAAAGTCTTCAAGGCCCTCTCGGACCCGACACGTCGTCGTGTGCTGCAGCTTCTGCGGCGGCGGCCGATGACCGCGGGCGAGCTGGCCGATCACTTCACCGTGTCCAAACCGACCATGTCGGCGCACTTCTCCGTTCTGCGCGAAGCGGGGCTGATTGCCGCCGACAAGCAGGGCAAGACGGTTACCTATCGCCTGCGTATGTCGGTGCTCGAAGAGGCCCTGATGGGCATCGCCGATGTGTTCGGCATCGAGATCCAGATAGACGACGAGGACAGCTTCGTCGTCGCTGGCGGTACCAAGAACAAGGAGATCCAATGACAGTCAAGAACGCACTCCTGTTAGCCGCGGCGGTTCTCGTTCTCGCCTGGCTGCTCGTGATGGGCGTCGCGGGCGATGTGCTGGCCGACACCACTGGCGATCGTCTGATGGGAGCTATCAATGGCGTCGTTCTTGCCGTTGTCGGCAACCTGATTCCCAAGAACATCGAGTCCAGGTCCGACCGGCGTGCGGATCCGGCCCGCACGCTGGCGCTTCGCCGCCTCGCCGGCTGGACTTTCACCCTGGCGGGGATTGGCTACGTGGCCGTGCAGTTGACCTTCCCGATCGAACTGGTGCGGCCCGTGTCGATCGGGCTTGTGGCGGGCGCACTGGCGGTCGTCATAGCAGCGTGCCTCTTGACCGGGCGAGGCAGTCAGGCGCCGGTGGACTCGTGATCACATCGGGCGAACGCGACGCTGCCGTCCGGAGACAGCGCTTCGCGTTGCATGGAGCCGTCCGGGAAGACTGTCTCACCAGAGCTAACGGCGTTGCAGCGCGATGGCTGGATGGATGTGAGCGGCTCGTCCTGCCGGGATCACCGCGGAGACGAGCGCAACCAGCAACAGCGCCGCCGACACACCGACCAGCGTCAGGAGATCGAGCGGCTCGACGCCAAATAGCAGACTGCGCATCGACCGCGCGCCGACTACTGCACCCACCATGCCTACCACCACGCCGGTGAGCGCCAGCCGCATAGCTTTCGACACCAGGAGATAGCGCGCGGCATTATCGTCGGCTCCGAATGCCTTGCGGATCCCGATCTCCGCGGTTCGCTGGACGACACCGTACGAGACGATGCCGTAGATGCCGATCGCCGCCAGGGCCAGCGCGCAGAAGCCCAGGGCCGTGAGCAACGCCATGTTGAAACGCGCCTGCGCGAGGGACTCGTCAATGAGCTGATCGAGGCTGGCGACCCGCCCAATCGGCTGCACCGGGTCGAGGTCTGCGGCCGCGCTTCGTAGCGCGCGAATCACCTCCGTGGCATCGCCGTCGATCTGAACGACGATTTCCATGTCACGTAGAGAAAACTGTTCGTACGAGACGAACATCTCGGGTCGAACGGCATCGCCGAGGCCATTGTGGTGTACGTCTCCCACCACACCGACGATCTCGATGTTGCCGGCCATCGGCACCTCGAGCTCCTGCCCGAGAGCGTCTTCGCCGGCAAAGTAGAGCCTCTCCATGGACTCATTGATGACCATCACGGGCCGGTTCTGTTCGCGGTCGAAGCGGTCCAGCAATCGGCCGCGCAGTAGAGGGATGCCCATGGTCTCGAAGTAGCCGGCGATGACCGAACGGTACTCGGCGCGGGGTCGGTCAGACTGTGCAATAGGCGGTTGTCCTAGAATCTGGAACGGTAAGTCGAAATCGAGGCCGACGGAACTCATGGGCAAGGCCGAAGTGCCCCCCGCGGAGCGCACGCCCGGGAGTGTGCTCGCCGCGTCGACCAACCCATTGAAGAATTGTCTTCGCAGATTGGAGTCGCTGTACTTTGGCTCCGGCAGTGTGATCGCTACCGTTACCGTGTCCTCCGATCGGAATCCAGGGTCGACGTTTCTCAGTTGTCCGAATGATCGGATGAGCAGGCCGGAGCCGACCAGCAGAACGACGGCCAGAGCCACTTCGAGGGCGACCAGCACATCAAGCGCGCGCGCCGAAGCGCCGCCGCCACTGTGACCACGGCTGCTCTCCTGCAGGACGAGTCCCAGTTGCGGTCTCATGGCGCGGATAGCCGGCACCAGACCGAAGACCAATGCCGCGGCGAGGGAGAGCCCGACGGCAGTCAGGATGACCGTCGTGTCGACGGCGATCTCATCAACACGCGGGAGCTCTCCGGGCATCAGGGCGCGTAGCACACCGGTGCCAGCGTAGCCGACCAGCAGCCCACAGGCGCCACCAGCGCCGGCAAGCAACAGGCTTTCCGCGAGCGAGCGTCTCAACAGCGCTAGGTTTCCAGCGCCGAGCGCGGCGCGAACTGCGTACTCCGGTTGGTACTCGCCGGAGCGTGCCAGCAGCAGGCTGGCGACGTTGACGCAGGCGATTAGCAGCACGACACCGGCGGCTGCCCATAGCAACCACAGGGTAGAGGCGACGTCGCCGACGAGCTGCTCGCGTGCGGGGATCAGGTCGACGCTCCAGCCTTCGTTGGACTCCGGATTGGCCGTAGAGATCTGATCGGTGATCGCGGACAGCTCGGCGTGGGCCTGTTGCTCGCTGACTCCCGGCCCGAGTCGCCCAACAACATCGTAGAAACGCATGGCCCGCACTCTCAGCATCACCGGCGAGACCACCAGCGGAGTCCACACCTCGATGTCTTTCTCGCCCGGGGGGAAATGGAAACTCGCCGGCATTACCCCGATGACTGTGTAGGACTCCTCGCTGAGCTGAATCACGGTGTCGATGATCGCGGGATCGCTGCCATAGTGACGCTGCCAGAGCCCGTGGCTGAGAATCGCAAGGTGCTCGTATTCTTCGGCCTCTTCCTCTGGCGTGAAGACGCGCCCGTGCAGGGCGTCGACGCCAAGCATTTTGAACGCGGTCGGCGACGCCACGGCGCTTCCCACCTGCACCGGGACCTCGTCGGCAGTCAGCACGAGCGATCCCCGGCGGAAGGCCGCCATCGACTCGAACGAGTCCGCCTGGTCGCGCCAGTCCTGGAAGTTGCCGCCTGAAACTTGCTCCTGGTCGAGACCCTGTTCCGGGTTCGTTTCCCACAGCGTCATGACGCGCTCAGGGGCGACGTAGGGGAGCGGCCTCAGAACGATCCCATACAAGGCGCTGAAGATCGCGGAGTTCAGCCCGATACCAACGGCCAACGTGATGACCACGACAGCGAGAAATCCCGGCGATGCGGAAAGCGATCGGGCTGCAAGGCGAAAGTCATTCAACACGTGTCAGCGCTCGAGGAGGCGGCGGCCGGAACGCGCCGATCCGATGGCGAAGAGGCTGTCGACGGAGCGGACGTACATCACTCCCTCTGACATCGCCGGCGTGGCCATCAGTAGTTCGCCCATCGAGTTGGTACCGAGGTGTTCAAACTCGGGACCTGCCTTTACCACGATGATGTCGCCGTCTTCGGAGGACAGGTAGATCTTGCCGTCGGCCGCCACGGGTGAGGCGGACAGCCCACTCCCCAGATGAGGGATCCGCTGCCGATACAGTTCGTCGCCGGTCTGAAGATCGTAGGCGTCGAATACACCGTTGTTGGCCAACACATAGAGGATGCCGTCGTAGATGAGCGGGGTGGGCATGTACGGGCCTCGGCGCTCGATGCTCCAGACGATGTTCTCGCTGCTGGTCTCGCCTTCAGGCAAAGTGAGGTCGCCACGCGCGCCATGACGCAGCACGAAGATGGGCCGTTCCGGGCCGCGGCCGCTGGCCACCACGATGTGCTCGGGGGTGAAGATCGGCGTCGGTGCCGTGATCTTGGAGCTGCGACCCAGGCGCCAGAGTTCCTCCCCGGTCATCGGATTGTTGCCCCGAATGTAGTTGGCGCCGTTGGTCACCAGTTCGGGTTCACCGTGGGTGCGTACTACCGTCGGCGTGCCCCAGGTGGGGAGTTCGTCGCGGTCGGCCTTCCACAGGATCTCGCCGGTGGCGGCGTCCACCGACATCAGGAAGTCGTCTTCCTGGGTGTCGACCTGCAGGAAGACGCGGCCGTTCCAAAGCGATGGAGAGCTCGCTGTACCCCACTCGATGTTCGGGGCGTTGTAGGCGCCCACGTTGACGTGGCCGAGGTCGATGCTCCACAGGAAATTGCCGGCGACGTCGTACGCGTGCAGCCCCTGCGAGCCGAAGTAGGCCACCACCACCCGCCCGTCGGTGGCTGGCGTGGGGCTGGCGTACGTCGATTTCATGTGGCGCTTCTCGTTCGGAGTGCCCTCGTAAGCCACGTGCTCCCACTGGAGAACACCGGTGTGCTTGTTGAACGCCTGCACGACCCACCTGTGTGCGCTGCGGTCGGTCGACGCGGTGCCGTTGCCGTAGAGGCCGGGTTTGAACGTCGCGTTTTCGTCGGCGCTGACGGCCGAGGTCACGAACACTTGATCGCCCCACACCACGGGACTCGAGTGGGCCAGCCCTGAGACCGGGACCTGCCAGAGGATGTTCTCCCCGGTGGCCCCATTCCACGTTGCGGGCAGGTTCATCCCATGCGCCACGCCGGCCGCGTCGCGTCCCCGGAACGACGGCCAACTGCCTGCGGCGTTGCTCGCCTCGGGCAGCGTGCCAGGGGCTTCGGCCGTCGTGATCCTGATGGTGCGCTCGGGGTACTCGTAGGGCCGATCGGAGGGACGCCAGGCGCTACCGTCCAGGATGAGATGCCTCATCTCGCAAGCGTCGGTGATAGCCGTCAGGTGCAGAACCTCATCGT
>JAJCXS010000234.1 GCA_029263335.1 Acidobacteriota bacterium | reverse complement strand
GCCGATTCGTACGCTGCCCGCTGTGGGAGGCTCGAGCGTACCGACGCAGTGCAACAACGTGCTCTTGCCGGATCCCGAAGGGCCCATGATGGCGATCGATTCGCCGGTTGCGGCCTCGAGGTTCGCGCCGGTCAGAACACGAACCGCGCTGTCACCGTCGCCGAAGGTCTTGGTGAGATCACTCACCAACAGGCGCACGGGAGTGTCGCTCACGATGCCTCCGTGTCGCTACCCGGGGCCTCCTCGATCCGATCGGCCAGAAAGGCCGGGATCGGCATCGAGCGCGGGCCTTTGTCGGTCATCTCGCAACATACTGACGTCATCTTCCCGGTGCCGACGAGTCGGCCGCTAGCATGCATCTCGAAGCCGTAGGTCATCGAACGGGTGCCCTTCTTCAGCACCTCTACATGAATGTCGACGTGCTCGTTGAAGCGGGCCGGTGCTTTGAACTGGGCCTCCACGGCGACTCGGGGCCAACCGATGTGAACGCCTTCATAGTCCATCGATACGCTCGCGCCGAGCGCTTCCAGGAACGCGTGTTCGGCGTTTTCCATGAAGATGATCAGCCGCGAAAAATGCACGATGCCAGCCATATCGGTATCCGAGAACTCCACTTTGCGCCGTACCGTCAGCTCATGCATAGGACTCGCTCGTATTCCTTCAGCGTGGCAGTCGCCATCGCGTCGTCGGAGAATTTCTCATGTACCGCGCTCCGGCCAGATTGCCCAAGCGCGATGCGCCTTGCCGAATCGTCCAACAAACTGGCGATCCCGTCGACCAAGGCCGCGGGGGAGTTCGGTTCCACCAGTACTCCACCACCCGTCCAGTCGACCATTTCACTGAACGCGCCGTGTTCCGGCAGCACCACCGGTACGCCGCTGGCCAGAGCCTCGAGAACGGGCAGCCCCTTCGACTCCGCATAGGTTGTGGGCATGCAGAACAGGTCGATTGAGTGCAGCAGGTCCAGTTTGCCCTGTCGATCGACTTCGCCCAGCCAGTCGACCCGATCGGCAACGCCCGCTTCCGATAGCCGCTGCTGCTGCTGGTCGCGATACTCCTGGTCGCGCGGCGCCAGATATCCGGCCACACGCAGACGCACGTCGGGTCTGCCGCTGGCGAGGTCGACGAAGGCGTCGACGAGATGGTGCAGTCCCTTTTCCGGACAAATGCGGGCCAGGTATCCGATCGTGCGAGGCGGGCTATCAGAGGGCTCGGGGAGCTCATGTCCTTCGAGTTTGATTCCCAGCGGAACGATTCGCATGCGGTCTTCGGCGACGCCCAGATACTCTCCCATGTGGCCGGCGTAGTATCGGCTGGGCGCGATGAACGCGTCGACATCGCCAGCGTGGGCACGCATCTCTGCCTGCACGCGTGCCGGCCACGGCTCGACGATGTCGCCGAGAAAGATGTCCTCGCCTTGAACGCTGCACACGACCGGTACTCCCAACTCGCGCTTGAGCGCCGCGGCCATGCCAATGAGCATGGAGTTGGTGATGTGAACGATGTCCGGCGCGTATTCATCGCGTAACCACTCGACCAGCCGGGCTAGTTCGGACGCCTGGTTGCCTTCCTCGCCCTGCAGCATCGAGAGAGTCAGCTCGCCCAGGTCAGCTCCCTGAGTAGCGTGCGATCCTGCCATCCGCGACACCAGATCAAGCACGGGACGCCGATCGAGCAGCCAGTGCACAAGGGTTGGACTGTGGCGGAAGAAGCTCCACTTCTGCTCAAGGTACACGTTCAGGGCACCATAGAAGACGCGGTCGATGCTGACGTTGTCCTCGTCGGTGCGGGTTGGCGTGTAGGTCGGCACCAGCGCGACGTCGTGCCCCTGCCGTTGCATCGCGGCCGCCAGGGTATTGTCGTGCAGGCACGAACCGCAGTACATGCCGGCGGCACCCGCGGTGATGTAGGCGACGCGCATGCCCATCAGACGTCTGCCACGGGCCGCTAGCGCGTGCCGATGAAGCGCGCGACGCGGTCCGGCTCCGGCGGCGAGCTCAACAGCGATCCGACGATCATCGCGACGCTAGACGCGCCGAGAATGACCGCCACCGCCATCACACCGGTGCCGCCGACCGTATAAGCGCGGTCGCCCCATCCCTGGATGAAGAAGTAGGTCCACAGCACGACGACCGTCGAGACGCATGCGATCGCCCCCACCTTGGTGCTTCGGCGCCAGAACATCGCGGCGATCGCGATCGGGAACAACGACGCGAAGCCGGTAAACGACCAGGTCGCAAGATTGAAGATGCTGCGTTCGGACACCAGCGAAAGCAGGTAGGTGAAGAGCAGGATCGCCGCTACGAAGATGCGGCCGGAGGCGACCTTCTGCTTGTCGGTCATGCGATCGCCATAGCCATAGTGGTCGACGATGTCTTCGGTAAACATGGTGCCGAGCGACAGCACCTGCGAATCGAGCGACGACATCACGGCGGCGAATACTCCGGCTCCTAGCAAGCCAGCCAAAACGCCGGGAGCGTGTAGGCCGATCATGCGTACGAGGATGGAGTTGGATTGGCCGCCGATGAGGCCGGGAAAGTCGAGATTGCCGGCCACTCCGAGCAACACGGGCGGCAGCCACACCAACGCGATGCAAAGCGGGTATGCCTGTACCGTGAGCCGGAAACTATCGGCGCGCTTGGCACTCAGCCAGTGCATGAACATGTGCGGAAACATGCCCGCGGAGAGCGGGATCAGCGAGTAGGTCAGCCAGTGGATGTGACTGAAGTTGCCTTCGCGCGCAAGCAGTGAGGGGGCTTCCTCGGCGATACGCGCCATCACCGTGCCCACGCCCCCCATGCGGTTGAATACCACCGTTACGGTGACGGCCCCGAGCACCATGAACACGATGGTCTGGAACGTGTTCACCCAGGCTGTGCCGCGCAGGCCGCCAATGGTGACGTAGCTCATCACCACCGCGCAGATCACCAGACCACCGATCCACTCGGGAATTTGCCCGAAGGTGACCTGATTGAGAGTTACTCCGCCAGCCATGACCCCGATCAGCAGGTAGGGGATCACGAGCGCGACCAGCACGATGAACAGCAGTAGCCCGAGCAGATCGGATCCCCAGCGGTCGCGGAAGAACTCCACCTGGGTGGTGTAGCCGTGGCGCTTGCCGATGGCCCACGCTCTGGGCGCGAGGACGAAAAAGACCGTCGGAATCACGAGTCCGGAAATGGCCGGCATCAGGCCGAACACGCCGATCCCTGCGTGGTACGCCTCACCCGAGGACCCGAGCAACGCAAAGGCCGTCATGTTGGTGCCGAACAGCGACATCAGCAGAACGACCGGGCCGATGGAACGAGTCGCGAGGAAGTAGTCTTCGCCCGTGCTGCTCAACAGGCGATTGCTGACCACGCCGATGCCGATGACGAGGGCCATGTAGACGACGATGATGGACAGCGTCATCGTTCGTCTCCGGAGTCGAGATGCGTTGGCCAGGCCAGACGAACCACGGCGCCCAGTACGAGTGCCGTCACCACCATGTAGACCACGTGGTAGGCGAGGCCGATGGGCAGGCCCGCGATGAGCGAGCTATCGCTCCAGAACCACCAGTCGTTGTGCAGCACGTACATCGTCACTAGCAGGCCGATGGCCAGCCACTGCTTACTCGACATGAGTCTCCTCGCGTGAGAGTCGCGATCGGCCCGTTGGCCAAGTGGCCACGGCGCCCGGTTCATTCGCTGGGCGCTTCCTCAAGGTGGAAGGGCTCGTAACCTGGCAATTCACAGAATTCCTGCATCGACTCTAGCAGTCCGGCAATGCTTTTTCTGAAAACGTTGCCGATCAGTAGGTTCACCAGCTCGTCCTTGGCATCCGGATACTCGCGCAGGAACGTAGCGAAGTTGAATTCAGGCGAGTAGTAGGCGTAGACGAGGCGGCGCATGGCGTCGACGCCTCCAGCGTACTCCGCCGCGTGCCGCCCCAGTCGTTTGGCGGACGGGTCGTTGGCCTCGAGTGCCGCGACGATCGAGTCGGCCACGAATTCGGCTCCCTTCAGCGCCAGAAACACGCCGGAAGAGTAGATCGGGTCGAGGAAGCCGTTGGCGTCACCGACCAGCACCCACCCGTCGCCGGCCATGCGCCGGCAGCCATAGGAGAAGTCCTTCACGGCGCGGATTTCGTGCAGCTGCTCGGCGCCTTCGAGGCGTTCCAGTATGGCGGGACAGCTCGCGGCTTCTTCGTCGAAGATGGCCTGCGGGCCCCCGGCCCGGCCCTGTACAAGACGTTCGACCGGTCCGACCACGCCGACGCTAACGACATCGTCGGGCATCGGGATGAACCAGAACCAGGTTCGTGGCTTCCCGGTGTACAGAATCAGCGTGGCGCCTTCGTCGCGTCCCTGGCCGCGGACAGCACCGCGGTAACGCGTAAACAGTGAGCAGTTCCGCAGGTTCGGATCGCCTTCGCGCAGGTCCAGGCGCTGCGCGAGCATTGCCGATTGCCCGGTAGCGTCCACCACCACACGCGCTGCCAGTGGTCGTATCTGGCCGTCGGGGAACCGCGCGTTGACGCCCGTGGCGCGGTCGCCGTCGAAGGTCACCTCGGTGACGTGCGTATCTTCGTGTACCTCCACACCGTTCGAGCGGGCGTTGTCCAGCAGCATCTGGTCGAATTCCGCCCGGTCAACCTGCCAGGTCTGCGCGCTGGGCCCCGCTTCGGTCTCGGAAAAGTAGAAGGGCACGGAGCCGCGGCCGCCCGGGGAGAAGAACTGCACCGACTCTTTTTTGGGAAAGTGGCTGCACTTCATCTGGTCGAGTACGCCGAGTCGCTCGAGCGTCCAGTACGTGGCCGGCATGAGCGACTCCCCGATACGGAAGCGGGGAAACACGTCGCGCTCCAGCAAAAGCACGCTGCGACCAGCCTGCGCCACCATCGTTGCCGTTGCGGAGCCCGCCGGGCCGCCGCCGACGACGATGACGTCGTACTGCTCGGTTCGTGTCATGTTGGATCTCGCTTGCAGGCGGCCAGCGGGCCTTGCTAGAAGGCGACGCCCAGTCGCACCCAGGCGGCAGTCGGAGTGGCCGGCGTCACCGACTGCGACCCGAATCCGCGCGTGAAGTAGTCGGTGCCCGTGAGGTTCTGCACGTTGACGCTGACGTCGTAGTTGTTCCACGCATAGGTGGCTGCCGCACTGACCACGAAGGCGTCGGGCACGACAAAAGCGTTGTCTTCCGCGATGAACTGCTCGCCGGTGTAGCGTGCGCCCAGCGAAACGCCGAGACCACTAGTGAAGGTCTTGGTCCCCCACAAGCTGAGCAGATGCTCGGGCGCGAACGCCGGGCGGTTGCCGGAACGATCGAAAACGATCGGCAGGAAGCCCACAGGAGTCGGGACAATTACCGTCTCCGCGAACTTGGTCAGCTCGGCATCGTTGTACGCGTAGGAGGCAACGGCGCGGAAGCCGGCGCCGGGCTCGATCGCCAGCTCGAACTCGAATCCTCGCGACTGTTGGTTGCCGACCTGCTGAGTGAAGCCGTTGTCGTCCGGGATCGCGATGTTCTCGCGCTCCAGTTCGTACGCCGCCGCAGTGACCTGCGCGCGCCCATCGAGCCACCGTGTCTTCAAGCCGATCTCCACCTGGCGACTCTTCTCGGGTTCGAAGTCGCCGAACGCTCGCGGCGAGGGCGGCGCGAATGACCGCGAGAAGTTGCCGTAGAGGGACACATCCTGGGTCGGCATCCAGACCGCACCGAACATCGGCGAAACCTCGGTGTCGTTGCGCTCGCGACGGGTGAGATCGTCGTTGAAGTCGATCGCGTCGAGGCGCGCTCCGGCGAGTAGCTGGAGGTTCGGAGACACGGTGATTTGGTCGATCACGTAGGGCGCCAGGATCACGGTGCGGGCGTCGCCTGCCACCATCTGCCCGGGAATGGACTGTGGCGCGAACGGCACGTTGACGGGATTGTGGAGGTCGATCGGCGCCAGCAGGGCAACGTCGAGCGCGAACTGGTCGGTATTGCGCGCGAACTCCACGCCGCTGAGCAGATTGTGGCGGATGTTGCCCGTCTCGAACTCGTAGATGGCCTCGAACTGGTTGCCAAAGAAGTTCTGCTTGTCGTCGAGCGCGATGAACGTCCGGAACACGTCAAACCCGTCGAAGATCGGCGCGAAGATCAGGCTTCCGGGGCTCTCTTCGGAGATCTCGAACCCCACGCTGCGCGGCGCCACACCATTGATCAACGTTCCGTTGGACACCCAGTCCAGCTTCCGCGAGTACAGCTTGTTGCGGATCGTAAGCGACTCGTTGATCTGCCCCTCGTAGTCCACCTGAAAGCGGTAGATATCCTGTTCGGAGCGATCAAACTGCGAGTTGTAGTTGTTCTCGGGCTCGACCGAAGCCACCTGGAAGTCAGGGCTGCCATCGGCGTTGAAGCCGACAAGCTGAAGCGGCACGCCGGCGTCTGGCGAATAGCGCGCGTCGACATACTCGAAGCTGGCATTCAGTTGGTGGCTGTCGTTGACCGTCCAGGCCAGCGATGGATTGAGCGCCGTAACGCGACTGTCCTTGTCGTCACGGTAGCCGTCGGAGCGTCGGTACAGACCGTTCAGTCGAAACGCCACGTCGGAGCCGGGCTGGCCGTAGTTGTAGTCGAGCAGGCCTTCGAAATCAGCGAAGCTGCCGAAGGCGGCGCCGCCCGTCGTCCGTTGGATCGCCATGGGCTGCTTGCGCACCAGGTTTACCGTGCCCGCCAGGGGGTTGCTGCCGTACAAGAAACCGCCCGGCCCCTTGAGAACCTCCAGCAATTCGACGTTGTACAGCTGCCAGTACGTCGCTTCCGGCTCCGGTGCGCCATCGGTGAGGATCAGGCTGCTCGACAGCGAGTCGAAGCCGCGGATGACGAAGTAGTCGGTTACGCCAAATCCGGGCTGCACGTTGATGCCGCTGACATTCGCCAACGCGTCGCCCATCACGCGGGCGTTCTGTTCGTGCATCAGCTCCGACGTCACCATGCCCACGTTATTGGGCGTCATGAACAGCGACAGCGGCAGTTTCGACGCGATCGAGTTGGAGTCCGGGACCAGTGGCAGGCTCCCTTCCACGAAGATGAACTCGGTGGCCTGCCCTTGGATTACCTGTTCTTCGGACTGGCTGGATTCGCTTTGCGCCGTTTCCTGGGCTGAGAGAAAGGCGGGCATGGCGGCCAGGGTCAGTACCGGCAGAGCGCGTAGTAATTGCTTGATCATCGCGGCGTTGGGGGGAAGGCAGGCGTCGACGGAAGGGTCCCTGTCGAGTGAGCCGAGGCTCAGCGGGAAGGAGTCAGCTCGAGGGCGACAAGTTCGTTCTCGTCGCGGACGTAGAGAGTATGTCGGGACAGGGATGGAGGTGTCCATGTTTTGCTGTCGAATACTCGCTGACGAGCGATTTCCTGATACTCGCCGGGGGTGGCGCGCACCAGCGCCAGCGTGCCGTGTTCCCCCAGAACCACCAGATGGCCGTCGGCGTACACCAGCGACCCGTGGCTAAAGCCACGCGCACGCCACAGCCGCTCGCCGGTGGTCAGGTCAAGGCAGACCAGGTTGCCGTCGTCGAACCCGTAGATGTAGCCGTCAACGACCACCGAACTGCTGAACTGATTCTTCAGGCTGCGGGAGTGCCACAGGGTCTCGACCTCGTCGCCGGAACCTGGCCGGGGGATGCGGAGAAGGCGCCCGCCGACGTCGTAGCCGGCTGCGATGAGCACCTTGTCGGGAGCCACGAAGACCGGCGTGGCCGCGTTGACGTCGTACGCGGTCTTCCACGGAAACGACCACAACGCTTCGCCGCCGGTGGGCGCTATCCCGAGAGCCCGGTCGGCGGTGAAGAAGATCACCTGGCGCTGACCGTGCACGTTGGCTACCACCGGCGTTGAATAACCCGGCTGGTCGCTGAGCGCCCGCCAGAGTTCGGTACCTGTGTCGGGGTCGAGCGCGATGATCGCGGCATCGCCGCCGCCGGCCTCGATGAGCAACTGTCCATCCACGACAATCGCCGATGCCGAGAACCCCCAGGTCGGCCGCCGGCCGGCGAATGCGTCGGCCAGGTCGATGCGCCATAGCGGTCGGCCGTCGGCAAGCGCGGCCGCGACCAGTACGCCACGGGCGCTCAGCGCGAAGACCCTGCCGCTGTCGATCGTGGGGGTCGATCGCGGGCCGTCGCCCTGACCGTCCCGATACAGGTCGCTCACACGCAGCCTCCAGCGTTCCGCCCCGGTTGCCGTGTCGAACGCTGCCACGTACTCGCCGCCCTCGCCGCCGAACAGGGTCACCGCCGAGTCATCGACAATGGAGATACTCGAGTAGCCGTTGCCGAGAGGCACGCGCCAGCGCTCGGCGATGGGGGTCGCGGCCGTCCATTCCGCAAACAGCCCAACCTCGGTCGACCTGCCGTCGCTCCGCGGTCCGCGAAACTGTGGCCAGTCGAACTCGTCGCCGGTTGCCGTGCTCGCCGCTCTCACGGTGGTGGCCGGCTGTGCCGCCACAAGTAGCAGGAGCACCAGGAGGGACGCTGCGGTTTGACGCATAGATCTCGCCTTAGGGTTGGTTGGGGATCGCGTGAAGGAAATCAGGTATAACGGGCGTTCTGGTGTTCGGCGTCGTAGAACGCTGGTAGCAGGCCATCCGCCTGCAGCAACCCCGCCCGGGTCAGGTCGATACCGTCGCCGCGCACGGTCAGCATTCCGCGCCCGGCGAGGTCCGCGAGCGGTGCGGCGAAGTGTTTCAGCACATCGACACCGAATTTCTCGTCGAAATACGCCGCATCGATCGAGCCGGTCTTCATCTGCAGAATGAACTCGCGGATGAGTCGATCGTGCGAGGTCGTGGACAGGGCGCGCGTGACCGGCAGCCGACCGGCAGCGACTGCGTCGAGATATTCGCTCCAATTGGCCGTGTTCTGGGCGTGGACGCCGCCGACATGGCCAAAGGAGGAAACGCCCGTGCCCATCATGTCGGCTCCGCGCCACAGCGAGTCGCGATATCGGAAGGTGCAGTCGCCGCGCACCATGGTGTAGGCACTCGAGACAACATAGCCCGCCTCGCTCAGTCGCTCGATGGCGTATTGATGCCATTCGCGCTTTTGCGCCCAGTCGGCGAGCGGGACATCAAGGGTGCCCTCCAGGAACTCCTTCGAGACGCGCGTATTGAAGGGCAGCTCGAGCTGGTAGATCGTCACCGAGTCGGGTGCCGCGTCGATGGCCTTTTCCACCGTGTCGCGCCAGGTTTCCCAGGTCTCGCCGATCATGCCTGCGATCAGGTCGAGATTGAATTGCTCGAAGCCAATCTCATGAATCCACGGCAGCACTCGTTCGATCTCGGTGCTGACGTGGGCCCGTCCGTTGAGCTGCAGGATGTGGTCGTTGAAGTGCTCCACGCCCAGGCTCAGGCGCGTGATGCCGAGCGCCTGTATGTTCTCGAGCTTCGGACGCGTGAGCGTTCCCGGCTCGCACTCGAACGTGACCTCTTCGACCTGGTCCCACGAAAATGCGGCCTGGATCCGTCGCACCAGCTCGGCCAGGTGCTTGGCTGCGATGTAGGAGGGCGTGCCGCCCCCGAAGTAGACGAACCGTAGCGGGCGGCCCTGCACAACGGGTAGCGCTGCGTAGGCGTCGACCTCGCGTGCGAGCGCGTCGCAGTAGGTCTGGACTTCGTCGGCGTTCTTGTCGGTGTAGACGCGGAAGTAACAGAAACGGCAGCGCTTACGGCAGAACGGGATGTGCAGGTACATTCCCAGCGGCGGAGCGTCCGCTTGGGGCGCGGTATGTAGCGCCTTCTCAAAGGCAGCGACATCTTGCTCCGACCACTGCGAGTAGGGCGGGTAGTTGGAGACAAAGACGCTGCCGACCTCGGTCTCGGCCATTTCCAGTCGGCTCGTCGCCGGCTCGGGGCGAGTGGCATCGGGTTTTTGCGACGATTCGTTTTCCATCATTTCCGGCCGAAGCAGTACAGGATGCCGTCTTCCGTGCCGACGACGAGGCGGCCCTCGGCGATGGCGGGAGTAGCGACGATCGACGAGCCGGTCTCAAACTGCCACAGAAGGTCGCCGGTGTGCACGTCGAGGATGACGATGTCGCCTGAACTACCGCCGATTACAACGCGGTTGCCGAAGACCACCGGTGAAGAGTCGACGCGGGCTCGGCTCGTGTGGGTCCAGCGCGCTTCGCCAGTATCGCGCGCGATGGCGTGGATCATCTTGTCCCGCCCGCCGAGCACGACGGTATCCTCCGTGACGGCTGCCGACGAGTAGTAGGGGAATTTGCGTTGCGGGTGCTCGTAGATCCACGGGGCTCCACCATCGGCCAGATCGACGGCGATCACCTGATTCTCGAACGTGCCGAAGTACGCGATGTTGTCGCGAATCGCCGGGCTGGCTGCAACGTAGGCGCCAATCTCGAGCGTCTGCAGGATGGCGCCGTCATCCAGGTTGACCACGCGCAGGACGCCATCGCAGCCGACGGACACCACGCGCCCATCGACGATTGCCGGCGTGCCGTTGACGTAGCCGTTGGTGGTGATTGCCCAGCGCACGCTGCCGTCGTTGGCGTTCACCGCGTACAGGTTGTTGTCGTAGGAGCCGAACACGAGGATGCCGTCGCTGTAGTTGGCGGCCGAGATGATGCCGCCTCCCGTCTCCACCACCCAGCGTTGGGCTCCCGTGGCTGCGTCGAGAGCGTGAAACGCGCCGGACTCGTCGCCGAAGTAGACGGTGTCGTTGAACACGGACGGCGACGACTTGACCTCCATCTCGGTGGCGAAGCGCCATAGCTCCGCGCCGGTTTCCAGGTCGAGCGCGTGGAGATGCCCGTCGAGCGACCCCACGAACACCCGGCCATCGACAACCGCGGCGCTCGATTCGACGCCTTCGCCCAGCTCGAACACCCACAACGGTTCGAGATCGTCGGGTAGTTCAACGTCCAGTACCCCTGTCAGGGCCGAGTCCGAACGGAACAGGCGCCAGTTACCATCGTCGGCGGCGACGGCTGAACTGGCGGCCAGCAGGAGTCCGAGAGCGGCCCACGCCACTAGCAGGCGACTAGTACGCCGACTCATAAATCGCATGAAGATCGGTCTCCTTGACCGGACGGGGATTGAATTGGGCGGTCCATTGCGTGGCCGCGTCGGCGGCCAGCTTGGGCAGCGAGTCGAGGGCAATGCCGTGGTCGCGCAGGCGCAGCGGCACTCCGCCCGCAGCGAAGAGCCGGCTGAGCAGGCCCGGGAGGTCGCCCTGTGCGGGGGGGGGCTCGGCGAGTTCGGCGTACTCGTCGCCCGCGGTGACCTGGTTGTAGGCGACCACGTGGGGAAGGAGCAGCCCCACCGCGAGCCCATGGACGATGCCGTAGCGAGCTGTCAGAGGGTTCGCGCAGGCATGCGCAGCGCCGAGCATGGAGGCCTCGATGGCGGCTCCTGCCAGGTGGGCGCCAAGCAGCATGTCGCCGCGGTCTGCCAGATCCGCCCCGGGTGCCAGCGATGCGACGAAGCTCCTACTCAAGCGCTCCCATGCCTGCTTGCTGAAGAGGCGCGAAACCGGATTGGCGCGCAGGCTGACGTGACTTTCCACCGCGTGCGCAATGGCGTCGATGCCTGCCACGAAGCGCACAGCGCGCGGCGTCGTCGATAGAAGTTCCGGGTCGAGTATCGCTACGCGGAATCGCGCGCCCGGGTCGCCGCAGGCCATCTTTCGCTGATCTTCGACGCGCGAAATCAATGCGTAGGACTGTCCCTCGCTACCCGTGCCGGCGGTCGTGGGCACTCCGAACGAGGGCAGCAAGGGCCGCGTGGCCTTGCCGGTGCCCTCATAATCTTCCATCGCGCCACCGTTGGTGTAGACGAAGTTGATGCCCTTGGCCGCATCCATCGCGCTGCCACCACCGAACCCGACGATCAGGTCGGGACGCTGTTCGCGAGCAAAACTCGCGCCTGCCGACACGGTTGCGGTCGAGGGGTTCGGCACGACCTCGTCGAAGATCGACGGGACCGTGCCGGCTGCGCGCAGTTGCTCCGCGAGGTCGTCGACATGGCCCGTGGCACGCACTCCGGGGTCGGTTATCAGCAGCGGCCGCGCAAAGCCGCCGCTGAGCACGAGTTCAGGCAACTCTCCCCGCGTTCCCGGACCGAAAACGATATCGACGGCGCCGATCGTGGCGCTCCATCGCTCCGTGACGGACGTTCGTGTGTCGAGCGCAGGAAGATGCATGGTGTGCGCTGGCGGGTTGAGGGAGACGTGGCTGCGGGCAGCTGCTAGCGGTTGCGGGTCATTCTACGCGGCCCGCATCACGAGGAACATGACGCGTCATCTCCAGGCGGGCGCCGACGGAGGAGAAGGTCGATACCAGGTAGGGCACCAGCACGGTGAGCAGCATCTTCAGCAAGCGTCTGCCGTCGACATCGCCCGCGAGAATGGCGTCGCCGTGATTGATCGCGATGAGAATGGCGCCCACGACAACGGAGAACTTGAGGCTGCGCAGCATGGTTGACCGCGCGCAGGCAATGGACAGCCAATCAGACATGGTTTCCTACAGGAGACGGTTTGCTATTCTGCCGAAGATACCAGCGTAACCGAGCAGATACGGAGGATGCAGTGACACCGACGGTCGTGCGTACGTCCGAGTATGAGGCGGCTGACGCGTTGGTGGCAGCTTCCGGCCTGCCGCTGGACGACATCGAACGATGCCGCGACACGCAATTCGTGCTCCGCGACGATGCCGCGATCATCGCGACGGCGGCGTTGGAGGTACACGGCGCGGACGCCATCCTGAGGTCGGTAGCGGTGGAACCTACGCGCCGTGGTCAACGGCTGGGAGAGCAGGTCGTTGCTCACGCGATCGGCCATGCCCGTTCAGTGGGCCTGCGGGCCCTTTACCTGCTTACCGAGACGGCGGAGGAGTTCTTTCCTCGTTTCGGCTTCCTCCGTGAACCTCGAGACGCCGCGCCACCCGCCATCCAGGAGTCCGTCGAGTATCGTGCGGTCTGCGGCTCGGATGCCGTGGCCATGGTTCTCGAACTGCAGGTGAACAACGAATGAAGTACGAGTTCGTCACGGTCGATGTGTTTACCTCGGTTCCTTTCGGCGGCAATCCCCTGGCGGTTCTGCCCCATGCCGAGGGCCTCTCGGGTGAGCAGATGCAGAAGGTGGCTCGCGAGTTCAACCTCTCCGAGACCGCCTTCGTCTTGCCGGCGGAGACTGCCGAAGGCACCGCCAGGGTGCGCATCTTCACGCCAGCGGTGGAGCTGCCGTTCGCCGGACATCCGACCGTGGGTACCGCCTGCGTGCTCGCCACGCGGGGCGCCGTAGATCTCAGCGCCGAATCGGCGATGGTTGCGCTCGAGGAAGGTGTTGGTCTGGTCGAGGTGAAGGTCGTTCTTCGCGGCGGCAAGGTCGAGTCCTGCCAGCTCACCGCCGCTCAGGCACCGGAGTGGGGTCCACCCGTTCCCTCACGCGACGTGCTCGGGCGCCTGCTCGGTGTTGAGCCCGGGGTGATTCGCGCCGATACGATTGCGCCCATTGCGGTCTCCTGCGGCTTCCCGTTCCTCTACGTGCCGCTCGTCGATCGCGCCGCGGTTGGCCGCGCCGCGCTCAACCGCCAGCGATGGGAAGCGGACCTCGCCGGGGCATGGGCCGAGAACATCTGCCTCTTCGCGATGGATGCCGAGGCTGAGGAGGTCGATGTGCATATGCGGATGTTCGGGCCCGGCGTGGGTATCGATGAAGATCCGGCCACGGGTGCCGCGGCGACGAGTCTGGCGGCCCTCCTGGGCGCCGCGTCTGGCGAGCACGATGGCCGGCTGCGCTGGCGTGTGGAGCAGGGTATCGAGATGGGCCGGCCGAGCCTCATGGACATCGAGGCCGACCTCGACGCCGGCGAGATCACCGCGGTCCGAGTTGGGGGAGCCACGGTGCCGGTGAGCGAGGGCACGATCGACGTCCGCTGAGCCAATGGGTGCAGCCGGCATGTAGGACACCCCTGCGCCGCGATCCTTCGCTACGGATGATCTTGGCGGGTGCCTCCCCCTCCGTAGGCGATGCCCGCGAGGTCCGCCAGGTCTCGTTTGTAGCTGGTGATGTCGTTGACACCGAACCCGCTGAGGTGATCGTGCCCGCAGGCGCGCGCCATGACCTGCATCAGCTCGATCGAAGCTCGGAAGAAACGGCCCAGCCGTGCGGCCGATCCGTCGATGTCCAGGCGGGCGCGAAGATGTTCCTGTTGGGTCGCGATCCCGGCTGGGCAATTGTTGGTATTGCAGATGCGGGCTGCGACACAGCCGATCGCCTGCATGGCGGAATTGGCCACCGCCACGCCGTCAGCGCCGAGGCACAGGGCCTTGATGAAGTCGGAGGGGGTTCGCACCCCGCCGGTGATGATCAGGGTGATGTCGTCGCGACCGAGCGCATCGAGATGACGTCGTGCCCGGCCTAGCGCGGGGATTGTCGGCACCGAGATGTTGTCGCGGAAGATCAGTGGTGCCGCGCCCGTAGCGCCGCCGCGGCCGTCGAGGATGACGTAGTCGGTGCTGGCCTCGAGGGCGAAATCGATATCCGCCTCGATGTGCTGGGCCGAGAGCTTGAATCCGATCGGTATCCCGCCGGTGACCTCTCGCACGCGATCGGCGAAAGCCCGGTAGTCGTCCGGCGTCGTGAACTCGGCAAAGGTCGGCGGCGAGACGGCCGGCGCGCCCTCAGGCAACTGGCGGACTTCGGCGATCTTACCCCTCACCTTCGTCCCCGGCAGGTGCCCGCCGGTGCCGGTCTTGGCGCCCTGGCCGCCCTTGAAGTGGAACGCCTGCACGCGCCCCAGCAAAGCCTCCGAATAGCCGAACCGGGCCGACGCGAGCTCATAGAAGTAGCGAGAATTAGCCGCCTGCTCTTCCGGGAGCATGCCGCCCTCGCCGGAACAGATTCCCGTTCCCGCCAGTTCGGCACCGCGTGCCATCGCCACCTTGGCCTCCTCCGATAGCGCACCGAAGCTCATGTCGGACACGAAGAGCGGGATCTCCAGCCGCAATGGCTTGGCCGCGTTGGGGCCGATCACCAGCTCCGTGTCTACCGCGACATCCTCGAGCAGTGGTTTGGTCGCCAGCTGCGCCGTCAGAATCTGAATGTCGTCCCAGCTCGGCAGGGACGGCCGTGGCACGCCCATCGCGCCCATGGGGCCGTGGTGACCGGTCTTGCTGAGACCGTCGCGCGCCAGCATGTGAATGAACTCGAGGTGCGGCTCTTCCGGCGTGTTCTTCGCCGTAGGCGCGCCATCGCCAGTGACCTCGGCTTTCACCTCGATCTCGGCGGCGTCCTCGGGCAGCGATGCGTGCGAACCGTCGCAATACGGCGGGTTGCCGGTCTGCTTGCACATGCACAGATGGGCGGTCTCGGCGGTATCCGCCGTGAACGCCAACGGCACAATTCCGGTGCCGCGATGCGATCCATCGCAGAACGGCTGCGACGAGGAACGTCCACAGGCGCACCAGTGGTATTCGCCTGGCTCGAGGTCTGTCGATACGGGTGTCCGTCCCGCGATCCTGGCCTTGCTCATACGCACTCCCTTCGGTTGAGGCTCGCTGACGGCGTAGACGTCGGTGATTCCACGGCGCCACCAGGACTCTGCCAGCGGCGGCCTAGTGTAGATCGAGGTTGATCGCCGTGACCACCGCCGGCGCGCCTGCCACCGCCAGTGCGGCTCCTCCCGACTCGCCAGCGCACGATTCACGGGTCCCCGAGGGCTTTTTCGGAGAATCGATCGTCCCTGCTGAAGACGGCGCCGATGTCCAATACAGTCAGACGGCCACGGCGACGATCACCCTGGAGATCCACATGGAACCCGGCACTCAACTTGGCCCCTATGCAATCGTCGACCGCCTCGGTGCGGGCGGTATGGGGGAGGTGTACCTGGCCGACGACACGAGGCTAGGCCGTAAAGTTGCGGTCAAGGTGCTGCCGGTCGAGTTCGCGGTCGACTCGGAGCGGCTGGCCCGCTTCGAGCAGGAGGCCCGTGCTGCGGCCGCTCTGAATCACCCTGGGATCGCCGCGATCTACGATGTGGGCGTCGAAGGCGAGGGCAGCGAGCGGACCCACTACATGGTGCAGGAGTTTCTCGAGGGGCAGACCCTGCAGGAGTTCATTGCCCGCGGGGCGGTGCCACAGAAGAAAGCACTGACGCTCGGCGCGGAAATCGCGCGGGCGCTCGCAGTGGCCCATCAGGCCGGCATTATTCATCGTGATCTCAAGCCGGCGAACATCTTCGTCACGCCTTCCGGCAACGCCAAGATCCTCGACTTCGGTCTGGCCAAGTTGACCGAGATGTCGGCGGTGAGCGCCAGCGGCGAGGGCTCGATGTCGCCCACCGTGGTCGGCACTATGGCCGGTACCATCATGGGCACCGCCGGATACATGGCGCCTGAGCAGGTGCACGGCGAGAACGTCGATCAGCGCGCGGATCTGTTTGCGCTCGGTTGCGTGCTGTACGAGATGCTCGGAGGCCAGCGTGCCTTCGGCGGCAAGAGCCTGCCCGATACTCTCGCCAAGATCCTGCACGAGGAACCGGCCACGATCAGCGGGCTAGCCCGGCCGCTCGAACGCGCGCTCGAGAAGTGTCTCGCCAAGGACCCCCTTGATCGCTATCAGCATGCCGACGACCTTGCCGTCGATCTGCGCTATCTGGCAGCGCAGGGTCTGGAGGCGCACGGTCTGTCGGGTGGGTCGCAGGGGACGGCAGAAAACGCGGGGAGGGCGAGAAGCATGAAGATGGCGGTGGCGGGCGCGATCATGTCGGCGTTCGCCATCGGCGTGTCGGTTGAGTACTTCTTCGGCTCGCCCGGGGCAGGCGCCGGCGCGTACCCCGGAACGAGCTTGCCCGTTCAACTCACGCAGTTCGCCACGGCCGTGCAAAGTCCGGCGATCTCACGGAACGGCCAGATGGTCGCGTTCGTCGCCACGGATCCAATCGACGGGTGGGGCCAGATCTACGTGAAGGCACTGCCTGACGGTCCGCCGCTGAGGCTGACGAATACGCCCGATCACAAGGAATCCCCGGCATTCTCGCCCGATGGGTCGCGCGTTGCTTTCACCGTGATTCGCGAGGACTGGAAGTGGGACACCTGGAGCGTTTCGATTACGGGGGGCGAGCCCCGGCTCATGCTCCGGAACGCGAACGCCCTGCACTGGACAGCGGACGATCGCATCGTCTTTGCGCAGTATCGCGAGGGTGCTCATCTCGGGATTGCCACGGCCGACGAGAGCGGCGCCAACACGGAGGACATCTGGTTCCCGCCGATGCCCCATCAAATGGCCCACGAGATCGACGTTTCGCCCGACGGGGGCAAGGTCGCGATCGGCTACATGTTCGCGACTACAGGCGACAGCTTTACCGAGTGCTTTGTCAGCGAGCTTCCCGTGCCCGAAGGTGAGCCGGTGCCGATCGCGGACGGGCCCGGTTGTCGCCAGTTCATCAGATTCTCCGTAGATGGCGAATGGCTCTACTACGAGTCAAGCGATGATGAGATCTGGCGTAGTCCCACCGCGGGCGGGTCCGCCGAGCAGATCGTGGGAAGCTTCCCCGGAGTCGATGACATCCGGGGATTCGCCGTGACTCCAGACGGCGAACGGCTTGTCTTTGCCGCGGGCAGCCAGCGCTACAGCGTGTGGCTGCGACGTGCCGACGGGACCGAGCACCAGTTGACGTTCGAGGACGACGCCTCGGCACCGCAGTTCAGCGCCGACGGTGAGGACATCGTGTACAGACAATCTTCGCGCAGAGGATCTGGCCGCCTGTGGCGCTACCGCACGCGTGACGGCGCGCGCGAGGAAATCTGCCCAGGGCTCGACGCGCGGGATTTCGTCCAGGCGCCCGACGGAAACCGGATCCTGGTGCTGACGGCCGCCGAGAGCGCCGAATCCTTGCTGCTGTGCCATGTGGACGGTGCCGAAGCGCCACGCGAACTGTTGAGTGAGCTGCCCTCGTTCAGCAGCAGGCCGCTGTTCGGCGCCGATAGCGAGACTGTCTTTATCATCAGCCAGGAGAATGATCGATTCCTGCTGCAGGCGTTGGAGATCGCCACCGGCACGCTCCGCACGATCCATGACCTGGACGGCCGGGGGGATCTCATCGCGGTCTCGCCCGACGGCGAGTGGCTTTCCGTGAATCGAGGACGCGCGACCTCCAGCGCCTGGCTGTATCCGGTCGACGGCGGGGAACCCCGATTCCTCATGGACGGCTGGGAACTTGAATGGAGCCCCGGCGGCTCCTCGTTCCTGTTCCTGAACGACGGCATGGTGTCGAGCGCCTGGGAACTGCTCAACCCCGGTGGGCTGCTCGTGCCCAATGATCTCCCTGAAGCCCCCGATACGGAGTGGTTGCGCAACGCGGGTGCCGTCCGCTTGATGACGGCGATGGGCTTCTCGCGCCTCTCGCCATCGCCAACGCCGTTCGAAGGCGTGTTCTCGCGATCGGAGCGGAGGTCGAACCTATTCTCGGTCGAGCTGCCGCAGTAGCGCCCTAAGGCGTCAGCAGTTCGAGCGGGAGAATCTCGGCGTAGCGGGCGAAGTCTCCGTCCGTCGTAAACAACGCCGCTGCCCGGCGGATCGTTGTCGCGCAGATCAGCAAGTCGATAGCTGAGACTGCGAGCCCCTTGCCGCGACACTGATTGCCCATCTCGGCAGCGACCTCGTAGTCCTGAGTTGTGAGAACCTCGTCCGGGAACGCGCGGAGTTGCTCGCGAAGTTGCTCGAACTGCTCGCGATGCCGGACGCCGGAGAGAAGCTCCTCCCGTACGGGACCGATCATGAGTACTCGGTGCTCGTCGATCAGCCGGCCCAGAGTTGCTATGTGGCGCCGTTCCACCGGGTTGAGCATCGCGCCGCGCCTGCGCAGAGCGAGCGACCACACCGAGGTGTCGACCAGCACCCTCACCGCTGCGCGCGCTCGGCCTTGTAGTCGTATTCCTCGTCGTACGCGATGGTGCCGAAGACATCGAGAATTCGGAGCTGCCGTCGTCGGCGCACGTATTCCGTCAGAGCATCCGTCACAGCCGCCTTCTTGGTGGTGTGGCGGCCGAGTTGCCGCGCATCCTCGATAAGACGGTCATCCAAGTCCAGATTCGTTGCCATGCACAAAGGTTCACACGTTGAGTTGTGTGAATCAACAACCCGACAAGACCGTCGACGCGACCGGGTCGGTCCACTACAGTGGCGCCATGGCAGCATGGAGCAGTCAGTGAAGCGCGCCTGCCGTCTCGGCGTCTCGGCGATCCGACGCCAACTCTGGGCGCGCGGCGTGGGCGCCGTGTTTGGGTTGGTAATGGTCGGTACTGCCGGTTGTGTCTCTGCCAATAGCACGCGAGTCGACGCACCTGAGACGCCTCCGGCGTCCGCCGTGGCGGAGTGTCCTGCACCGCTCGAGCCCTACGTGAAGGTGACGCTCTACATGGGGCGCGGCAGCCGCGATCCGGCCGTCTGGCAGACGTTCACCGACGAGGTTCTGGTGAAGCACTTCCCCGACGGCGGCACGATGATCGAGACCTCCGGCTGGTGGGAGGGCCGCGTCGGCGACGCGACCGAGAAGAACAGCCGCATGCTGGTGATGCTGCACCCGGCTGCCGATCGCACCGCGTTCGCGACTGCGGTGGAGGTGGTGATCGCCGACATCAAGCAACGGTTCGGTCACCGCGCGGTTCTCTGGGAAGAGGTCGGCATCTGCGCCACGCTGTCGTCCTGACGGCCCTGCGGTCGACGGGCGGTATCGTCGTTTCGGGCACTCGGTGCGCGTCGGCAGTGCGATTCTGTCGAGAAAGTTTTGCTCCCTATTAGTCACTCGTGCATAGCAATGCCTCACCATCCAAAGGCCAAGATGACGAGGCGCGACCCGGGATATCGTCGCCCGGCCCAGCGGGAGTTGACGCCGGTTGTGGCCTTTCCTGGCCGTCCGGTCTCGACCCATCACGGCCGCAAGGGCGCCCGGTTTGGTCGTTGCTGGCCGCCCTTGGCGGTCGGGTCGCATTAGCCGCCGCCTGCGGCCGTGCTCGCAACGCAGCGGCCGGAGCGGACCCTGGAAGGACGGCGTCGACATTGGCCGCAGGTGGGCAGGAGTGACCATCTGGCCAGCGGCGGCCAACGGCGGTCCAGGCGGCTTTGGCCAACGGGGGAGGGCGGCTACCTTGCTTGCACGACGTTACGGGAGACCCAATTCCGCAACCGTTGGCCGCAGGGAGCTACCGAGCAATGAAGAACGATCAGCGCGGGTTCACACTGGTCGAGGTCACCATCATTCTGTTGGTATTGGTGATCTTGTCGGCGATCATGCTTCCCAACCTGGGCGGCTTCAATCGGTTGGCACGCTTCGTGCGGGTGAAGGAAGACATTGGCGCGCTGTGCTCGTCGCTGGCCCGCTACGTGGTCGACACGGGCGAACTCGCCTTCTGGCAGTGGGGAGGTCGGGCCGGTGGCGGGTTTGGCTCCGACACGCCGGATCGCACCTCGCCTGTCGGGCTACTCATCGGCGACGGCGACACACCGGTGCTGGCCGGTGGCGTCGACGGTGAGAACTGGTCTCTGCCCCACATCGAGGCGTTTACGGAGTCGACTGATTTCGGTGGCGTGGCGGTGCAGTTCCGCGTCGATACCTTTGCCAATCACCTGATCCACAACACCCCTTTGGGCAACGCGACGGGTGGGCATCGCATGCCGGCCGACATGCGCAACGGCGGCACCAGCGCCGGTGTGCCAGGTGGGTTGATGTTTGACTCGGCCTCCGGCGAGGGTTTCAACTCGCTCTTCGCCTGGCGCGGCCCGTACATCTCCGACAGGGTCGATGCTGATCCCTGGGGCAACCGATACATGGCCAACGTGTTTGGCATGTTCGTCCCCTCCGAGGCATCGGATGGTTTCAGCACCGCCGTGGTCTGCTATTCGGCCGGTCCGGACGAGACCATCGACACCGACTTCAATCAGCCGGCAGGGTGGTTTACCGGCGACGACGACTTTGTGGCGCTCATGACGGCCGGCGGCGGCCGATGAGCGTCGGTCCCAACGCCTCGCCAGATCATCTGTAGCTGTGGCATCCGAGGCTGCGGGACCAACGACTTGAGCGAGCGGGAGACCCAACGACCGCCTGACTGCAGAAGGGGAGACCCACCGATCCTCTGATCGATTCCCTGCGGGAGCGCCGCAAGCTGGCAACCGATTGCCAGCCGCGGCGCTCCTTTTTCTTGCCTAGGAGGCGCTTTCGGTCTTGTTGCGGCGCAGCCGCCGCCGGACCAGACGCGACGTCCATAGCACCAGGCCCGCCATGGCAGCGGCCAGCAGGAAGTTGATGACGCCTACGCCGATCTCCATCGTTGTCGCCTTCTCGCCCCAGAAGTCGCCGGTGCCGAAGAGCGACTCGTCGGTGTGGGGGGCGCCCAGATTGACGGGGGTCGCGGTGTCGACGCAGCTGCGGTCGAGCGGCGCACCGGGTTCGGCGATGAAACTGGCATATAGCGATTGCGAGCAGGGGTTGCCGCTGACGGTGACGTGCCCCGAATCCGGGAAGAGCACGAACTCCTGGCCGGGCGCGTCGAAGTGGTCGATGAGTGATGCCAGGCGTTCGACCGGCATCGTCGGGTCAAGCCCGCCGTGGAGTAGCAGCATCGGACCGCTGTAGTCGGCGGTCACAGCGGCCAGTTCATCGCGAGGGTAGCGAGGCCAGTCGGCGTAGGTCGTGGCGAACGAGGCGCTCACGCCCGTCGTCATGGTCATGCGTGTCAGCGCCGCCTCGAAGTCGGCTGACGAGGGGCCGGACTCCGGCCACAGCTCCGACATGGCGACGTGTCGCTGCAACACGGGCGAATGCGACTCGGGCTCGCCGGCGTCTTCCGACTCGAACAGTGTCTCGAACAGGGCCCCGGCCGCTTGGAGGTCACGGATCCTGCAGCGGTTCATCCGATACATCAGTGCCGGAATGTACGGCCATACCTCGGGTCCACCCATCAGCATGTTGCCGAACACCAGCCGCAGCATGGCGCCGTCGATCTCGTTGCTCAGATCTGGACAGTGACCCTCGTCAAACCTGTCGGGCAGTTCCTCGGCGAGCCCTGTCGGGTCGGGGCCGAGGTGCGCGGCGCATTCGGAGGAACGCACGCAGCGTTCGAGCAGGCGCCGGCCTGCGCCGTCGAGCGATTCATCGAATTCCGCGAACGTCCAGTCGGCCGGCACGATGCCGTCGAGGATCACCCCGTCGGGCTGTTCGGGGAACAGGGTCAGGTAACGGTTCGCCCAGTAGGTGCCGTAGGAGGCGCCGAAGATGATGACCCTATTCTCGGGCTTGCTCAGCGCGTCGACGAGCGCGCCGAGATCCCGAGCGGATGCGGTGCTCGTCAGATAATCGAGATCGGAGCGGTTCGCGGCCAGCCATTCGATACAGGCCGGCCACTCGTCGGCGGACAGTTCTCGTCCCTCCTCGCTGTCGTCCGCTTCCTGTTCGGGACAACGCAGCAGGGCTGTGCCGCCCACTCCTCGCGGGTCGAGACTGTAGATGTCCACGGGAAGCTCGCCGAAGATGGCGTGCAGTCTGCCCAGCGCCTCGATTCCCGAATCACCGGGGCCTCCCGGGAGATACCAGATCTGGCTGCGGCTGCCTGCTTCAGCCTGATCGCCCATGATGCGCCCCGTCGCGACAGCGATCGTGCCGGCGGTCGGTGCGCTGTGGTCCAGCGGCAGAATCACCTCGGCACACTCGGCGCCCTCATGGGGGCTGGTGCTACAGGGGCCCCAGTTGATCGGGGGCGGCTGCTGCGCCTGTACGGCGGTGCCGAGGGGGAGCGCTGCCACAGTAGCCAGAGCGACTCTGATCGTGGCGGCGAGCGTCCTCGTCGTCACGCTAGCTCCTTCACGGTCTTCCCGAGGCATGCGATCGCCTCTCGCAGCTGGGCGTCGGCCAGGTAGGGCGCCGGGCCAAGACGGAGGATATCGTCGCGGTAGTCGTTCGAGACGCCGTGCTCGTACAGTGCCGCGCCCAGCCGGTCAGCGTGCGGGCTCCGCAGTGCGAGAAAGCCGCCAAGCTCTTTGAGCGGAGTCTCGTGGTCGCGCGCGATCACCCGCGGATCGATGTCGAGGTTGTCGAACTCTGCGGTCAACAGGCCGACCTGATGCTGGTTGACCTCGCGCAGAAGCGTCGTGGTGAGACCGCGCTCCGCGAAGTAGGCGAAGACCTCGGCGGCACGGTAGTGCGAAGTAGGGTCGTAGGTTGCCCCGGCGAAGCGATCACCGCCCGCGCCATACGCGACCTTGGCGGTAGCCGTGTCCTCGAGGGCACTGAATTCGGAGTACCAGCCGGTGATGATCGGCCGCAGGTCACACTCCGGCGGCAGTCGCAGGAAGCAGTTGCCCTCGCCAAGCTGGCAATACTTGTAGCCGCCGCCGATCACAAAGGCGCTGTTCAGGTCGTCCTGACGCACGGAGAACGGCGCCACATTGAGTGCGTGGTAAGCATCGACCAGCAACTGGACGCCCTGGCCTGCGCACTGCGACGCCACCGCTCCCAGCTGCGGAATACGGTGCGCCGTGCGGAACATGACGGCCGACACGGCTACCATCGCCGTGCGCTGGTCTACCTCGGCAGCGAGCCGTTCGGCCAGCGTTCTCGCCGGCGCTGCCGGCACCCGGACGATTTCGATGCCTTCCTCTTCGAGTCGGTCGAACTGTCGCCGCAGGGTATGGAACTCGCCGTCCGTGGTGACGATGCGAGGGCGTTCTCGCAGGGGAAGGGCCGACAACAGCCTTACCACCAGCTCGTGCGTGTTGGCGCCCAGAGTGATGTCCGCGGCCGGGTCGTCCAGGAGGTAGCGGAAACCCTCACGGACCTGTTCGGCTTTGGCGAACGCTCGCTCCCACTTGCGGTCGACCAGCTCGGCCGCGTCCAGCCACGCAGCTTGCTGCCCCTCGAAGCCGCGGTCGGGCCACGCCTGATGGGAATGCGCGCTCAGGAGCAAGCGCTCGGCAACGCGGAAGCGCGAGTAGTCGGGGGCGATGGCGTTCGGCGACGCACACAGCTCCGCCGCCGTTACCGGCCGCAGGTCGTGCTCGTGGGATGGCATGTTGGCTCCAACACTCAGAGTGCTGCGCGGATGGCCCACAGGTCGGGGAAGACAGGCTTGAACAGGGTGTTCTTGAGGTACTCGGCTCCCTCGGATCCGCCGGTCCCAGGCTTGGTCCCAATCGTGCGCTGCACCATCTTCACGTGTCGATAGCGCCATTCCTGGACGCCCTCGTCGAGATCAACGAGACGCTCACATACTTGCATGGTCGCGGTGTCCTCGCGGTAGATCTTGATCAGCTGCTCCTGCACGAGCTCGTCCGGCACGGTCGGCAACGACGGGTCGCGATCGACTGCCGCGGAAGGGATGGCCGCCCCGTTGGCGTGAAGGTGCCGGAGGAAGAGCAGCCACACCGACGGTGCCGCCAGTCGGCGCTCCAGGTTGGCGCGGGCGATCGAGCCCTCCGCGAAACGGCTGATGGCGGCCGGATTCTTCAGCCCGAGGGCAAACTCGAACTCGCGGAACTGGAAGGACTCGAAGCCACTCGCGGTGTCGAGGCGGTCTCGGAAACTGAGAAACTCGAGCGGCGTCATCGTTTCGAGAACGTCGATCTGCGCAACGAGCGTCTTGAGGATCGTAAGGATGCGGTTGAGAGTGCCGACGGCGCGAGCACCATGGCCGGCGGCAAGTTGCTCGCCGAGAAAGTCGATCTCGTGCAGCTCCTGCTTGAACCAGAGTTCGTACACCTGATGGATGATGATGAACAACATCTCGTCGTGTTCGGCGGGGTCGGTCTTCAGCCGCTGGAGCGACAGGAGTTCGTCGACGGCCAGGTACTCGCTATAGGTCGTTGATCGCATGGGCTGATCCTATTCGAAGCGCGGTCGATAACCGTCGAGAACGGAGTATGCGTCGGGCCAGGGAAGGTCCCACCCTTGTTTCTGCGCGGCGTTGCGTGTCCAGTAAGGATCCCAGAGGTGAGCGCGAGCGAGAGCGCAAAGGTCGGCACGACCCGCAGCGAGAATGGTGTTGGCATCCATGTAGGAAGAGATATTGCCGACCGCCATGGTGTTGATGCCCACCTCGCGTCGGATGCGTTCGGCGAACGGCGTCTGAAACTGTCGGCCATACACCGGACTTGCGTGCGGTACGGTCTGCCCGGCCGACACGTCCACCAGATCGCATTCGGCGGCCTCGAGCATTCTTGCCACTGCCACCGCGTCGGCTGGTTCCATACCTCCCGGCGCCCAGTCGACGGCGGAAATACGCACCGACATCGGGCGTTCGTCGGGCCAGACGGCGCGCATGGCCGCGAACACCTCGAGTGGGTAACGCATGCGATTCTCGAGCGAGCCGCCGTATTCATCGTCGCGTTCGTTGGTCAGCGGCGAGATAAAGCTGGAGAGTAGATAGCCGTGAGCCATGTGAAGTTCCAGCATGTCGAAGCCGGCGACGGCGGCGCGTTCCGTTGCCGCAACGAAGTTCGCGAGCACGGTGTCCATGTCGTCTCGCGACATCTCGTTCGGGACGGGGCTGTGAGGGTGCCAGGGTATTGGCGAGGCAGCCAGCAGTGGCCAGCCGCCACGTTGAAGCGGTTCGTCGGCGCCTTTCCAGGGCGTCTCGGTTGACCCCTTGCGGCCGGCATGAGCGAGCTGCACCGCGATCTTGGAGTAGCTGTTTGCGTGCACGAAGTCGACGATGCGTCGCCAGGCGGCGGCCTGTTCGTCGTTGTACAGACCAGTACAGCCCGGCGTGATGCGAGCGCCCGGAGAGACGTCGGTCATCTCGGTGACGAGCAGTCCGGCACCGCCCACGGCCCGTGACGCGAGGTTCACGAAGTGCCAGTCGGCGGGCATGCCGTCGACGGCGCTGTACTGGCACATCGGTGACACGACGATGCGGTTGGCCAGCAGCATCTCGCGCAGCTTGAAGGGAGTGAACATGGGCGGCGGCAGCGGCCGCCGCGCGTAGGATCGCGCCGGGCTGTGCACCCTGGGCGCGACCTTCTCGGGCAGCGCGGACATCTCTACCACCGGCGTGCCCGATTGCTCCGCTGCCCGGCTCGCGAACCATTCGTCGACACGACGAACATATGCGGGATCTCGCTCCGACAGATCGGCGTGGGTGATGCGCAGGCTGCGGGTCAACAGGCTGAACCCGAACTCGATGGGCTCGGCTTCCCAATAACGCTCGGTGTCCTCGAACCACTGCAGACTGGCCTGCGCCGCGCGCTGCAGGCTCTCGGTTTCCGGCCGACGCGCCGCCTCATAGCCCGACAGCGCCGCGCTGATACGCGCGCGATCCGGCGTGGGTCCGCCGGCGGGCCAGGCATCGTCGATGTGGTCCACCAGCGCGATGCTGTCTTCCATCGCCAGTTTGGTGCCCGACCCGACTGAGTAGTGGGCAGTATGCACGGCGTCGCCCATGAGTACGAAGTTGTCGTGATGCCAGCGTCGGTTTCGGATCGTCGGAAACTGACGCCAGATGGACTTGTTGCCGATGAGTCGATGATCACCAAGTTGCTCGGCGAACAGTTCTTCGCAGTAGCGGATGGTGGCCGACTCGTCCTCGATTTCCAGACCCGAGTTCGCGAAGGTCTCTTCCGTCGCCTCCACGATGAACGTCGAGATGGGCTCCGGGTCATCGGCCTCGGCATGACGGGGCTCGTATTGGTAGGCATGCACGCGCCAAAGCCCGTGCGCGTTCTCGTTGAAGTGGAATGTGAACGCCGGAAACGGGCACGTGGTGCCAAGCCATACGAAACGATTGGGTCGGAAGTCGATATCAGGCTCGAAATGGGCGGCGAAAAGTTCGCGCGTCGCACTGTGCACCCCATCGCCGGCCACCACGAGGTCGGCGTCGGCCAGCTCGCGTGGATCGCTCACCATCTGCCCAAAGCGAATGTCCACACCGAGCTCGAGGGCTCGCGCGGCAAGAATCTGGAGTAGCCGCATCCGCGACATTCCAGCGAAGCCATGCCCGGTCGACTCCAGAAGTTCGCCGCGATAGTGGATGTGGATGTCATCCCAGCGGTAGAAGGCCTCCCGCACGGCGCGCCACGAATCCGGGTCGGCGGCCTCGAGATTGTCCATCGTCGCGTCCGAGAACACGACGCCGAATCCGAACGTGTCTTCGGCGCGGTTCTGCTCCCACACCACGACTTCGCAGTCGGGCCGGCGCAGCTTCATCAGGATGGCGAAATACAGGCCGGCGGGGCCGCCGCCGAGGCAATTGATGCGCATGGACTACTCGGGGTCGCGGAATCCGGTCTTGGTGTGGGTGCCGTCGCAGTAGGGCTTGTTCTGTGAAGCGCCGCAGCGACACAGGCTGACGCGATGGAGCTGCTCGTAGATCCGCCCGTCGGAACCCTCTACCGGGATACGGCCCTGCACGTAGAGCGGACCATCGTCGAGGATGGCGATGCGTTGTGGGAGTTCGGGCTCCACCGACGGGCCGCCGCTGGTTTCGTGAACCTGGAGGCGGCTTGAAGGACACGCATGGATCATCTCTTTGATCGTTGCGGTCTCCTCGGCCGAGTTCGCGGTGTCGATCAGATCCCAGACGTGGCCGTACTCGCGCACGCAGAAGCCCGCGTGCCAGCACAGCGACTTGTCGTCGGTCATCACGAAGCCATTGCCCGCATGTTCCGTCTGGCGGCTCGCGGTAGGCGCAAGGTCGGCGGTCTCGCTGGGATCCCAGTCGAGGTCCCGGTGGGCTCCATCGCAGAATGGTTTGTTGGCGGATGCTCCACAGCGGCACAGGGAATATGCCTCCGCGTGGTCCTCGCCACCGCGTTCGTTGTACGCGACAGGCCGCTGGTGTTCGTTGTGCTCGATGCCGACTCGACACAAGTCGGCGCCGCTCACTCGCAGTGGACCGGCTGCGATGACCTTGATCTTCACGTCGTGTTCGCTCATTCGGCGGCTTCCTCGGCGGCGGCGAGCAGTTTCCTGGCGATGGTCAGGTGCTGGATCTCGGTGGTGCCCTCGTAGATGCGCAGCGCCCTGATGCTGCGATACATGCGATCGACGACGCTCTCAGCGAGGACGCCGCGGCCGCCGAGCAGTTGCACGGCAGCGTCGATCACGCGCTGTGCCGCTTCCGTGGCGCCAGCCTTGGCAACGGCTGCTTCGAGGGTGATGCGCTCGGCACCCCGGTCCTTCTCCCACGCTGCGCGGTACACCAGCAGCTCAGCGCCGCACAGCTCGATATACATGCGGGCCAGCTTGTCCTGCACGATTTGGAACCCGGCGAGCGGCTGGCCGAACTGCTCGCGAGCGCGCACATGACGCAACGCTTCCTGCAGGGCGCGAGCGGCCATTCCGCAGGCGGCGGCGCCGACACTGGCGCGCAGACGATCGAGGGTCTGCAGGCCGAGTTTGATGCCCTCGCCCTCCTCGCCCAGGCGGCAGGCGGCCGGAATGCGACAGTCGCGAAACGCGATCCGGCCGAGCGGATGGGGCGAACTCATCACCTGCGGTTCCACAAATTCCAGGCCCGGCGTGGCGGCACCGACAACGAATACGGTCAAACCACGCGTGCCCGCGTCAGGGTCCGTGGTCGCGAAGACAACGTAGAAGTCGGCGATCCCGGCGTTGGAGATCAGCGTCTTGCTGCCGTTGAGCAGATACTCATCGCCGTCGCGCACGGCCGTCGTACCGATCGCACCGACATCAGAGCCCGCCGCGGGTTCGGTCATGGCGAAGGCGCCCATGGCGGCGCCACGCACCGCGGGCTCCACCCAGGCCGAGGTCATTTCCTCGTTGCCGGAGATCAGGATCGGCGTGATGGCCAGGCCCTGCAGCGCCACCACTGCATCGGCCAGTGGTGAGGCTGCGGCGACGCGCTGGCGCAGCAGGCATAGCTGGCGCAGGTCGCCGTCGACAATCGTCCGTAGCCAGCCGGCGTGGCCGATCCAGTCGAGAACCTCGCGAGCTTGGACTCGCCCCTGGTCGTCGTCGGCAGGTTCCGGGAGCGGATGCAGTTCGCGTAGGCAGTAGGCGCTCAGTTCGGCGTCGAACTCCGCGTGGCTCGTGTCGAGAAAGGCTCGGATCGTGTCGAGGCCGGTCATGCGTCTTCCCCTCGGTCCGTCGGCGGCGTTGCTGGTTCGCCGTCAGGCCCGTTGAAGCGCGCGCCGCGCTTGTCGACGAAAGCCTGGTAGGCCTCGACGAAATCGGAACTCCGCATGCACTCCGCCTGCACCCGTGCCTCGCGATCGAGCGCCGCAGCGAAGGTCATGT
>JAJCXS010000233.1 GCA_029263335.1 Acidobacteriota bacterium | reverse complement strand
GCCGGCTACTCGGCATCGCCGGTGGCTTCGGACGGCAAGCTGTATTTCTTGAGCGAAGACGGCGACGTGATGGTGGTTCGTGCCGGCCCCGAGTACGAATTGCTGGCCGAGAATCCCATGGGCGAGATTCTGATGGCGAGTCCGGCGATCTCCGAACGCATGCTGATCGTGCGCGGTACCAGCCACCTTTTTGGCATCACCACCGGTTCCTGATGGTACCGAACACCATGCAGGAGTACGCGGGATGAGCCGTGATCGCCTCGGTAGCCTCGAGCAACAGGTTCTGCTGGCCATGCTTCGTCTGGGTGGCGACACCTACGCAGTGCCCATCGTGCGAGAGATCCGTGAACATGGTGGCGACATCTCTCATGCCTCGGTCTACGTCGTTCTGCGGCGCATGCAGAACCGCGGCCTGGTGACCTCCGACATGCGGCCGCCGGGACCGAACGAGCGAGGACGCGAGCGTCGTTTCTTCCAGGTACAGGCAGCGGCCGTGGCGCAGTTGCAGGAAACCAAACGCACGCTCTCGAGCTTATGGCAGGGCATCGAGGTGTTGGAGGAGCCGCGATGAGCCCCGGCCAGTACCCAGCCCGAACGCCCGTCATCGGGTGGCTGCTGCGCTGGATTCATGGCGCCGAAGAAGCTGGCGAAATATTGATCGAGCTGCGCGAGCTCGGTTGGTACGAACGGCGCGAGCGCGGCGCCCTGCGTGCCCGGCTGTTGTTCTGGCGGGAGTCGCTTCGCCACGCGGCCGGCCGCCAGCTGCGAGGCGGTATGGACCCGGACGATGGAGACGGCGGTCCGGGGCTCGGCGCATGGTTAACCGATACGCGGCACGCGCTCCGCAAGCTCAGGCACAGTCCGCTGCACTCGGTGATCACCGTCGCCGTGCTCGGCCTCGGCATCGGCGCTGTAACCGCCGTGTTCAGTTTGGTGAACATGCTGCTGTTCGCGACGTTGCCCTTCGCTCAGCCGGACCGACTGTTCACGTTGGAGGATGTGCTCACGCGCCCGGGCCAACCCGCGAACCCCTACACGCCACAGGCGCGCAGTTTGTATGCACTGCGCGATCTGCTTCCCGAAGTCGACTTGGCCGGACATCGCTTTGGCACCTTCCGGGTCCACGGCGGCGATGTACCTACGCAGGTCATTGGCGTACATGTGACCGATCGCTGGTTCGAGACGGTCGGCGTGCGGCCCTTCCTGGGGCGCGGCTTTTCGCAGGAGCAGCAGGCCGCCGGTGCGGGTGCCAGCGCGGCGATGATTGGCCACGACCTATGGCAGCGAAGGTTCGGCGCCGACACGAGCATCGTGGACACAACGGTGTTGCTCAACGGCCAACCCCACCTGATATCCGGCGTCATGCCGCCAGGGCTGCGTTTCCCGTGGGGTTCCGAGGTTTGGGTTCAATCAGAGTTTGATCGCACCGCCACGTTTAGTCTGGGCACGGTGATGCGGGTACCGGAAGGCACAGGCCTGACAGAGCTACGCGCGCAGCTTGCTGTTGCCACCGATCAGGTCGCGCAGATGTACCCGGAAACCCACACGCACCTGCGCTTCAACGCCAAGTCGCTGCGCGACTATCTGGTGGACAATCGTGCCGGTGTTGCTTGGATGCTGCTGGCGGCCGTTGCCATGCTGCTGTTGCTGGCGTGCGCGAACGTGGCCGGTCTCGCCACCGTGCGTGTGCTCGGGCAGGGCAAGGAGCTGGCCGTCCGGGCCGCGCTGGGCTCCGGCCGGGGTCGCCTCTTTCGACTCGTCTTCATCGAAGGCGCCCTTCTCGCCGCTAGTGGCGGCCTGCTCGGACTGGCGGTGGCGGTTCTCCTGCAGCGCAGTCTGGCGTCGCTGGGCAGCGCGCCACAGTCGGGCGTGGGTCTCGTACTGAGTATCGGGATGGACTACCGCGTGGTGGGTTTCACCACGCTGACCACCGGGCTGGCGGCGGTGTTGGCCAGCACCTTGCCGGCGCTGCGGGCCCTGAACAGCGGCCGCGCGGGCTCGCTGCTGCGAACGCGGGGAGGCGGTGAAGATCGAACCACCGGACGGTTACTGTCGGCCACATTGGCGAGCCAGGCTGGTATTGGAGCCGTCCTGCTAATCGTCTCGGTCACCGTCGCCCAGGCGTACATGAGCTTGGAGTCGACCGAACGCGGCTATGAAGGCACAGACCGGCAAGTGCTGCGTGTGGTCTTGCCCGATGAAGACTTTCCGGGTGGCGACGGGCGGTGGCAGCACCTGGAGCAGATGGCGCGTCAGATCGAGGAGAGCCCCGACGTCGTCGCTGCCGGCTACACCCACCATTTGCCGATGACTCCGGGCACCTGGACAAGGCCGCTTACCTTCGAGGCCCTGCGTGATGGCGTGGCGGTGTCGAGCCGTGCCAGTGTGCGCTGGGTGGGTACGAGTTATCTCGATGCCATCGGTATCGACATGCTGGCGGGTCGTAGCTTTACCGCCGAGGAAATGGAAGCGGCAGCGCCGGTGGTGGTGATCTCCGCTGGCCTGGCCGCGCGCATGTCGGACAACCCGGCTACTCTCGTCGGCGGTCGTGTCACGACAGGTTCACGCGATGAGGACGATCGTCCGTGGCTGGAAGTTGTCGGCGTCGCTGAACAGGCACAGGAAGAGTGGATCCATACCGACACGGTGTACCTGCCGTACTCGGACGTACCCCATGCCTGGGTAGAGATGGTGGTCCACGTGCAGCCGGGTACCGGCGTGCGGCAGTTGGCGGCGTGGTTGCCAAGGGTCGATCCGGAGCAACCGGTCGACGACGTGCGTTCGCTTGCCACGATGGCGGCAACCGAGCTGCAGGCCGAGCGGCTGGCCACCCAGATCGTCGGTGTGCTGGCTGTGGGTGGCCTGATCATCACATTGCTCGGCACCTATGGTCTGGTGTCATTCCGGGTGGGCCAGCGACGGCGGGATCTCGGTATTCGTATGGCACTGGGCTGCGATTCGCGGCGACTCGTGTGGCACGTGGTGAGTCGCGGTGTGGCGCTCGTCGCCGTTGGTTTCATGGTTGGAGCTCTGCTCACGTGGGTCCTGGTTCCGCCACTGTTCGGTGGGTCGGTCGCCGAGACCGACTACGTGGATCTGCACCTGCTGAACGCTGGGTTGAGCCCCGACCCGGGTGCCACGTCGGGTTCGCTCGGGTTAGTGCTTCTCACCGCGTCGCTGGCATCCTTGATCCCCGTGCTGCGCGCCCTGGCCTCGAACCCTCTGAGCGTACTGCGCGAAGACTGAGGAACGCACGCGCTGCATCATCGACCGTCGGTGCCTCCGTTCCTCTCCGAGAGAGACCTCGGACGCGTCGCCGCGTTCGTCTAGCCGAGCTTCTCCAACTGGTCGGCCTCGACGGTGTAGGCGGTCATGCCGTCTCGGATCATGACCTTGCCGAGACGGGGGAATTCCGCAATCTCGAAGGCCGTTCGCGGACCACCCGCGAAGTACACGAGATCCTCTCCGTGCGGGTTCGTCATCAGCCGTGCCGCGCTGTTGGCCGGAAATCCGGCGAAGCTGCCGGGGCCCATCTCGTGCGCGTCACCATCCACCAGGAGAAGGCCACGCCCGCTGATCACGTAGTAGAACTCTTCCGCGAAGCGATGGCTGTGCAGCTCGTTCGACTCTTTGCCAGGCGGCACTCGGACCATGTGGAAGCCGGATTGCTCGAAGCCGGCCGTCTCGGTCAGGGACCGGTAGTACATTTCCGATTGCGGGTTCAAAGGGTGGGACACTGGGGTCTCCTCGTGCTGCTCGATCTGCTCTCGGCTCAGGATGGTGGGTTCGTTGCCCATGGATGATCCTCCAGCTGGTTCAGCGCTGATGAGGCGAGCATTCTATCCGGGTCAAGTGCACCGTAATCAGGCCCACACTTGCACGGGCCGGTGCGTCGGCCACGTTGTTAGCATCCCGGCATCTCCTTTTCCCCCCCTGTCCAGGGAGAGTGCAGATGTTCCTCAATCGCCACGGTCCCGCCCTGTCTGTTGCCGTCGCCCTGATGGCAACGCTCACGCTGTCTGCCAGCGTCGGGTTCGCCACAGGCGGATCGGTCGGCCGCTTCGATCTGGGACGGTTCGGCCGGCTCGACACAATCGACTCCGGGGTCGCGGCCGACGAGTTCGGCACCCAGGTGGTGGAGCAGTTTCTGGCGACGGCGCCGGCCGCTGAGGGCGGGGGGCGGATCTTCTACCTGGTGGGGGACGGCATCGCGTCCTCGATTAGCGCGGCTGAACTCTCACCTCGCAAAACGGCGAGGATGGGAGAGGCGTGGGGCCCCCTGGGTCACCCTCCGGGCCTGGTCAATGCCGTGGTCATGTCGGCGCCGTCGGGGCGCGATACGGGAGAGGGGAGGGCGGTGGCAGCGCCGGCGGTACTGGTGGTTGCGTTTGACGACAATCGCTTCACGCGAGAGGCGCGCAGGGTCACGGGGCAGCGTGGCACGCTATTTGGCTGGCGCGTCGCAGGCACCGACAGCGCCGATGGGTTCAGCCACAATTTCATTGTGACCGCGCCGCTGGAGGACCGTGGCAGGCGACGTCATGTGGGCGCCGTCTACAAGTTCGAGACGCAGACCGGGCGGCAGGCATGGAGGTTCAAAGGCAAGCGTGCCGGCGAACTCCTGGGGTACGACTTACGGATGGTCGCCGACACGAACGCCGACGGATTCCCCGATCTTCTCGTCGGTGCCCCGGGAGCGCGGAGTCTCGATCCTCCGGGTAGCGTCTACCTCCTTTCGGGCAGAGACGGCAAGGTCTTGCGGCGGCTGGAGGCGCCCGAGGGTGCGGTGCTATTCGGCTACACGCTGACGACAGGGTCGGTGATTAGCGCTTTCGAAGGCATCGTGATCTCGGCGCCGGTCACCCCCAAAGGCAGGAAGCCAGGTGTGGGCACCATCTATGTTTACCCGGATCTTGACAGCGAACCTCGAGTGTTCGAGGGACGCCGCAGGAATCAGTGGTTCGGCATCAGCCTGGCGATGGCAGAGAGGCAGCTCTTCGTGGGCTCGTTCGAGGGCAGTCGAAAGGACAGTAAGAACATGCGCGGAAGCGTCTCCGTGCTGCTAGGGAATGGTGACGTCGACCGGACACTGTTCGGGACGAAGGCGGGCGAGTACTTCGGCCGCTCGATATCCCGCGGCCGTTCAGCTCTCGCGATCGGCGCGCCAGGCGCGCCACCGTGGTTCGTGCCGGAATAGAGTGCCTTTGAACTACCTGGCGATCACCGCGAGATACGTGCTTGGCGCGCGCTGCGGAAGCCCTCGCCGGGTATGTAGTACCGGGCCAGGCCGAGTTCGGTGACCAGGTACTCGTCCTGTCCGTCGAAGTTGGTGTCGTAGATACGGACAACGGCGTGCCCACGCGAGGCCCGGCGCCTCTTGCCAATGCTCTGCTGCAACGTCTCGCGAGTCTTGGGGTTGACCATCTGTGCCTGCCCGCGCAGTTCGTCGCCCAACACGGAGCCGGCCAGCACGTAGCCTAGCGGCGCGTCGAATCGACCCGCGTAGTCGTCGACCGCGATGCCGAGCCGTTGTCCGGCGGACTCTCCGTTCACGCGGTTGCGCACGGAGCCTCGCTCGCAGGTCAGTTCGAACACAGCCCCCTCGTTCGCCTTGCCGGAGGCCGGCGCGCCGACGAAGTTGCGACCCGATAACCAGAACTGTCGCGAGAGCGCGAATCCGAACAGACCGATGGTTCGCTTCTTCGGGGCGATCGTTCTGATGACTCGGCCTGTACGGGCCGAGAGCGCAAAC
>JAJCXS010000232.1 GCA_029263335.1 Acidobacteriota bacterium | reverse complement strand
CGCCCCAACAATCCCGCCTTCTTCCCTCGGCATCGTCTCGCTGGTTCTCGCGGGCCTGGGAACGGCCCTCTCGGCCCTGGCTTGGACCCTCGTAATGGACACCGATCTCGACGGGTTGACCTTCTTCGCGATCCTCTACGTACCCGTCCTCGTGCACGTCTGCGGATTCTGTGTCGGTCTCGTCGCGATCTTCCGTCAGAGGAACCGTGCGAGGTGGATGGCCTACGTTGGTGCCCCGCTCAACCTCTTTCTGGCTGTGTACCAACTCGGTGCCCCGTGGAGCTGAAGAGCGCGCACCCTTGATCTGGGAAGGGCCGCCTCGGTGGCGGCAGCAAGTCGCTAGCTTTCAATTACTTGCGACGAAAGTTGTTGGTCATCAGGTAGGTGGCGTTCCCGGGATAGCCGTCGCGGTCGGATCGGGTAGCGAATATCGCCCGCGTAATGATTGGGGTAAGGACTCGGGGCGGTTCCGGTAACTTCTTGAATCGCAGTGCGGAGACCGATCGCGTGGGGCGAGGTCCACGCGACGGCGCCGGGATTCGTGGCGAGGCCGTCCTGCTGCAGCGAGGCGGCGTAGCCAGGCTCCCCGCCCAGCGCCGTGACGTATCGACCCAACTCCTCCTGCGCGCCCTGCAGCAGATCGCGCCAGGTCGCCTCCCCCTCGAAGAGAACCCGGATGCGGGCACGAGCCGCTTGGACTTAGCCGCATTCCGCTTTCCATCCGCGAGAGCGTAGTCGGCATTGGTGCCTATTACCACGCCGGGTGTCGCTAGGCGGCGGTCTGTCCTATCGGGCCGAGCTCGGAACCGTGGCCGTGTCGGCCTGGATGCGGTAGAGGAACCGGGTGCCTCGCAGGTACAGCTCGTTCCCAGCGACAGCCGGTGAGGCATCGAACCCGTCATCCAGCTGATTGTTGGCGTGGATCTCCAGGTGGTCGCCCGGAGCCAGGGCCAGGACGTGGCCGTCCCGTGTGGGGAGGAAGATCCCGGTCGCGGTCGCGACCGGCGAGGCATAGATCTCGCCGACGGGCGGAAGTCTTTCGGGGCCAAGATCGGTGAACCGTCCGCGGCGTCCAGGGCGCTGATGATGCCGCGCAGGTGCTTGGTGAAGTAGATCGTGTCGTCGATCAGCAACGGCGAAGAGAGGTACGGCGTGTCACGGTCGTACCGCCAGGCGAGCCCCTGACCCGGCTCCACCTCGCCGTGTGCACGATCGAGGTCGATCGCCAGCATTGACGGCCGGGTGTACGTCACCAGTGGATATCGCGGCACGCCAGCAGAGGAGTCCCCTTCGTGGTCCCAGGGCACGAGCACGCGGCCGTCGGGAAGCGCTGCCGAACTGCCCTCGCCCCAACCCTTGCGCGTGTCCATGTCGCCCAGGTCACGTTCCCACAAGAGCTTGCCTTCGAGGTCCAGCGCGTAGAGGCCGCGTGATCCGAAGTAGGCGATAACGCGTTCGCCGTCGGTTACCGGGGAGGCCGAGGCCCACGTATTCGTGGGGTGAATCCCCTCATGCGGCTGCTCCTGGCGCAGCACGCGTTGCCAGCGCAGGGAGCCATCGGCGCGATCGAGCGCGAAGAGTACGAACCGCATATCTCGGTCGGGAGCCACGTAACTCAGTCCGTCGAAGATCTCGGTGCCGTCCCGCTGCCAGTCTTCCAGCGGCGTGCGCGGCTCGAGTGGTTCACCCACGGGTACCGCCGCCTGCAGGAAGATGGTGTCGCCCCAGATGATCGGTGTGGACAAGCCACGGCCAGGGATCTCGACTTTCCAGCGAACATTTGTGTTCTCGTCGAAATGAACCGGGATCTTGGCGCCGGCTGCCATGCCGTCCATGTCGATACCACGCCATGACGGCCAGTTGTCCGGAGCGGCCGCGGTGGTCGTTGCGCGCGGCGAACCGGTGCCCAGGTAGAGCGTGTTCGAAGCATCGGATCGCCCCGCGACGATGTCCAGATGGCCGTCGCCGTTCACGTCACCGACCGCGAGCCCGTAGGTTGCGCCTTCAGCGTCGCCGAACCGACTCGTGGCGAAGCGGCGACCCGCGCCGCGGTTGATGAGTACCGCGTTGGTGGCGCCACGGTTGCCCACAACGATGTCGCCGTTTCCGTCACCATCGATGTCGGCAACTGCGAGGGAGTACACGACGTCGGATGGATCGCCGATGGGCCGCGGTGCTGCGAACCGGGCACCACCACGATTTGCATGGAGCCAGACCCCGCCAGCAAGCTGGTCGCCGACCACAATGTCGCCCAGACCGTCAGCGGTAACGTCGCCCAGTGCGACAGCTCGGGTAGCGGACTCGGCCGGGCCGACCGGGTGTCGTTCGGCGAAGCCCCCAGCGCCATCGTTGACGTAGAGGTAGCTCTGACCGCCGTCGCGATGCGGAACGAATAGATCGGTGAAGCCGTCGCCGGTCAAATCGCCGCCCGCGATCGTGGTCGCCGAGTCCCGCGAGAGCACGGTGCACTCGGCGAACGTCGCGTCGCCCGCGTTGTGGCAGACGTAGTTCGCGCTGAGGTTGTCCGGTCCGCCGCGGTTCGCCACGATGACCTCGGGCCGGTCGTCGCCATCGAGATCCGCGACGATGACGTTGCGGGTGGGCCAGTCGGCGTCGCCGAATGTTCCCGTCAGATCAAAGTGTCCGTTGCCTCGATTGAGGTAGATTCGCTTGTCGTCCGGCCGATCGTTGCCGACGACGATGTCGAGGTCGCCATCGCCATCGAGGTCGCCGAGGCTCGCGTTGGCGCTGGTCTCGGCGGTCGCCTCGAGCGCGTGTCCCCGATACTCCTGAACTCCGAGCGCGAGTCCAACCAGCGTGGCAATGAGAATCGACAGAGCAGTGAACGCAGTCCTCCCGGTTCGCCGTGAGCCGGAACGGTATCAGAACGGCCGGCCGTCTCCGCGCACCTCCCGATCCATGAAATCCAGAATCTCTTGAGCGATCGCCGCACCGTACTCTTCGAGCGCGACGTGACCGGTGTCGTAGAGATGAAACTCGACTTGATTCAGGTCGCGCATGTACGGGTGGGCGCCGGCCTCAGGGAACACCTGGTCGTTACGGCCCCAGACGATCAGTGCTGGGGGCTGGTGCTCTCGAAACAGCGCCTGCCAGTCCGGATACAGCGCAACGTTCGATCCGTAGCTCACGAACATGTCGAGTTGGATTTCGTGGTTGCCGGGTCGGTCAAGAAGGTACTGGTCGATGTGCCAATTGTCGGGGCTGATCCGCTCGGGATTGGAGGTTCCGTGGGTGTACTGCCACCGGGTCGCTGCAAGTGAGAATGCGCCTGCGTCGACGATTGCCTGGCGTCGCTCCTCGGACGGATCAGCCCAAAGCGCGCGCGTACCGTCCCAGGAGGAGTGCGCAATCCCCTCGTCATAGGCGTTGCCATTTTGAATGATGAATGCCGAGACACGCTCGGGATCCATTGCGAAGAGCCGAAACCCAACCGGAGCGCCGTAGTCCATCAGGTAGACCGCGAAAGACTCGATCCCTTTTCGCTGCAGGAATAGATTCATCGTCCGGGTGATGTTTGCGAAGCTGTACTCGTATTCAGACCGGTCCGGCATGTCGCTCGCGCCATACCCGGGGTAGTCGGGGGCAATCACATGGTAGCGATCGGCGAGCACAGGGATGAGAGTGCGAAACATGTGCGACGACGACGGATAGCCGTGTAGCAGAAGGATCGTCGGCTGTTCGCGGTTGCCCGCCTCTCGGTAGGCGATGGAGACGCCCTCGATTTCAAGGCTGCGGTGGAATACCTCACCGCTCATGGGCGGGGCTCCAACCCCCTGCGCCTTCGCAGTGGCTACTATCGACCCGCACAGCCCGATTGTGGCTACGATTGCGACGGCTAAAGGTTGCGTACGCTTCTGGTTCATATAGGGGTTCTCTACTTAGGGAAGACTCATGGAACGCACTCCTCTTTTGCGCACCCCTGCGCCTGGTAGCGAGTGCATCAACCACCAGTGATTCTCCCACGCTCTAGACGCGCGCGGCTGACCTCCCCGTTCCGTGGAATACGCCCGAAGACTCCACGACTGGGGCCGACTCCAGGAGACTGGCGGGGACTTCGGGGCAGTCAAATGGAGACGGCAAGTCTCGGATTTCGCAGCGCTCGCGATGAAAGTCGTTTATTCTCAGCCGACTAGCAGGATCGCCGACTCGAGGTACCGGAACATGAGTACAGAAGTCCACCTGAGAAAGGCTCAATTCGACCCCAGTGTGTGTACGTACTGGTTGTTGAACGGAGCCCTCGTTCTGACCGCAACGGTCGTCGGAATCCCCCTGCTGCTTCTCTGGTTTCCAATCGGCTTCGTCTTCACGAAACGGTACTTGGACAGGATGGAATGCCTACTGACCGGAAACGCACTCAAGGTCAAGAAAGGGATCTTCGTCCGAACCGAGAAGACCATCCCTCTTGAGAAA
>JAJCXS010000231.1 GCA_029263335.1 Acidobacteriota bacterium | reverse complement strand
GGCGCCTCGTCGGCGTTGGCGAGACGTTGCGCCATCAGCGCACCGAGCCGAGCCGCGCGGGCGAGTTCGTCGTAGTGAATCAGATCGGCATCGTCGCTGGGCTTGTGGTACTCAGTGTGACTGCCGGTGAAGAACGCTACGGACGGTACTTCCTCCAGATTGAACGTCGTCGAATCGGTCGGCAGGTTGGGATCCTCGGTTAGCGAAAGATCGAAGCCGATCGGCACGTTGCTGCGCTCGATAAGAGGCCGCCACGCCTCGCTCGAGCCAACCCCCTGAATCGACAACTTGTTGTCCTTGGAGCGGCCGACCATGTCGAAGTTGACGTAGGCGGCGATGTCGGCGGCCAGCAGCGCTTCGCTCTTGAGGAAGGCCTTCGAGCCGACGATGCCGATTTCCTCGCCCGACCAGAAGCCGAGCACTACGTGGCGCTTACGCGGCACTTCCGCCATCCGCGAAGCGGCGAGCAGCACCGCGGCTACGCCCGACGCGTTGTCATCGGCACCGTTGTGAATCTGACCAGCCTGATCGGCCCCGGCCAGAGAGCCACCACCTTCGCCGCGCCCGAGATGGTCATAGTGGGCACCCAGGAAGACAAACGGTTTGTCGACCAAAATCTCGCCATCGGCCGGCAGGTAGCCCACAACGTTGTAGCCATCCTGGCGGTCGCGCGTCAGCTTGGTCTCGACGGTCAGGCCGACGCCCAGGTCGAAGCCCGCGACGTGCGGGTTGCCGGTGTCCAGCTGCGCCTGGATCTCTTCGAGATCCTTACCGGCCGCCTCGAACAGTTCCAACGCCACGTCGCGGCTGATGCTGGCAGCCAGAATCCCGGCACCTGCGGCCTGCCCGGCACGCGGGGCGAGGGCCGCGCCGTCACCCGGAGTGAGCGGGCCGCGCACGATCAGTATCGCCTTGGCCCCTTTGCCGCGGGCGAGGAATGCCTTGAATCGCGCATCGTCGAACCCGGAGAGCTTGCGGCGCCCCTCCTCATCGGTGTCCTGTGGGTATCCCTCGAGCACCAGGACGATCTTGCCATCGACATCGAGCGTCGCGTAGCTGTCATACGGGTAGGCGGCCGACTCGGGCGGGACGATGCCGTAGCCAGCGAAGACCACGTCGGCTTCGGCCGAGCCATCCTCGGAGAACGCCAGAGCCTGGATCGAAGCGGCTTCTTCCCAGCTGTGTCGAACGCCGGCGACCCGACTGCCGGCGTCGCTGACGCTGGCGGTGAACTTGAAGGGAATGCGGAAGGCGTTCTGACCCGGGAGCGGTTGAGCTCCGAGCGCCTGAAGCTGGGCGACGAGATACTCGGCGGCTTTCGCGGCTCCCGGCGAGCCGGTGGCGCGCCCTTCGAGGGCATCCGAGGCGAGGTACTCAATGTGGCTGCGAGCGGCGGCGACGGCGTCCTGGGCCTGGGCGGGGATGGGCAGGGCGAGAATGACCGCGGCCAGTAGAGGTGCGATGTGATGGCGCTTCATCAGTTGTCCTCCGAGTTTGCTACTCGCGGCGGCGCCGCGACCAGTGCGGCCAGTGCCGCTTCGTGGTTCCAATCCGCCATGTACAGCTGCCCACCGTCGTCGCCGTGTCGCTGCGACGTCCACATGAGCTGGCTACCGTCCGGTGTGGGTACCGGTAGCCCATCGAATCGTTCGGTGAACGTAATCCTCACGGGCTCCTTGGTGCCCTCTACGTCGACCATGAAGATCTCGAAGTTGGTGAAGCCGAGTTTGTTGGACGCGAACAGGATGTACTCGCCCGACGGGTGTACATAGGGCGCCCAGCTCATGGCACCAAAATCGGTTAGCCGTCTTTGATCCGAGCCGTCGGGCTTCATCGACCAGACATCGGCGATAAGGCCCGATTCGTCGAACCGTCGCCAGACGATCCGTGACCCATCGGGGAAGAAGAAGGGACCGCCGTCGTAGCCCGGCACATCGGTCAGTTGGCGCAAATCGCTGCCGTCGGCACGCATGACGAACAGGTCGATGAAGTAGGACTGATCCATCTCCAGCAACCGGCCATGCTCTTCGCTCAGGTCCTGGCTGTAGGCGAGGCGATTCGAAGCGAAGACGATCCACTCACCGTCCGGTGAATAGCTGCCCTCTGCGTCGTAGCCTCGGGCGTCGGTGAGGCGCCTGGTGTCGCCCGTCGCGGGGTTGGTGACGTAGATGTCCATTTCGGGGTCGTAGTCCCACGAGTAGCGGCGCTCGTTGCCGGTTTCTCGCGCCTCGTACTCGTCGGCGGCGTAGCTCGCGGTCATCGGATCGTGGTGGGTCGAGGCGAACTCGATCTCTCCCGTTCCCGGTCGGATGAAAGCGCAAGTGGTCTTGCCCATGCCCGGCGAGATCAGCTGGGAGTCGCCCGTCGTCATGTCCATCAGATAGATCTGGTAGAAGGGATTGCCTTCCTCGCGCTCGCTCTGCAGCACCATCTCGCTGCCGTCTGGTGAGAAATAGCCTTCTCCCGCGCGCAGACCCTCGTAGGTAACTCTCCGGACCCGAGAGAGGAAGTCCGACTCGCTCGCCGCTGGATTGGAGTAGGCGAGGCCGGCGAGCCCCGGGGTCAGTACGATCGACGTGAGGGCGATAGCAATTAGGCGACGCATCATCACAATCCTGTGGATGTTGAGCGGGTCGGGGTCGACGGCAATCTCGGGTTGCCATCCCGACATCGATGATATCGGTGCCTTCGGCGACCGTCTTGCGGAGACCAAACTCTGCTTATCTGTGTTTGACACTTCGGTGACAAGACGCCGCCGTACCTTGCGCTTCTTGCGCGACGTCGCGCTCTATGCGAGCGTGAACAACCTCACGAACAAGCGCGACGGGGATCTTCGCTTCAGGACGCCGGGCATTGCCCCGACGGCTCTGTGGCCGGGACGACCGCGTCGTAGGGGAGGGCCTGCTTGAACAAGCGAGTGCTACTTGTCCGGTGGGGCCTGGCGGCACTGCTCGCGATCAGCGCCGCGCAGGTGGGCTGGTGGATACTGGACCAGTGGTGGTTCACCAACGAGGTGCGCGAGCAGGTCACCGCGTTGCACGAGGAGCGCGCGGGCGTTGCCGCGGCCATGCTGGCATCTGGAGTCGAGCCGGTCGAGGTCGAGCGTCTGCTACCCGATGTGCAGGTCCTGGCGGACGGTACCGTAGAGCTGTTGCCGGCCTTGCTCGAAGCGCTCGATGAAGAACGGCGCAGCCGCCTGAACCAGTATTTCTGGGAGGGGAGTTTCTTTCTCGTCGTCTTGCTGGCCTCGATCACCGTGGTGGGAAGGGCCCTGCGCGAGGAGGTGAGGCTGCGGCGCCGTCAGCAGAATTTCCTCGCCGCCGTGAGTCACGAGTTCAAGAGTCCGCTGGCGGCTGCACGTATTGCCGCCGAAACGCTGGCAATGCGTGACCTCGATGACAAAGCACGCGCTCGACATCTGGAGAGAGTTCTTCGCGGCATGCGGCGGCTCGAGCGCCTCATCGAAAACCTGCTCGACAGCGCTCGGATCGACGCGGGAGCGATCGAGCTGCGGCCAGCAGTACGGACGGTGGCATCGACGCTGGATCCGGTGCTGCCGGGATACCGAACCCGCGCGGCCGACCGGGGGATCGATTTCACGGTGGAGGTGCCGGACGACCTCCTGGTGTTCGCCGACGACATCGCCTTCTGCACCGTCGTCAGGAACCTCCTCGAGAACGCGTTCGAGGCGGTGCGCAGGGCGGAGCAGCCGCAGGTTCGACTGCGAGCAAGCGCGGGTGGGGGGCTCGCCTCGCTGACAGTCAACGACAACGGCATCGGCTTCGAGCCGCGTGAGGCCGAGGCGCTGTTCCAACAGTTCTATCGGCCGGGTGATGAAATGCGCCGTGCCGGTCGTGGTGCGGGGCTCGGTCTGCACATCGTGCGGGCGCTGATGCGATCTGCGGGAGGGCGAGTGCGAGCGCACTCCGGCGGGCCAGGGCAGGGCGCGGAGTTCAGTACCGAGTGGCCCCAGCGAGCAGACTCATGAGCGACCGCGTGGTGCGAATTCTGCTGGTCGAGGACGACGAAGACCTGGCCGAGGGCATTCGTGACAACTTGCTGGCGGAAGGTTACCGGGCACGTGTGGTCGGCGACGGCGATGCCGGACTGGACATGGCCATGCGGCAGCGCTTCGACCTGATCCTGCTCGACGTCATGCTGCCCGGCATCGACGGATTCGAAGTCTGCCGCCGGCTGCGGGCTTCCGGTAACGACGTGCCGATCATCTTCTTGACC
>JAJCXS010000230.1 GCA_029263335.1 Acidobacteriota bacterium | reverse complement strand
GTGATGTATCCACAGCAGGTGTGGGCGACGGCGGCCGAGGGCGAAGCGGATGCGGAGCATTTGAAACTCTGGTTCGATGTCGATGCGGCGCTGCTGGCGCGTGTCGAGGGACTCGCCTCGTCGGTGACGCTGGAGAGCTGCGTGTCCGCGGGCGACTGCCTGGGGCACACACCGCGCGTGCGCGTCGGCGGCAACGGCGTTAGCGGCCCGACCTTTGTCGATGACGCTGCCTATCGCGATTGGGTATGGGAGGTGTTTGCTCCCGACGGTTTCGATATGGAAACAGCCGCCGTTGGCCATGTGGCCTACGCCAACGGCGTGCCCTACATCGGCGTCCGATCGATCTCGGACATGGCCGGCGCGAACCCCACCGAGAACAAGGTGGAGAGTTTCGCCCCCATCGCCGCCCGCAACGCCGCGACCGTGGTCAGGGCGCTACTGGCGGATCTGAGATAGGACAGCGGCGCGATGATCGGGTCTCAGCTGCGTGACAGGACGTGGACCGGGTCGATGCGACTCGCCCGGTTGGCGGGGAGCGTCGCGGCGATGACCCCCGACAGCAACAGCACGGCCATGACGGTGAGGAAGGTCAGTGGATCTGTCGGCTCTGTTTCGTAGAGCAGACCTGCGAGTACCCGCGTAGCGCCCCAGGCCCCGACGGTGCCGAGAACGACTCCAGCGCCGACGAGTCCCATGCTGCCGCCAATGACGAGTCTGCCGACATTCTGTCGGTCGGCCCCGAGCGCCATTCGCACTCCGATCTCGTGACTGCGCATGTTGACGGCATACGAGACGACGCCGTACAGCCCGATCGCGGCGAGAGTCAGGGCGACTGCCGCAAACGCGCTCATCAGTATCGTCGTGAAGCGTTCGGAGGCCAGCGATTGCCGCACCACATCGTCAACAGTCGAGATGTTGGCTGCGGCGAGGAGATGGTCCAGGTCGGCAACCACAGCGCGCGCGGGTGCCGCCAGACTCAACGGGTCTCCCGAAGTGCGCAGTACCATGGACATGAACCCGGTGGGCATCTGGCCGTAGGCGAGATAGATCGCGTTTCGGCTTTCCTGAGTGACGCCGAAGTTCTTGATGTCACCTACCACGCCGACGATGGTGAGGTAGAGGGGTTCGTTGTCCGCCCGGCCGAAGTAGAGCCGCTGCCCTACCGGCTCCTGCCCTTCGAAGTAGGTGCTGGCGAGGGTCTGGTTGATCACGGCTGCTCGCGTTGCTTCCACGTCGTCGCTGGCCTCGAAGAAACGACCGGATACCAGCCGCAAGCCGATCGTTTCTGGGTAGCCTGGTGTCATGCGGCGAATCCACGCGATGCGCTCCTGATCGCGGGCCGGTTCTTGCCGTCCCTCGATTTGGAAATGGGCGTCGCCGTCGGAGCCACCCAGCGGTAGCGTGTCAACACCCCCAACGGCATCCACCCCGGGCAGCGTGGCCAGGCGCCTCTCCAGTTCGCCATAGAACGCCACCCGGTCGGCCTGATCCGCATAGCGCGACGACGGCAGCCCCAGCTGCATCGCCAGCACGCCACCCGGCTCGAAGCCGAGGTCAACGGTGTTCATTTGCTGGAATGTGCGCAGAAGCAGACCCGCACCTACCAGCAGCACCATGGCCAGGGCTACCTGCACGACGACCAGTCCGGCGCGGAGCCGTCGCCCGCTGCTGCCGTCAGCGTTGCGGCCCACTTCGCTCAACGCCGCTGCCAGATCGCCGCGAGATGCGCGCAACGCCGGGATCAGGCCGAACGCGAACGCAGCCAACAGCGTGACGGTCGCGGTAAAGGCCAGAACACGGGCATCGACCGTTACCTCGGCGAGACGCGGCGTGCCCGGTGGGGCCAAGCGTATGAGGGCGCGCGTCGCGAACACTCCAAGGAGTGCGCCCAGCGCCCCCCCGGTGGTCGCCAGCACAACGCTCTCAGCGAGCAACTGCCGGGTGATGGCGGCTCGGCTCGCGCCGACCGCCGAACGCAGAGCGATCTCGCCCACGCGCGAGGTGGCCTGAGCGAGCAGGAGGTTGGCGACGTTAACGCAGGCCATCAGCAGCACGAAGCCGACCGCCCCGAGCAGGACCCAGAGCGTACTGCTGGTGCCGTCAACGATATCGCTGCGCAACGGGCGTAGCGTGTATCCCATACCGAGGTTGGCGCTCGGGTACTCCTGTTCGAGCGTTGACCCCAGCGTGTTCGATGCGCTCTGGGCGGCCGCGAGGGCGACACCCGGTTGCAGCCGCCCGATCGCGTGGTACATGGCTTCTCCCCGCGACCCGGCATGCTGCGAGGCGTCCATGCGCAGGGTCGTCCACATCTGTGCCTGCGGCCTGAACGGCGGCTGGAATGTGGCGGGCATGACGCCGATCACGACGGTAGGCTCGCCGCTGAGCGCGATCGATTTGCCGAGAATCGACGGATCGCCTTGCCATTGCTGCTGCCACAGCGACCAGGACAGCAGGACCACGCGCTCGGTGTCCGGGAGGTCATCGCCTGCCGCGAACCCGCGACCGAGCGCTGGCTGTACGCCGAGTACGCGATTGAACATGCCCTCGCTGACCCGCAGGCCACCAAGGCTGACGGCGTCGCCAGTTCCCGTGAGCGTGGCACCCCAGCCGAGGTAGGCGCCAACCTCGGCGAAGACATCGTCGAGCTGGCGCACGTCGTGGAAATTGGGGTAGGACAGCCATTCGCGCAACGGGCCGCCGCGACGAGTTGTGTCGGCCCAGACTGCGACGAGTTCGTCGGGATCCTCGAAGGGCAGCGCTCGCAGGAGGATGCCATCGACGACGCTGAAGATCGCCGTGTTGGCGCCGATGCCAAGGGCCAGCGTGAGCACGACAATGGCAGTGAACCCCGGGGCACGTCGCAGACCCCGCAGCGCATAGCGGCAGTCCTTGAAGAGAATCTCGATCATCGGGGCTTGGTCCTGTATGCGGGGAAGTGCAGGTGATGAGCGCAGCCGCTCGGTACGGATGCAGGTCGCGAGGTCGCGTAGCGCGAGCCACCAGACGCGGAGGTCTCCAAAGCGGCGATCCCGGGCCGCAGCGCGCCAGTCTCGGAAAACGGCCAGCATCTCCGGGCCGGCCTCGGCCCGGAAACGTGCGGGCAGCAGACGAAGCGTGGCGCAGTACAGGCGCTCCCCAAGTGACGCCGGGTCCATCGTCACGGCGCGCGGGGACGCGTGGTGGACCGGTGTCATCCGGCCTGCTGGCTAGCCAGCTCGGCGGTGTCGATGAGGCGGCCCAGGCGCTGAGCCTCCGCCACGGCGACGTCATCGCCAAACGGCGTCAGCTGGTAGTAGTGCCTGCGGGCATCGGTGCCTGCGGGAGCCTCGGCGTGCTCGATCATGCCGTCGGCGCGCAGTTCCTTCAGCGTTCGATAGAGCGTGCCGGGGCCGAGCAAGGCTCGGTGACCAACGTGGTCGTTGGCCCGTTGCATGATGCCGTAGCCGTGCAGTGGAGCCTGCCGCAGGACGGTGAGAATGCCGAAGACGACCGGTCGAAGTGGCAGCATGTCCGCGGGCTTGTTGGAAGTCATCAAGGTCTCGTTGGTAGGGGGTCTCGTTGGCAGGCGATAAAGGCTTCGAAGTTGAATATATCCAAATAAGAAGATGTATGCAACGTCTGCTGGCCACGTGCGCCGACCGAGACACCGGGTGACGGAGTGCCGAGCGTCCCCACGATAGACTCCTGCCCAGGGGCGACAGTGGCCCGCTCAACCGATCTTGAAGGAGAGCCGATCTTGACGAAGCGACGTGTGATCTGGGGTTTCGTGTTCTTTCTGGTGCTCGGTGCCGTGGCCTGTGGTGGTGCCGAAGAAGCCGGCGACGAGGCAGCGGCGGTGGGCGACACGCCCGTGGCGGCGCCCGATCCCGAGACTCCGCCGGCCCCGGATCCCGCACCCGCGCCGGTCAGCGTCGCTGGCACCGTGCCCTTGCTGGATCCGGACCATGCGGACGTCAACCGGCAGGCGCCCGATCAGTTCCGTGTTGCCTTCGCCACCACCAAGGGTGAGTTCCTCGTCGAGGTGCACCGACAGTGGGCGCCGCTGGGCGCCGACCGTTTCTACAACCTCGTGCAGGCGGGCTACTACAACGGCAACCGTTTCTTCCGGGTGCTGGACGGGTTCGTGGCGCAATTTGGCATGCACGGTGACCCCGCGATCAACGAAGCCTGGGACATGGCGTCGATACCCGATGATCCCACCGGGGAAATGAACACGCGCGGCAGACTTACCTTCGCCCACGGTGGCCCGGCAACGAGGACCACGCAGTTGTTCATCAATCTCGGTGACAACCTTGGCCTCGACAACCGGGGTTTCCCGCCCTTTGGCGAGGTCATCGAAGGCATGAGTGTGGTCAACAGCCTCTATTCGGGATACGGCGAGGGCGCACCCGATGGCCGTGGTCCGAGCCAGGGCCGTATCGGGGCTGAGGGCAACGCTTACCTGGAACGCGAGTTTCCGATGCTCGACTATGTCGAGTCCGCGCGTGTCGTAGCGGAGCGTTAGACGCCGCTACGATGCTTCAAGTTCCGATACGGCAAACTCACGGCGCAGCTGCAGCACCATGGCGTCGGGGTCGACGATCAGCGTCTCGGGCTCGAAGTCAGTCAGGATCTCGATGCTCTTTGATTCGCCGGCAGCCAGGGTGATTAGCGTGCGGGACTCGCCGTAAGGCTCCGTCTCCGCGTCGGCGCCGTCTTCATCGCTCAGCTCGGGGAAACGAACGCCACGGATGGCCGCGAGTTCGACTGGCATGCTCGCGGTGCCGACGTTCTCGACGGTCGCCGTTACGCGCCAGCCTGTGCCATGAGCTTCGATGGCGACATCGTCCAGGCGGTACTCGGGCACCACGACCTCGAAGAACCACTGATCGACAAACGCGTCGAAGGCACCCGGATCCGGAGCGTGCGGTCGCAGCGTCGCGATGAGGTCTTGCAGGACCGGGTAGTCGGGGCTCGGGCTGAAAGTAGCGATGAACTCCTGCAGCCCTGCGAGCATCTGATCGCGGCCCATGAGATCCATCAACATCCACGCAACCCAGCCCATCTTCTCGTAGGTGACGACGCCGTCGCCCGGACGTGAGCCGTCGATCTTGACCATGGGCCGCTCGGAGTCGACCTGCCGCCGATTGGCGTAGCGACTCTCGAATCGCTTCGATGTCTCGATGCGTTGCCCGATACCGAGTTGCTGCTCGGCGAGCATCAAGGTGGCGTAGTGCGACATGCC
>JAJCXS010000229.1 GCA_029263335.1 Acidobacteriota bacterium | reverse complement strand
GAAAAGTTTGAGCGTACAAAGCCGCATGTGAACGTCGGGACGATTGGTCACGTGGATCACGGCAAGACGACGCTGACGCAGGCGATCACGCTGGTGTTGTCGAAAGTGGGCCGCGCGGACTACGCGGCGTTCGACATGATCGACAAGGCTCCGGAAGAGCGCGAGCGCGGGATTACGATCGCGATTGCGCACGTGGAGTACGAGTCGGAAGGGCGACACTACGCGCACGTGGACTGTCCGGGACACGCGGACTACATCAAGAACATGATCACGGGAGCCGCGCAGATGGATGGCGCGATCCTGGTGGTGTCGGCGGCGGATGGACCGATGCCGCAGACGCGCGAGCACATCTTGCTGGCCCGCCAGGTGGGCGTGCCCGCGATGGTGGTGTTCCTGAACAAGTGCGACATGGTGGATGACGAGGAGCTGCTGGAGCTGGTGGAGCTCGAGGTACGCGAGTTGTTGTCGGCATACGAGTTTCCTGGCGACGACATTCCGATCATCATGGGCTCGGCGCTCAAGGCGGTCGAGGAAGAGGATCCGGAAGGCGAGTGGGGCAAGAAGATCATTGAGTTGGTCGACACGCTCGACAGCTACATTCCGCAGCCGGAGCGCGCGCTGGACCAGCCGTTCCTGATGCCGATCGAGGATGTGTTCACGATCTCGGGACGCGGCACGGTGGTGACCGGCCGAATTGAGCAGGGGATCGTAAGGACCGGCGAGGAGATCGAGATCGTCGGGATCCGTGACACGCAAAAGAAGGTCGTGACGGGAGTCGAGATGTTCCGCAAGATCCTCGATGAGGGTCAGGCGGGAGACAATGTTGGTGTTCTGCTGCGCGGTACGGATCGCGAGGATGTGGAGCGCGGGCAGGTGTTGACGAAGCCGGGAGCGATCACGCCGCATACGAAGTTCGCGGCGGAGATCTATGTGTTGACCAAGGAAGAGGGTGGTCGTCATACGCCGTTCTTCAAGGGCTATCGGCCGCAGTTTTACTTCCGGACGACGGACGTGACGGGAGACTGTGGTTTGCCCGAGGGTGTCGAGATGGTGATGCCCGGGGATAACGTGACGATTTCAGCCGAGTTGATTACCCCGATCGCTATGGACAAGGGTCTGCGGTTCGCTATCCGTGAGGGTGGACGTACCGTCGGTGCCGGGACGATTACGGAAATATTCGAGTAGCGACCCGGGCTCCGGGAACCCGATAAAACTCCCCGGGGCAGAAAAGAGTTAAAGGTGTAAGGGAATGGACCAGAAGATTCGAATCCGACTCAAGGCATACGATCATCGTGTGCTCGACCAGTCGGCACATGAGATTGTCGAGACCTGCGAGCGCACGGGCGCAGAGGTCGCCGGTCCTATCCCGTTGCCGACTGCGCGCACCGTATATACGGTCCTGCGTTCTCCTCATGTCGACAAGAAGTCGCGCGAACAGTTCGAGATCCGTACCCACAAGCGGTTGGTGGACATTCTTCGTCCCACGCCGCAGACCGTGGATGCGCTGATGCAGCTCGACCTGCCCGCCGGCGTCGATGTCGAAATCAAGGCCTTCGGGCCCGAACACTAGACGGCAACTGCGATGAAAGGCCTGATCGGTCAGAAAGTCGGAATGACCCGGATCTTCGACGAATCCGGCAACCATGTCCCGGTGACGGTGCTACGCGCCGGGCCGTGTGTGGTGCTGCAGATTCGTGACCAAGAGCGTGACGGCTATAGTGCCGCGCAACTCGGTTACATCGAGGCTGGCGTCAAGCCGGAGAATGTCAACAAGCCCATGCAGGGGCACCTTGCCAAGGCGGGGGCTCCGGCTGTTCGCATGATCCGCGAGTTCGCGCTCGACGATGGTGATGAGCCGCAGATGGGCGATCGAGTCACCGTCGAAGCCTTCGAGGGTGTTGCCAAGGTCGACGTCACGGGTACGACCCGAGGCCGCGGCTTCCAGGGTGTCATGAGGCGCCACGGCTTCAAGGGCGGCCCCGCGGGTCATGGGTCGATGTTCCATCGCGCCCCCGGCTCCATCGGTCAGGCGGCCTGGCCGTCGCGCGTCTTCAAGGGCCGCAAGATGCCGGGTCAGATGGGGAATGTGCGCAACACGCAGCAGGCGTTGCGCGTGGTCAAGGTGGACATCGAGCGTCATCTCATCATGGTCAAGGGCTCGGTGCCGGGCGCACCCAACAGCTATGTGACCATTCGTCCCGTGGTGCGAGGCTGATCATGGCGACTATCGACGTAAGGGATCAGGGCAACAAGGTCGTCGGCAAGGTCGATGTCGATGCTGGTGTTTTCGAGCGTGCGGTGAAGCGCAGTGTCTTGCATGAGGCGATCGTTCATCTGCAAGCAGGTGCTCGCCAGGGCACGCACGCCACCAAGACGCGAAGCGAGGTCGCTGGCTCGAAGCGTAAGCCTTTCCGTCAGAAGGGTACGGGTCGGGCGCGCGCTGGCGATCGGCGCAGTCCTCTCTGGCGGGCTGGTGGCACCACGTTCGGGCCGCAGCCGCGCGATTATTCGACCAGGTTTCCGCGGCGCAAGATGAAGCTTGCGTTGCAGATGGCGCTGTCGGCCAAGTGTGCCGACGAGCAGATCTTTGTGGTCGACGTGCTCGGCGTAGACGAGGCGAAGACAAAACGAGTTGCGGGCCTGCTCGATGGCCTCGGGCTCGAGGGTCGGACGTTGATTTACGATCCCGAGGGCGACGAGAGTCTGGCATTGGCTGCTCGCAATTTGCCCAACGTCAAGGTCGTGTCGGGTCGTGGGCTGTCGGTCTATGACGTGCTGCTGCACGACAATCTGCTGACGAGTCAAGACGGCATCACGCGGATCGATGAGGCACTGCGATGAATTCCCATGACGTCATTCGCCGTCCGGTGATCACCGAGAAGGCGACACTGCTGAAGGAAAGTGCGGCGACGCTCTGCTTCGAGGTCGATCGTCGCGCCACCGCTGTTGATGTGCATCGCGCGGTGGAGGAGATTTTCAAGGTCAAGGTGGAGAACGTCCGCGTGATGAATGTCCGGGGTAAGCCGCGTCGTCTGGGGCGGCACGCAGGATACAAGTCTGCGTGGAAGAAGGCGTATGTGCGCCTTGCCGCGGGCGAGACCATGATCGAGTACTTCGAGGGAGTCTGAGATGGCAACGCGACAACTCAAGCCAACCTCGCCGGGCCAGCGCTTCCGCAAGAAGCCGGACTACGCCGAGATTACCGAGACCAAACCGCTCAAGAGGCTTTCCAAGGGAAAGCGGCGGATCTCGGGGCGGAACCACAAGGGTCGCATCACGATTCGTCATCGAGGTGGCGCGCATAGGCGTCGCTACCGCGAAATCGACTTTCGGCGCAACAAGGACGGCGTGCCGGCCAAGGTTGCCTCGATCGAATACGATCCCAACCGCACGGCTCGCATTGCTCGACTGCACTACTACGATGGGGAAAAGCGCTACATCGTGGCGCAGGCCGGTGTGAAAGTCGGTGATGTCCTGATGTCAGGGGCCGAGGCGGAGATCCGCGCCGGCAACTGCTTGCCCTTGCGGGCGATTCCGCTGGGCACGGTCATCTCATGCATCGAGATGAAACCGGGCAAGGGTGCTCAAATGGCCCGCAGCGCGGGAGCTCAGGCGGTGTTGGCGGCCAAGGAAGGCAAGTACGCACACGTGCGGCTGCCCTCTGGCGAGGTTCGCCTGATCCATCTCGATTGTAAGGCCGTGCTCGGCCAGATCGGCAACGTTGAACATCAGAACGAGTCATATGGCAAGGCGGGCCGGCGCCGCTGGCTGGGCCGTCGTCCCCACGTGCGTGGTGTGGCGATGAACCCTGTCGATCACCCCATGGGTGGCGGTGAGGGCAAGGCCTCGGGTGGTCGACATCCATGCACGCCGTGGGGTAAGCCCACCAAGGGTGCCAAGACCAGGCGTAACAAGCGCACATCACGTTTCATCGTGCGGCGCCGCGACCAAGGTCGCAGGAGAAAGTAGCAGATGACACGGTCACTCAAGAAAGGTCCGTACGTGCAGGCGTCGCTGCAGCGCAAGATCGATGGAATGAACGCGACCAACGATCGCAGCGTTCACAAAACCTGGTCGCGCCGCTCCACCGTTACTCCCGACATGGTCGGCCACACGCTGGCGGTCCATAACGGCAAGCGCTTTATACCGGTGTACCTCACTGAGAACATGGTTGGCCACAAGCTCGGCGAGTTTGCGCCGACACGGACGTTTCGTTCGCATGCCGGTCGGTCCGACCGTAAGACGGGGTTCAGGTAGATGGCAGAGCACGTTAGCGCTGCGCGCGCTCGCTTCATGCGGGGCTCGGCGCAGAAGTTCAGGCTGGTCGTGAACCAGATTCGGGGGCGTAATGTTCCCGAGGCACTGGGTATTCTGCAGCTCTCCTCGAAGCGTGTATCCAAGGCTCTCGAGGCGTTGTTGCGCTCTGCAGTGGCGAACGCTGAGAACCTCAAGCCTGAAGTTGATGTTGACGAGCTCTATGTCGCGGAAGCCTTTGTCGATCCGGGCCCGTCCTTGCCGCCACGCATTCGCCCGCAGCCGATGGGCCGCGCGTATCCGATTATCAAGCGAACCAGCCACATCACTGTGAAGCTGGCAGAGAGGAACGTCTGAGATGGGTAACAAGACTCATCCGTACGGGTTTCGCCTCGGCTACACGAAGGATTGGCGCTCGCGCTGGTACGCCGACAAGGACTATGCGGATCTGCTGCATGAAGACATAGCAGTTCGGGATGCAATCAAGGAGAAGCTCTATCACGCGGGCATCTCCAAGATCGACATAGAGCGAGCGGCGAACAAGCTCAAGATCGATGTTCATACGGCGCGACCCGGGATCGTCATCGGACGAAAGGGAGCCGAAGTCGATCGGCTGAAGCGCTGGATCGAGAAGGAGACCGGCCGCGAGGTGTTCGTGAACATCCAGGAGGTTCACCGCCCCGAGGTTGATGCGCAGCTGGTGGCGGAGAACGTTGCCATGCAGCTCGAGCGCCGCGTCGCGTTTCGACGTGCCATGCGCAAGGCGCTGGAAAGCGCGCAGCGCTTCGGTGCCGAAGGCATCAAGGTGCGTTGCGGTGGCCGTTTGGGAGGTATCGAGATTTCACGCGCAGAGTGGTACCTGTTCGGCAAGTTGCCGCTGCACACCCTGCGTGCGGACATCGACTATGGCATTGCGGAAGCCAAGACGACCTACGGGCGGATTGGTGTGAAGGTTTGGATTTATCAGGGGGAGATTCTCAGCCCGGACATGGCGCGACGCGCCAGTGTCTCGGCCTGAGGGTCCGAGCCGCGTCTTACGAGCTGAGTTCAAGAGCAAGGCAGAGGAAGTAATTCGATGTTGATGCCGAAGAAAATCAAATACCGCAAGCAGCATCGCGGCCATCGTCGCGGCAAGGCGCTGCGCGGATCCACGGTGTCGTTCGGCGAATTCGGCCTCAAGGCGCTCGACCCCGCCTGGATGACCGCGCGGCAGATTGAGGCCGCCCGTGTCGCGATGACTCGTCACGTCAAGCGTGGCGGCAAGATCTGGATCCGGGTGTTCCCGGACAAGCCGGTTACCAAGAAGCCGGCCGAGGTTCGCATGGGTAAGGGTAAGGGTAATCCGGAGTTTTGGGTGGCCGTCGTGCGGCCAGGCCGCATCCTCTACGAGATGGAGGGTGTAGACGAAGGAACGGCCCGCGAGGCGATGGACCGTGCGGCGCGCAAGCTGCCGTTCAGAACCAAGTTCGTCAAGCGTACGTTGGAGGAGCTGCAATGGTAGCCGAGGAATTGCGCGGCATGACCGCGGCCGAAGTCGGTAGCCATGTGAGCGACCTTCGCGAGCAGCTTTTCAAGCTGCGCTTTCAGAAGACAACCGGGCAGGTGGATGCTGGCGCCAGGCTGAGCGTCGTGCGTCGCGACATTGCCCGCGCCCTGACCGTCCTGCGTGAGCGGGAACTGACGGCCGCCAAAGCGCCGGCAGCTGCGCCGGCCGTTAGCGAGGAGCAGGCATGAGTAGCGATACGAGCACGCCCGAAATCAAGGGGCGTCAACAAGTCGGGGTCGTCACCAGCGACAAGAACGACAAGACCGTAGTGGTCACCGTCGAGCGAAGCTGGGCGCACCCGCTATACAAGAAGGTTGTGCGATCGCGCGCCAAGTTCACGGCCCACGACGCCGACAACGAATGCAATGTTGGGGATCGTGTACGTCTCGCAGAGTGCCGGCCGATGTCGGCCCGCAAGCGTTGGCGCGTGGTCGAAGTTATCCATCGTGCTCCTGGCTTTCGTGCCAGCGAGTAACGCCGAGGGAAAGCAACCATGATCCAGATGGAGACGGTTCTCGAGGTCGCGGATAACTCGGGCGCCCGCAAGATCGCCTGTATCCGCCGCATCGGCGGCTCGAGCGTGGGGAGGATCGCCGGTTTGGGCGACGTGATCTCCGCCAGCGTCAAGGAAGCGGTGCCGCACGGGCAGATCAAGAAGGGACAGGTTGTTCGCGCCGTGATCGTCCGTACGCGCAAGGAGACGGGTCGCAAGGATGGCTCCTATATCCGCTTCGATAACAACGCTGCGGTGCTGATCAACGAGGCGGGTGAGCCGCTGGGCACGCGTGTATTCGGTCCTGTGGGCCGCGAGTTGCGTGACAAGCGATTCATGCGAATCGTGTCGCTGGCTCCAGAGGTGCTGTGATGGCTGGAGTGAGAATCAAGAAGAACGACACGGTCTACGTCATCGCGGGCAAGGACCGCGGTAAGAGTGGGCGCGTACTGTCGGTTGATCCGGTCAAGGAGCGGGTGTTGGTGGAAGGGGTCAACATGATGACCAAGGCCGTCCGCCCGAATCCGCAACAGAATGTTCAGGGTGGTCTTGTTCAGACGGAGGCGTCGGTGCACATCTCCAACGTCGCCGTGCTGGACCCTGAGACCAATGCTCCGACGCGAGTCGGCTACAAGTTCCTCGAGGATGGTACGAAGGTCCGGGTCAGCCGGGCAGGCACCATCATCGAGAAGTCCTGACGGGGAAGACAATGGCTCCGCGTTTGAAAACGGTTTACGAAGAAGAGATTCGGCCCAAGCTGTTCGCCGAAGGCGAGTACGGCAACCTGATGGCCGTGCCGCGCCTGGTGAAGGTGAGCGTCAATATGGGTGTGGGCGGCGCCTCGCAGGACATCAAAGAGCTGGACGGCGCGATCGACGAGCTCACCGTGATCACTGGTCAGAAGCCGGTGGTCCGACGAGCCCGCAAGTCGATCGCGGCTTTCAAGTTGCGCGAGGGCATGCCCATCGGGTGCTCGGTGACCCTGCGCGGTGCGAAGATGTATGAGTTTCTCGATCGCCTGATCATGATCACGTTGCCGCGTGTGCGTGATTTCCGCGGGGTGCCGCGGCGTTCGTTCGACGGACGGGGCAACTACACGCTTGGTCTGCAAGACCAGTTAATTTTTCTCGAGGTCGATTACACCAAAGCTGATCGAACTCGTGGAATGAATGTGACGATTTGTACCTCGGCGGACAACGACGACGATGCCCGAGCGCTGCTCGAAGCGATCGGCATGCCGTTCCGCCGCGACCAGTAGACGGAGTAGCCGTGGCCACCACCGCTTGGATCGCCAAGTCGAAGCTCAAACCGAAGTTCTCGAGCCGCCGCGTCAGCCGATGCCGCCAATGCGGGCGGTCTCGTGCCTACATGCGTAAGTTCCAGATGTGCCGGTTGTGCTTCCGCAAGCGCGCTTTGAATGGCGAGCTTCCCGGCGTCAAGAAAGCAAGCTGGTAACGGCCGGCTGGCGGAGACAACGACCATGATGACCGATCCAATTGCCGACATGCTGACGCGCGTTCGCAACGCTATTCAGGCGGGGCACGCCAACGTGAGCGTGCCAGCGTCGAAAACGAAACACGAGATTGCCCGCATTCTGCGGGAAGAGGGTTACGTGCGTGGATTCGAGGCGATCGATGAGGGGCCGCAGGGTCACATCGACATCGAACTCAAGTACGTCGGCGATCGGCAGAGTGCCATCACCGGTTTGAAGCGGGTGAGCAGCCCCGGCCTGCGCGTTTATTGCGACAAGGCAACTCTGCCCACCGTGCTCAACGGACTCGGCGTGGCGGTGATTTCCACCTCCCGCGGGGTGCTCACCGACCGCCAGTGCCGCGAGCAGGGCGTAGGTGGCGAAGTTCTTTGTGAGGTCTGGTAGCCATGTCTCGAATTGGCAAAAACCCGATCCCGCTGCCTGACGGCGTGACGGTCGATATCCGTAGTGATGGACTACTCGTCAAGGGACCGAAAGGCGAGCAGGCGAGTGCCGTTCCCCCTGGCATCAGCTTCGAGCTCGAAGACGGTGCGCTGGTTGCGAAGCGCGCCAACGAGGAAAAGAGGACTCGTGGGTTCCACGGCCTGGCACGGGCGCTGGCGCACAACGCCGTAGTTGGCGTTACGGTCGGTTTCAAGCGTGAACTCGAGATCCAGGGCGTGGGGTACAGGGCTCAGATGAAGGGTAAGACCCTGACCATGCAGCTCGGCTTCTCGCACGGGATCGACTTCCCGATTCCCGAAGGTTTGACGGTTACCACCCCCGACCAGACGCATATCGTCATCGAGGGGAAGGACAAGCAGCAGGTTGGCGAGATCGCTGCTCAGATTCGCCGGTTCCGCCCGCCCGATGCGTATAAGGGCAAGGGCGTTCGCTACAGTGATGAGATCGTGCGTACCAAGGTCGGCAAGTCCGGCGTCGGCGCGGGGGCGTAGGCGATGCAGGTTAATCGTAGGAAGAAGAAGGAAATCCGCCGCACGGCAGCGCGCAAACGCGTTCGCCGTACGGTTCGCGGCACCGTGGAGCGACCGCGTCTTGCGGTCTTCCGCTCGAGCCGGCAACTGCAGCTACAGGTCATCGACGACTCGGTCGGGCGTACCCTGGTCGCGGTGTCGACGTTGGAGAAAGCTTTCCAGGAGCGCGGCCACAAGAGCGGCGCCACGGTGGAGGCCGCAACCGAGGCGGGCAAGCTCTTGGCCGAACGTGCTGGCAGCGCCGGCGTGAAGCAGGTCGTATTCGACCGCGGCGGCTACAATTATCACGGCCGTGTTCGTGCCGTCGCCGAGGCCGTGCGCGAAGCCGGCCTGGTGGTCTAGGAGTACCAGATGGGAATTCGCTCGGATCGTATCGATCCCAGGACGCTGAAACACGAAGTCCAAGACAACGTGGTGTCGATCAACCGCGTCACCAAGGTTGTCAAGGGCGGTAAGAACATGAGCTTCAACGCGCTCGTCGTTGTCGGCGACCACCACGGTCACGTGGGCTGGGGTCTGGGCAAGGCGCGAGAGGTTCAGCTCGCCATCAAGAAGGGCGTGCAGGAAGCGCGCAAGAACATCGTTCGTATCCCGATGGACGGCAGCACGCTGCCGCACGGCGTCGAAGGCCGGTTCGGTGCGGGACACGTCGTGCTCAAGCCAGCCGGGCCTGGAACCGGGGTCATCGCCGGCGGCGCCGTTCGCGCCGTGCTCGAACTCGCTGGCGTGCATGACATTCTGACCAAGTGCATCGGCTCGCGGAACCCGCACAACATGCTCAAGGCCACGTTTGACGCACTCGATCGCGTCAAGGATCCGGCCGAGGTCGCTCGTATTCGCGGCGTCCCGCTCGAGCACCTGTCGGTCCGCTGACCTGGGAGAGATTCGTTATGGCCAGCAAGATCGTCATTGAGCAGGTTCGCAGCAAGATCGGTCGCCCGAAGGCTCAGCGCGAGGCGCTACTCGGTCTGGGGCTGCGCAAGATCGGGCAACGAGTCGAGCGTGACGACTCACCCCGCGTGCGCGGTCAAATCAACGTCGTTCGCCACCTCGTGAGGGTGGAAGAAGCATAGCAACGCAACGCCGAGTCGCGGCCCCGAGCCGCGGCGCCCCGTAGGAGGCACCATGAAGATTCACGACGCAACACCCAAAGAACGTCGCCAGTCGCGCAAGCGCATTGGCCGCGGACACGGCTCCGGCTACGGTCGCACTGCCGGTCGCGGCGAGAACGGCGCCAAGTCCCGCTCCGGTTGGAGCAAGAAGCCGGGATTCGAGGGTGGTTCGCTGCCGCTCGTACGCCGCTTGCCCAAGCGCGGCTTCAGCAACTATCCGTTCCGGACCGCGTGGGCCGAGGTGAACCTCGATCAGCTCGCATCGTTCGCGGCGGGGAGCACCGTCGACGAAGCGGCGCTCAAGGAAGCCGGGCTCATCAAGGGCAATTACGACAAGGTTGTCGTCATGGGCCGAGGTGATCTTGAAGTAGCGCTTACCGTCAAGGTCGACCGCTTCACACGAACCGCCGCGGAGAAGATCGCCGCTGCCGGTGGCAGCGCCGAGGTGGCGGGATGATCGAGACCGTCCGGAACATCTTTTCCATCCCGGACCTGCGCCAGCGTGTGCTCTTCACGTTCGGGATGCTGGCGGTGTTTCGTATCGGTGCCAACATTCCTACGCCGGGAATCAACTCGGCTGCGGTCGCGGACTACTTCGCACAGCTGCAGGGCACCTTCTTCGGTTTCATGGACATGTTCTCGGGCGGTGCCCTCGCCAACATGACGATCTTCGCGCTCGGCATCATGCCGTACATCTCGGCGTCGATCATCTTGCAGCTGTTGACGGTCGTGTGGCCGTACCTGGAGCGCATTCAGAAAGAAGGCGAACTGGGGCGTAAGAAGATCACCCAGTACACCCGCTACGGCACCATTCTGCTGTCGATCATTCAGGGCTCGGCCATTGCCATCACCCTGGAGCGGACCCCGAGTCCCTCGGGCCTGCCGTTCGTCGAGGAGCCCGGATGGGGATTCCGTCTGATGGCGATCCTCACGTTCACCACCGGCACCGCGTTCCTGATGTGGCTCGGCGAGCAGATCACCGAGCGCGGTATCGGCAACGGGATTTCCCTGCTGATCTTCGCGGGCATCGCGGTCGGACTTCCGACGTCGGTCATTCAGACCTATCAGCAGCTCGAGGTTGGCTCGTTGAGCGTTCTCACGCTCGCCCTGCTCGGCGTGCTGATGGTGGCGACGACTGCCTTTGTCGTGCTGATGGAGAGCGGCCAGCGCCGCATCCCAGTGCAATATGCCAAGAGGGTCGTTGGACGCAAGATGTACGGGGGGCAGAGCACGCACCTGCCCATCCGCGTGAACACCTCCGGCGTCATTCCGGTGATTTTTGCTTCGTCGATCATCATGTTCCCGCAGACGATCGCGCAGTTCATCAATCATCCGTGGGCACAAAGCGTGAGCAACGCCTTGCAGGGGGGGCAGCCGCTGTACAACTTGCTGTACGTCGGTGGCATCATCTTCTTCTGCTACTTCTACACGGCCATCATCTTCAACCCGGAAGATGTCGCGGACAATATGCGCAAGTACGGTGGCTTCATTCCCGGGATCCGTCCTGGCAAGCGGACCGCGCAGTACATCGATGATGTCCTCACCAAGTTGACGCTCGTAGGGTCGGTGTATCTGGCGTCGGTCGCTGTTCTGCCAGTCTTTCTGATCTCGGGCTTCAAAGTAGCGCCGATTCCGCTAGTCGGCCCGGCGCTCGATGCGATGCTGCCTCTGTGGGTGACCGAAGGCCTCGGTGTGCCCTTCTTCTTCGGCGGTACTTCTCTCCTGATTCTCGTCGGCGTGGCAATGGACACCGTGCGCCAGGTCGAGAGCCAGCTCGTGATGCGTCACTACGACGGCTTCATCAAGGGCGGCAAGGTCAGGGGGAGGCGCTTCGTCTGATGCTGCTCGTTTTTCTCGGGCCTCCGGGTGCCGGTAAAGGCACCCAGGCAACGCGCCTGGCGGCCAAGTACGGGGTGCCGCAGGTTTCCACTGGAGACATGCTGCGTGAAGCGGTCGCCGCTGGCACCGATGTCGGTTTGCGCGCGAAGTCGATCATGGACGCCGGCCGGCTGGTGGACGATGAGACGCTTGCCGACCTGGTTCGCGCGCGGCTCGGGCAGCCCGATACCGCGGGTGGCGCCATCCTCGACGGCTACCCCCGCAACACGGCGCAGGCCAAGACTCTCGACATGCTGCTGAGCGATACTTCTCATGGAGCTGTGGATCGCGTCGTGTTTCTCGACGTGGCGGAAGAAATCCTGGTAGAGCGGCTGTCGCAGCGCCGTGCCTGTCCGGCCTGCAACGCCAACTTCCACCTGCTCTTCAAGCCGCCGGCAGATGACGCTCAGTGTGATCGGTGCGGTACCCAGCTGGTACAACGCGAGGACGACCAGGAGGATGTCGTGCGTGATCGGCTGCGGGTATACGCAGACAACACGGCACCTTTGGTGGAGTACTACGAACAACTCGGTTTGCTCGTGCGCATCGACGGCGACGGGTCGATCGACGATGTGTGGGGCCGTGTCGACGGCGCCATTTCCCGCACGGTATGCGCATGATCGTATGCAAGTCGCCGTCGGAACTGGAACTCATGCATGCGGCTAATCAGGTCGTCGCCACGGTTCGCGACGAGGTCGTGGAGCGTGTGGCTCCCGGGGTGACCACCGGAGATCTCGATAGTTTCGCCGAGGCGCGAGTCCGCGAACTGGGTGGCGTGCCGGCATTCAAGGGGTATCGCGGATTCCCCGCCACGTTGTGTCTCTCGCTGAACGAGGAGGTCGTGCACGGGATCCCGTCGGCCGAGCGACGTTTGGCGCCGGGAGACATTCTCGGCATCGATCTCGGCGTCAAGCTTGACGGGTACTATGGCGATTCGGCGATTACCGTACCGGTGGGCGCCGTCGAGCCTGAGGTCTCACGTCTGCTGGAAGTGACCGAAGGGTCACTGCAGGCAGCCATTCGTCAGTGCCAGTCAGGGAACCGGGTAGGGGATATCTCGTCGGCGGTGCAACTCCATGTAGAGGCGCAGGGTTTCTCGATCGTGCGCGACTTCGTGGGGCACGGTATCGGCAAGTCCCTGCATGAGGATCCGCAGGTTCCGAACTTCGGTGATCCGGGCATTGGGCCGCGTTTGCGACCCGGCATGGTGCTCGCCATCGAACCGATGGTGAACATGGGCCAGGCCGGCGTCGAAGTGCTCGACGACGGGTGGACTGCTGTCGCGACGGACCGGCGTCCGTCGGCACATTTCGAGCACAGTGTCGCGATTACCGAAGAAGGGCCCTGGGTCCTGAGTCTGGCCGAGCAATCGGTAGTGGCCGGCACCGCGGGCCGCTGAGACAGCATGACTGAGAAACAAGTATGACCGAGAAAGAAGAGGCAATTCAGATTCGCGCGAAGGTCGTCGAGACGCTCCCGAACGCAATGTTCCGGATCGAGCTCGACAACGGACATAAGGTCCTGGCCCACATTTCCGGGAAGATGCGAAAGTACTTCATTCGCATCCTCCCCGGCGACGAGGTGCTCGTGGAGCTGTCTCCGTACGACCTGACCCGCGGCCGTATCGTCTATCGATACAAGTAGTTCCGAGAGTGGAGTGTTGGTCGCGAAATTTTGCCCGACAAAGCTGGGCAAGGTGGATGCCGGTGTAGCAGAACCCTGCTACAATCACCGGTCTACCTGAATGATTAAAATTGGTGAGAGTGTGTCGTGAAGGTGCGAGCGTCTGTCAAACGCATGTGTGACAAGTGCAAGATTATCCGCCGCAAGGGGGTGGTCAGGGTTCTCTGCGAGAATCCGAAGCACAAGCAGCGCCAGGGATAATCTCCCGGGCTCGAGTCGTCTGACCAGAGTCGCATGAGCCGGATTCGTCTGGCAGAAAGCGGCTGACGCCATCTTCCCGTTTCAGGGATCGTACGTAACAGGAGCTTCCGATGGCCCGTATTGCGGGTGTGGACTTGCGCCTTGATAAGCGCGTCGAAATCGCATTGACCGATATCTACGGTATTGGTGTTGCGCGTTCGAATCAGATTTTGGCGGCCGCGAAGGTCGACCCGAGCACGCGCGTCAAGGACCTGACCGAACAGGAAGTCAGTCGCGTGCGCCAGGTGATCGACCGGGAGGGACGCGTCGAGGGTGATCTGCGCAAGGAAGTGCAGATGAACATCAAGCGTCTCATTGAGATCGGCTCGTACCGCGGCATGCGTCACCGGCGTAACTTGCCGGCACGCGGTCAACGGACCAAGACCAACGCACGAACTCGCAAGGGCCCCAAGGGTCTGGCGATCAAGAAAAAGCAGGTCGCCGGGCGCTGACGTCAAGTCGACGTCAAGGCCTAGCGAAGGCGAGCAGGATCACCGATGGCGAAAAGAAAGCCGGGTAAGAAAAAGGTCAAGAAGGATATCCCCGAGGGTGTTGCCCACATCTCGGCGACCTTCAACAACACCATCATCACGATCACGGATACCGAGGGCAATGCGATTGCCTGGTGCAGTTCCGGTTCAAAGGGCTTCCGCGGCTCCCGTAAGGGCACGCCGTTCGCGGCGCAGATCGCTGCAACGGAAGCGGCCTTCGCGGCCAAGGACCATGGACTGCGTCGCTGTGAAGTTCGGCTCAAGGGGCCAGGTGCCGGACGCGAATCCGCGGTTCGGGCGCTCGGCGCAGCCGGCATCAACATCACGGTCATTCGCGACGTGACCCCGATTCCGCATAATGGTTGCCGCGCTCCCAAGCGGCGCCGGGTCTGAGGAGGCAGCGAGTTGGCGCGTTACACCGGACCCAAATGCAAGCAGTGCAGGCGCGAAGGGATGTCCCTTTGCGGCAAGAAGAACTGTGCGTTCACCCGACGCCCGTATCCGCCGGGCGAGCACGGCCGCAGTCGCCGCCGTCGCCCGTCTGACTACGCGATCCAGCTGCGCGAAAAGCAGAAGGTGAAGCGACTCTACGGAGTTCTCGAACGGCAGTTCCGTCTTTACTTCAAAGAGGCCGCTCGCCGGCGGGCAGTTACCGGTGAGGCGCTGCTCATGCAGCTCGAGGGGCGCCTCGACAACGTGGTGTATCGCATGGGCTTTGGCCACACGCGGGCCCACGCGCGGCAGCTCGTCAAGCATGGGCATATGACCGTCAACGGCTCGCGCCTCGACATCCCGTCCGCCCAGGTAAAGCAGGGTGATGTGATTGCGGTGCGCCAGAAGAGCCACAAGAACCCCGAGATCGCTCTGGCTGCGGAGAGCGCTCGGGCTGGCTACACCGTGGGCTGGGTCGAGGTTGACCTCGACAACTACACGGGCACGGTTGCCCGGTTGCCCATGCGCGAAGACATCGATATCGAGATCCAAGAACAGCTGATTGTCGAGCTTTACTCGAAGTAATCAGTTAGTCCAAAACGCGACCCGCATTTCTCCGGTTCGTAGGAGGTCACATGCTTGGGACTGGGTTCCAGCGACCGAAGCGACTCGAGGTTGACCTCGACTCGCTGACCGATCAGTACGGTAAGTTCATCGCTCAGCCATTCGAGCGCGGGTTCGCCATGACCGTGGGCCATGGCCTGCGCCGCGTGCTGCTGTCGTCCGTCGAGGGCGCGGCCGTGACGGCCCTCAAGGTCGAGGGCGTTCTGCACGAGTTCAGCTCGCTGCCGGGCGTGGTTGAGGATACGACCGATCTCATCCTCAATCTGAAAGCCGTGCCGTTCCGCCTGAACGTCGATGGCACCAAGACCCTGACCCTGAAGAAGAAGGGGCCCGGGCCGGTGACGGCGGCGGACATCGAGGATGACCCCGACTTCACCTGCATCGATCCGGATGCGCACATCTGTACCCTCGCCAAGGGGGGCGCGCTCGACATGCAGCTGCGCCTCGCGCGTGGACGCGGCTACCGGCCGGCGGACGCGAACCTCGAGGACGAGATGAGCATCGGGTGGATTCCGATCGACTCTGTGCACTCGCCCGTGCGTCGCGTCAACTACAAGGTCGAGCGTGCTCGGCTGGGTCGTGACACCGACTACGAGCGTCTGGTGCTGGAGCTCTGGACCAACGGAACCGTGACGCCCGATCGCGCGATCGCGCTGGGCGCCAAGCTGTTGCGTGACCATCTGGCTATCTTCGTCGATATCGAGGAGGAGCCCGAGGTGGTACCGGAGGAGCCGGATCAGGACTTCACGGCGTTCTACGCACACCTGAACCGTTCCGTCGACGAGCTCGAGCTGTCGGTTCGGTCCTACAACTGCCTCAAGAATGCCAACATCAGGACAATCCGCGATCTCGTGCAGAAGAGTGAGCCCGAAATGCTGAAGACGAAGAACTTCGGCAAGAAGTCGCTCATGGAGATCAAGGAGGTTCTGGCCGAGATGGGCCTGACCCTCGACATGGACTTGTCCGACCTGCCGCCAGCCCCTGACGCCAGCTAGTCGGAGAATCTCATGCGCCACCGGCAAACAACTCCGAAACTGGGCCGCACGCCCGCGCATCGCAAGGCGATGATGCGCAACATGGTCACGGACTTCTTCAAGCACGAGAAGATCCGCACCACTCAGGCCAAGGCCAAGGCGTTGCGTCCGTACGCCGAGAAGCTCATCACGTTGGGCAAGAAGGACACCCTGACCTCGCGTCGCGGGGCGGCCCGACTCATTCGTGACAAGGCGGTCCTGAAGAAGCTGTTCGACGAGATCGCACCGCGCTACAGCGAGCGTCCCGGTGGCTATACGCGGATCATCAAACTCGGCGGAACCCGAGCGGGTGACGACGCGCAGATGGCGATCATCGAGATGGTCGAGGCTGACATGCCGGAACGCAAGAAGCGGAACAAGCCCAAGTACACGGGCCCGCTGGCGGCGGCTGGTGACCCGGTCAAGGCGGTCGAAGAAGTCGAGACGGCGGCCGACGAGGCCGGCGACGTCGCTGAAGAGGCGCCTGATGCCGACGCTTCCGACGAGGATGCCGTCGCGGAAGATGTGACCTCGGAAGAAGACGAAGACAAGACCGAGTAAGAGATCTGTCCCTTCTTGGGACCTTGGGCCCTTAGCTCAGTTGGGAGAGCGCTGCCTTCGCAAGGCAGAGGTCGGGGGTTCAAATCCCCCAGGGTCCACTGCTAGCGCTCGCCTGTGTGGCGGGCGCTTTTCTTGTGGGTGGTGGAGGGGGGCGGGGCGAGCATCATGCCTGCGGGCAGCGGTCCCCGCCGGGCGCGTTTCTCGACCTTTCGTGGCGTCGCGTGTAGGGCGTGCTGGCCGCACTTCATGCGGGCGCGATGCTGCCCGCAGGCATGATGCTCGCCCCGCCCGGGATCACCCAGGGCCGAAAAGCGCCGTGCACGTGCCGGCGCCAGCAGCGGACCCTGGAGGATCCGACCAGTCGATCTCATCCCGGGAAGCAGGCGCAAGACGGTGGGGCGATGGGCTGCGTGCCGGCGGCTGGACGGAAGGGAGTCGTGGCGCGGACCGTCGTAAGAAGGTGATCATGGTGGTTCCTTACTACGAGGGACCTCAGGTGATGGACAAGAGGGGATAGCGCGGTAGACAGGTTGAAACCATGAGATTGATGACGGGGATATTGGCCGCCACGGTAGCCCTGGCGCTGCCGCAGGCGTCGGCGCCGAGCGTGATGGACCTGCTGCAGACTCCGGGTGAGCTGACTCGGGCCGACCTGGAGGCGATCAGGTCGTTGACTGCCGACCTGATTGTCGGCCAGAGCTTCATGTCGTACGGCGGCTTCGGAGGCGGGATGGTCACGGTCGGACCCGGGCCGCGTGTTCGTTCGATCTTGTACGGTGACAGGGCCACGGAATGGCCGGGTCTCGGGGCGCGACGCTGTGACGGGACTGAGCTGGACGGAGAGTTGATCCTCAGGTGGGAAAGGGCCGGGTCGATGTGGCAGGTGACGGCATTCGGCTCGACCGAGCCGAGGGTGATGGACGGGATGTTCGACCTGTGGAACATCGACGCCGGGCGCATCGAGGACGCCGGGTTTCGCGACGTAGACGGGGTCGAGGCTCGCGGCCTTCGTTATCCCTACGCCGTGCCGCAGCGTGCCGATTTCGAGGCGCAGTGGCAGACCATCTGGTTTGATACGCGAACCGGATTGCCGCTGCATTACGCAATCGCCATCGAGGGCCCGGAGGCGATGGACTACGGGTACTTTCTCGCCTGGGCGCCCGGGTGGCAGCGTGAGCCCGCTCCCGAGATGGAGCGGCCCGATTGTGTCCCGACGCACGGTCCGCGTACGGGGCCACAGTCTCCGGCGGAGAGAGCTGAACTCGCCGACGCACTGCGCCGGACTTATGCCGACGCTGACGTATTCACTCTTCGCGCGGACCGTCGGATGCGACCGACGGAACCGGACCGGGATCGTGTCACCATCGTCGATCTCGCTCCCCATGAGGCGACGAACCGTGTGCGCTGGCACCGTTCCATTACCTGCGGTCGTGAGCGCGGTGTCGCTGAGTGGGAATGTTGGAGACGAACGGCTCAGACCCTGGCCGACGTCGTGGCGCCGGTGGGCAAGATGGTCGATCCGCCGGGCTGTCCCGGTGTGGCGCGCAACATCGAAGTCGGCCCGAACGTGCCGGCCAGCATCCTGCCGGAGGTCGCGGACCTAGTGCGCTCCGTTGGCGTTGAATCCGACACGATGCCAACGACATCGTGCGGCATCGTATGGAAGCGTTTGGGGATGCCTCAGTTGTGCGAGGTTTCGGCGGTCGAGGTTCGGGGATCCGGCCAGTACACGATCTCGGCATGGGTTGGACCCGCGCACCTGCTGATGCTCCATGTGCGCCGGAACTGCGTCGCTGGATCGTGCGCGTTGAGCCTTTCAGGTTGTCACGATCTCATGCGCTGATAGCCGGGGAGCTAGAAAGCTCGTTGCGGATGCCGGTCAGGCGAGTCGGCGATGCGCTCGAACTCCATGATCCAGTTGGTTTCCCAGGTCCTGCCGTTGTTGGTGGAGAAGGCCTGCTCCCATCGCGGCAGGGGGCCGTCGATGCCAGACCATAGGAAGCGGACCAGTACGGGGCGGCCGTCTTCGACGTCATGACCGAGGAATTCGCCGGTGCCGTTCTCGAACTTGCCGCGCATGGGCGGGCACAGGCCGGGGTGCCAGGTGTCGGACCAATAGAGACTCCATTCCTCGTGCGCGGGATCGTAGATCCGGTGCGTCATACCCCAGAAGTCTTTGCCGTCCACATCGCCGTACATCTCGTCCACGAAGGCGGCTCCGTTCATGACCGGATAGCCCCAGAGCTCCATTTCGAAGGTCAGCCAGTCGTCGGCGCCGGAGAGCCGCTCCTGGAGTCGCCGGTGGTGAACGCGGAAGTGACCGGAGAGGAATCGGAAATCGTCAGCAGGCATCAGCAAGTCTCCTGAAGTCGTCGCGTTCACAGTCCGATGGCGATGGCGATGGCGATCGAGAGGCTCCCCAGGGCGATGAGCGCCAGGTACAGCGGTATTGCGAAGCGAATCCAGTCGTCGTAGCGCACCCCGGCGGCGGCGAGCATCGCGAACAGCGCCCCGTTGGTGGGTGTGAGCATGTCGCACAGGCCAGCACCGTACTGGTACGCCAGCACTACGACCTGCCGGGACAGTCCGAGCAGATCGGAGAGTGGTACCAGGAGCGGCATGGTGAGCACGGCCTGGCCGCTGACGCTCGGCACCGGAATGTGGATGAGCGCCTGCGCGACGATCATGCCGAGGCTCGATGCCAACAGCGGCATGCTCTCGAGTGGCGTGAACATACCGTGCACGAGGGTGTCGACGATCCGCCCGTTCTCGAGCACCACGAAGATCGCGCGCGCGAAACCGATCAGCAGGGCGGCGTACGCCATGCCCTGAAATCCGCGCACGTAAGCCTCGGCGGTGCCGGTGATCCCCATGCGCGCGAGCAGGCCGATGATCACTCCCATGATGAACAGCGCGGCCGAGAGTTGATTGAAGCCCCAGCCCCATCGCAGGAGGCCGATCACCAAGATGGTGAACGCAGCGCCGATGATCGCGAAGATCATCCAGTCATTGCCCTCCATGCCGGCGTCGCCCGTGTCCTCGACATCTTCCGTCGCGCGCCGTGTCCGCTGCGCGTAGCGCATGGTCAGTCCCACCCAGACCGCTAGTGCCAGGATCAGGAAGAGTCCGCGAAAAAGTCCGCCCGAGCCGAGCGGCAACTCAGCCAGGTTCTGCGCAATCTGTACCTGGAAGGGATTGATGGGGCTGAACGCCGATCCGACGACGGCGGCGCCGATGCTCATCGCGAGCGCCACGATCGGGGTGAAGCCGAGCCGGCGAGTCAGGATGATGAGCACGGGGATCAGCGGGATGATCTCCTCGTGCATGTTCTCCACCGCACCTCCGGCGGCGAAGAACAGCGAAACGATCGGGATCACCAGCAGGTCCCGACCACCGAGCGCCCGGACCAATGAGGTCACTCCACGCCGGAACGCCCCGGTCTCGTCGACCACGCTGAATGCGCCGCCGATCAGGAATACCAGAAAGATGACTTCGCCCGCTTCGATCATGCCCTGTGGCAGCGCGACCATCGCGTCGAAGAAACCGACCGGGGTGGCCTCGACGGGCTGGTAGGTGCCTGCCACCACAACCGTCCGGCCCGTCGCCTCGTTGACGACCCGATCAAACTCCCCGGCCGGGACGACGTAGCTCGCCAAGGCCGCCAGAATCACGCAGCCAGTGAGCAGAACGAGCGGGTGCGGGACACTGAATCGTGGTTTCGCTGTCGTCATCAAGAGAGCGCTCCAGGTTGGACGAGTAGTTCGGGCTGCGCCTGGGGGGCGTGGTGGCGAGACTCCAGACCCAGAGGCATGGGAACCTGTGCGGGCGACCAATACTTGCCGAGCACGGGGACGATCTCAATCGTTCTACGAAATTTCGGCAAAGTACTCGGCGCGGCTGGAGAAACCGAACCAAGGGCATGGGTGAGTGAAATCGAGGTGTCCCCCCCCCCCGGGCATCGGCGTGAAGGGAGCGGATTGATGAACGGAATGGCCGTGCGATGGTGCAGCTTGCTGGGTCTCGCGATGCTTCTTGTGGGCTCGGACCTGGCTGCCCAGGCACCGACGGCGGGCGGCGCGGTGACGGTGGAATACGTGGCGCACGCGGCGGTGGTCATCGAGTCATCAGGTGGCGCCCGCGTGCTCATCGATCCGTACAATGGCAATCGCTGGATGGGCTACAGCTTTCCGAGTGGCCTCGCGGTCGACGCCGTGCTGATCACCCACCCGCACTACGATCACGACGCCTCGTATGTCGTGGACTCCCACGTGCCGGTATTCCGCGCGGCCGCGAGGTACGCCGTGGGTGACGTCGCCGTCATCGGTATTGCCGATGCTCACCGAGGTTGGCAACGTTTCCGCGAAAACGGCTCCGAACCCTACAACAATGTCTGGATCGTCGAAGCGGACGGGCTCCGCTTCCTGCACCCGGGTGACAACCGCCTACCGTCGGCGGAGTTGATCGATCGCCTGGGTGCGATTGATGTGGTCTTTGTGCCGCCGTTCGGCGATGCGAGCGAGTCGATTGCCGCCTGGTCGGCGACAGGCGCGCGCGTGCTGGTTCCGGTTCACTACGCGATCCCGGCGCTGTCGGTGGAGAGCTTTCCTCTTCCCTCGGTGAGCGAGTGGCTCCCTGACTCCCTGGCGCGGTTCGACGTGGGCAACCGCCATGTCTACGATCGCGCATCAATGCCGGCGAAACTACAGGCCCATGTGTATGAGCCGGCAGCCGGCGTGCGGCCTTGGGCACCGGGCATTGCCGCGGCCTGGGAGGGGCTCGTCGCGGGGTGGGGAGCGACGACGGCGGGCGATCGTCAGGCTGCCATCGGTCATTTTAGGCGCGCCATTGAGTCCGCGCCGCTCGTGATCACCACGTACGTGGAGCTCGCGCGAGCCCTGACGGCGGCGGGGGAGGCGGTCGAGGCCGAGTTGGTGCTCGAGAGCGGCCTGGCTCGGGCAGCTGGCGACGACCTGCAGCCAACCGCGGTCGCTCGCGGTCTGCTCGCACGGCTCTACCATGAGCGCGGGCGCGACGACCTCGCCGCGCATCAGTACCGCATGGTGCTGAAGGACCGCGAGGACTACCAGCCAGCTTTTCAGGCTGAAGCGCGAGCGTTCCTCGAGGCGCGCTAGAGGGCACCCCCCCCCCCGCGGCGGCGGGCAGGTGATTCGCCCCATGGCGGAGTCACACAAACGGCGACTGCTGCAAAAAGAGATGTTCCACGGCGGCGCTGTGAGCCCTCTTACATATGTTGTCGCGCCCGAGCGGGATCGAAGGCGCGATACATGTTGGTGCGCCGATGGTCGCGCCTGCGCAACGTTGTTCCCTGATGTTGACGATTCGGGCCGACGTGCGGTTCGCAGGCGTCGCTGTTGATACACCGAGAGGCTCATGCAAACAGACATTTCTCGGTATGGCCTGAGGCTGCTCTGGCTAGTCGGGATCGGAGTGTTGCTGTGGTTCTCCGTCGCTGGGAGCGATTACTACGCGACAGCGCTCATCGAGCGCCCGCGGCATCCGGGCTACTGGACGCTGAAGCCGGGGGGCGCGGTCGGCCACGCGCTCGGCGTGGCGGGGTCGGCCATGATGGTCCTGCTGCTGGGCTACTCCGCCCGCAAGCGTTGGGCGCCGATGCGCAAACTCGGGCCATTATCTGGATGGCTCGATGTTCACATCTGGCTGGGGGTGGTGGGGCCGCTGCTGATCGTGCTGCACACGTCCTTCAAGGTCCAGGGGCTGGTGGCCCTGAGCTTCTGGTCGATGATCGTAGTGGCGGTCAGCGGCGTACTGGGCCGTTACCTCTATCTACAGATTCCGAGGACAAAACGCGGCGACGAGATGTCGCTGAAGGAAGTGGACCGCCGCGAGGCGGAGTTGACCGCGCGGCTGCGACACGAGGTTGGCGATTCGGAAGAGATGTTGCGGCGCCTCGAGTCCCTGAGGCCCTCAACGCCTACTACTGGCTGCCCCTTCGCCATCGCCACTTCCATGCTCGACGACCTGCGCTTGCCGTTTCGGGTGCGGCGGGTGCTGCTCAGCAGCGGTACGCCGCCGCGGCTACGACGCGAGATCGGGCGGACGTTACGGCAACAGTGGCGGCTGCGGCGGCGCATTGCGCTGTGCCAGGCGACGCAACGTGTCTTCCACTATTGGCACGTCGCGCACAAGCCGTTCGCCATGGTGATGTACCTGTTCATGGTGATCCACATCCTGGTGGCCATGGTCACCGGCTATGCCCTGGGTGGGCGCTCGTGACAATCGTCCCGCGCCATCTCGTGGGCGCGCTATCGGTGGCGTTCGTTGTCACTTTATGGCCGGGGGAGGGTGCGCTGGCGCAGATCTCTCCGGGTCCTCTCAGCCGTCCTCACGCTGATCTCGACGGCAACGACGGCTGTCTGGAATGCCACTCGCCGGAGCGCGGGGTTGACCCGGCTCGCTGTCTCGGCTGTCACGTCCCGCTGGCACGGCGAATCGAGAAAGGCCTGGGGTTGCATGCCAGCGACGAGTACGCGAACTGCGCGCGCTGCCACGTCGACCATCACGGTAGCGAGTTCGAACTTGTCTGGTGGGGCGAGTCCGGGATGGAGACCTTCGACCACGCGCTGGCGGGGTACCTGCTCGGGGAGCGCCACGCGGACGCGAGTTGCCGCGACTGTCACCGCAGCGCAAACATCGAGACGATGGCAGTTGCGGAACTCCGACTCCGCAACAAGGACCTCAATCGCACCTTTCTGGGCCTCGGTCAACGGTGCGATACGTGTCACGTCGACGAGCATCGGCAGCAATTCGCTGAAATGAGCTGCAGCCAATGCCATGCCGGCCCGGAATGGAAGCCCGCGCTCTTCGAGCACGATGAGAGCAGGTTCCCATTGCAGGGTTCACATCGAGACCTGGAGTGCGCGAGCTGTCACGAGCCTGTGCACGCGGGTCCGGCCGTTGATCGCCGTGGCCGCTCCATGAGTCCTGAGTTTGTCCCGTTTCGGAACGACAAGTTGGAGTGTTCTTCTTGCCACGCGGATGAACACCGCGGCCAGTTCGGTGCCCGTGGGTGTGAGAGCTGTCACTCGGACTCCGGATGGCAGCCCGCCAGCGGCTTCGATCATGCAACTACTCGATACGCGCTCACGGGGCTGCACGGCCAGGTGCCGTGCGCCGAGTGTCACCAGATCACCCAGGGCGCGGCGTTACCCTCGGGTGATCGCGCGTACCACCGCTACCGGCCTCTCGCCTCTGCCCGCTGCGACGACTGCCATACCGACACCCACGAGGGCAGAATCGAGGGAGCCTGTTCGAGCTGCCACACGACCGCAGGGTGGGAGCGCCGCGACGCGGACTTCGACCACGCGCTGACCCGCTACGTGCTGGAAGGAAAGCACGCTGAGGTGAAGTGCGTGGCGTGCCATGAGCCCGGTGCGGGCTATCGCGTCGAGAACTTCGCCCGCTGCGAGGATTGCCACATCGACGCGCACTACGGTCAGGTCGCCCTCGGCGCTGAGCGCGGTTGCGACGATTGCCACAGCATCGCCGGGTTCGCGCCCGCCGACTACTCGCCGGTCGACCATACCAGCGCAGCGTACCCGTTGACGGGAGCGCACCTGGAGGTGGCCTGCAATCAGTGTCATGTTGCCCGTCCGGTGGGCCAACTGGCGGCGGACGGGCTGCTGCGCGTGGCGCACGAGGTGATCACTCGCGATGCTGCTGTGCTCACCGCCCAGCTCCGCTTCGCGGGCTTCATCTGTGAGTCGTGCCATGCCGGGCCGCACGATACTCCCCGCGCCGTTCACGGGGCGAACCCAAGCGCCCGTACTACCACGACCGTCAGCCGCACTACTAGCAGAGTGACTAGCAGCACCGCCGCCGTGCCGGGTGCCGGGAGGCCGTGTAGCTCCTGTCATGCGACCACCACGTGGTCCGTTGTGGATTTTGACCATGCGGCCACGGGGTTTCTTCTGGAGGGCAAGCACCTCGAGACTCGCTGCAGCGAATGCCACCGGCCGGGGGGTGGGGCAGTCGCACTTCCCGGCGTTGCCAGGTCGCTGCCGTTCACCGGCTTGGTGACGACCTGTGACAGCTGCCACGACGACGCGCACCGAGCGCAGTTCGCGGCCGCCGACGCGACTCGCTCGGCGTGCGAGACCTGCCACGGGACCGCCGACTGGAGAACGCACAGATTCGACCATGGGACGGCCCGCTTCGCGCTGGAGGGGGCCCACGCGACGGTCGGATGCCTCGCCTGCCACACGCCCGAGACGGACGCGCGCGGGACGTTCGTGCGTTACCGACCCCTGGCCATGGAGTGCGAAGGCTGTCACACCCCGCTAGGGGCAGGAGGACTCCCGTGATGGATACCGTGCGCGCGTTTCTAGGTACTGTTTCTGGAGGGTTGTTCGTCGTGGCGATGTGGACCCTCGGGGCGTCGCTGGCCGCTCCCGGTTCGTCTTCTGCCGCACCGGCCCTGGGCTCGGCCCAGCAGAGATTCACCAACCCTCACGGTGACATCGACACTGCCTGTGCCGATTGCCATAGCGCCGCTTCATGGACCGAGTTGCGTGATCCCCTGGTGTTCGATCACGCTGAGGCGACCGGCTTCGACCTGGAGGCGGGGCACGGGGTTGCCAGCTGTTCGGCCTGCCACGAGAGCCTGGTATTCGAGTACGTGCCGTCGGCTTGCGCTGATTGCCATACCGAGCCCCATCGCGGCGAACTCGGCTTCGGCTGCGAGACCTGCCACACCTCGGCAGGGTGGCAGGACCGCCAACAGATCTTCATCTATCACTTCACCACGCTGTTCCCGTTGCAGGGCGCGCACGCGACGGTCGACTGCGACTCGTGCCATACGTCGCCGCCGCCCACCGAATTTGCCACTACACCGACCGAGTGCGAGTCGTGCCATGAGGCCGACTATGCCGCGACCACGAGCCCGAACCACGCGGTGAACGGATTCCCGAGCGACTGTGCCGCGTGCCATACGGACACGGGGTGGCAGAGCAACGTCGCGTTTGATCACCGGGCTTTCCCTCTCAGCGGAGCGCACGTCGCGGCGGACTGCGCCAGCTGTCACCTTGACGGATTCGCAGGCACCCCCAGCGAGTGCTACGACTGCCATGCCGCCGAGTACGACGGCACCACCGACCCGAACCACGCGCAGGCCGGGCTGCCCACCGCGTGCGAGGCGTGCCATTCGACGTCGGACTGGGGCGGTGCTGTGCTCGATCACGACGCCTTCTTCCCGCTGCTGGGTTCGCATCGGCAGCTGGACTGCGAGGGCTGTCACGTGAACGAGGCGTTCGCGGGCACGCCGACCGACTGCTATTCGTGCCACGTAGCTGACTACGACGATACGAAGGACCCGAACCACGCTCGGGCGGGCTTCCCGACCGACTGCGAGGCTTGCCACACGGAACGGCGGTGGGAGGGGGCGACGTTCGAGCACGACCAGTTCTTCCAGCTGCAAGGAGCTCACAAGCAGCTGGAGTGTGAGACGTGCCACGTGGACGGCGCGTACGCCGGCACACCCACCGATTGCTATTCATGCCACAAGCCCGAGTACGACACCGCGAAGGACCCGAACCATAGGCGAGCGGGTTTCCCGACCGACTGCGAGACCTGCCACACCGAACGTCGATGGGAGGGGGCGAGGTTCGAGCACGACCAGTTCTTCGAGCTGCGTGGCGCTCACCGGCGTCTGGACTGCGAGACCTGTCATGTCGATGGGGTCTACGCCGGCACACCGACGGACTGCTACTCCTGCCATAAGCCCGAGTACGACAGCACGAGGGACCCGAACCACGACCGGGCCGGGTTCCCGAGAGACTGCGAAACCTGCCATACAGAACGCGAGTGGGAGGGGGCAACCTTCGACCACGACCAGTTCTTCCAGCTACAGGGTGCGCACAGGCAGTTGGACTGCGCGACCTGTCATGCGGGCGGTACCTACGCCGGCACACCCACCGACTGCTACGCCTGCCACAAGCCCGAGTACGACGGTACGAAGGACCCGAACCACGAGCGGGCGGGCTTCCCGACCGACTGCGAGACCTGCCATACGGAGCAGCGCTGGGAGGGGGCGACGTTCAACCACGATCAGTTCTTCCAGCTACAGGGTGCCCACAGGCAGTTGGACTGCGAGACCTGCCACGTGGGTGGCACCTATGCCGGCACACCGACCGACTGCTACTCGTGCCATCGGTCCGACTACAACAACACGAACAACCCGAATCACGGACAGGCGGGGTTCCCGACCAACTGCGAGGGATGCCACACCGAGCAGCGCTGGGAGGATGCGACCTTCAACCACGACGGGTTCTTCTTCCCGATCTACTCGGGCGAGCACCGCAACGAGTGGAACGATTGCGCCGATTGTCACCCGAACTCCAACAATTTCGCGCAGTTCGAGTGCATCAACTGTCACGAACACAACCAATCGGAGATGGCCGACGAGCACAGAGGAATCAATGGCTACCAGTGGGTGAGCACCGCCTGTTTCCAGTGCCACCCACGCGGCGACGATCGCTTCGGCGTCGCCGGTTTGATCTGGTCCCTGCAGGAACGATTCCCCGAACTGCGCCCGCCAGATGACTGGCGTTCGGTGCCGGAGGACCCGAGATGAGATCGTGGCGAGCGGTGGCCATGGGATTAATCGTAGGCCTGCTGCCTCTGTGGTCGGCTTCCGCCTGGGCGGGACCGGGTGCGACGAGCAACACGGTCGACGCGATGGTACGGCGACGTGCCGGGGATCACGTCTTCCTCGATGGCGGCGAGGCCGTCGGCCTGACCCTTGGGCAGACGCTGGTAGTGAAACGCGAGGGCAGCTCCATCGGGAAGATCGAGATCGTCTTTCTCGCCAAACACTCGGCCACCGCGCGCATCGTCAGCGAGGTTGTGCCGATTACGGCAACGGATTCGCTGGCAGCGTTACTAGCACTATCGGCGACCCCGCTGACAGCACTGCTCACGGTGACGGCCGCGCCGGTATCGTCAGCAGCCCCGGCGCTCGAGCCATCCGCGCCTGGCCCGACCGCTCCCGCGCGGAGCCCGAGCTGGCTGCCTGGATCGCAGCAGCGACGACCCAGCACGCCGCGGATGCGCACCAGCGGTACGATCTCCGTGGCATGGGAAGGGTTCAAGGACGGTGGCTTTGCTGCCCGGGATGTCAACGATGTTACCGGGCGGGCCAGCCTGCGCTTTCGTGATATTGGCGGCAAGCCGTACTCGGTTCGAGTGCGAACACGGATGCGTCAGGTTTCGCGCACGGTCGTCGGAAGCCCGACGACCCCGTTGACAGAAACGCGCAATCGGCTCTACGAGGTATCGCTGCGCTACGAGCCGCCCGATGGACGGTTTAGCTACGTGCTGGGCCGGGTCGGCGTCAGTCCATTCGTGGGCCTGGGATACCTCGACGGAGGCCTCTTGCAGGTTCGCCTTGCTCCCTCGGTGCGAGTCGGCGCTTTCGGAGGCGCCGTGCCGGCCGTCGATGGCATTCGCGTGGACTTCGCCCAGAACAAGTACGGGGCCTTCATGCGGTTCGGTGATCCCCGTCCATCAGGGAAGCACCGTATCGCGGTGGTGGTTGCCGGCGTGCGGGCGCAGTTCGCGCGCGGTACCCGTGATTACGTCAGCTTCGAGACGTCGTATTCGTCGCCGCAGTGGTCGCTGTTCCAGCGGGCGGAGGTGGACTTCAGCTTGCCGAGCAGCGATCGCCCCGAACGCGGGACGGGGTTGTCGACCCTGTCGCTCTCGGTCACGTATCGGCTTGCCGGCCGGACCCGCCTCTACGCTGGCTACCACACTCGACGCGATCCGCTCCCGGGCGTGACCGGCATCGGTGGCGATCCGCTCGATCTGCTCTTTCGAACGTCTGTCAGGGCCGGCGCTACCGTTGGTTTCGGGCGGTCGGGCAGCGTTACTTTCGGTGGCTCCGTTCGCTCACAGCAGGGGACCAACGAGCGGACCTACGCGGGCAACTTAGGTGCCAGCTGGCGTCTGGGCCACGTTCGGGCCGGTGCCACCGTTCATTTCTACGATGGTTCGCGAAGCAAAGGGGTCGTCGCAACCGCGCGTCTCTCGGGCTCGTTGGCTCGTGATTTGCACTTTGTCGCCTACTACAACTACTTCAGTAACACGCGGCTTCTTCAGCCCAGCTTCCTGGGCGGCTCCAGCGTCGTGCCCGTGGCGCTCAACAGCCGACGGGCAGGCGGTGACCTGACCTACGATCTGTCGAGCGGACTGTACCTGCGTGGCGGTTTCGAGGTGGGGCAGGGTGGCGCGATCGACGGCACACGAGCCGTGGCTGAGGCAGGGTTCCGATTCTAGCGCCGTCCACAGCGGCAGGAGCAGGCGAGTTGCTCGTCTGGGGGCTAGCCCTGGCAGTCGCGGCAGCGATGATCGTGCCCTACGCGCTCGCATTCCGGCGCCGAGGGCGGATAGCCGAGTCTCGCAAGGCAGAGTCGGCGGCGTTGGGCTTCGACCAGCCCAGTGCGCAGTATCCGTTGGTTGATGCGACCCGTTGTATCGGGTGCGCGACGTGTGTCGGTGCCTGTCCCGAGGGGGATGTGCTCGACATTGTTGGTGGCACCTCGACCATCGTTAACGGCCTTCGCTGTGTGGGGCATGGCGCGTGTGAACCGGCGTGTCCGGTGGAGGCGATCACGGTGGGTCTCGGCGACGTGAGTGCTCGAGCCGACATGCCCCTGCTCGACGAGACCTATCAATCGACGGTAGCAGGGGTTTACGTGGTCGGGGAGCTGGGTGGCCTGGCGCTGATTCGCTTCGCTTTCGAACAGGGGCGAGACGCG
>JAJCXS010000228.1 GCA_029263335.1 Acidobacteriota bacterium | reverse complement strand
GTAGCCCGCAGGCACCTAGAGGTTCCTCTCACTTCAGCTCCTGGTGGGGACGCCTTCGCTGGCTCACTAAACCACCCGGCGCCACGATTTACGAGGTGTAACGAGAGGTGTTTGCGGGATCTCTTGACAACTAATGTATTGTTCATCTATACATTGACCCCATACTGAACAGAACAAACCTGCCACGCGAACCGGATCTCCAACATGCCTAGCACCGGAGCCCCCTCCAAAGAACCACTCACGCCTCTGACACTCCAGATCCTGCTAGCTGTTGCCGACCAACCGCGACACGGTTACGGCATCATTAAGGAGATCGTGGCCTCGACGGAGGGCCGGCTGAAGCCCGCCACCGGCACGGTGTACCTGGCGCTGCGCCGGATGATCGACGGCAACCTGATCGAGCATGTGGCGCGGCCGGAGGGCGACGATCAGCGGCGACGATTCTATGCACCGACAGCACGTGGCCTCGCCGCCGTGGAGGCGGAGCTTCGGCAGCTCACGGCCGTGCTCGATGTAGCCCGCCGAAAGCGCTTGCTGACGAGCGGCAGCGGGAGCAACAAACATGCTTGAGCGACGGCCTCCTCGCCTGTTCCGCGCGCTGTTGTGGCTTTACCCAGCACGGGTCCGCCGGCTCGATGGTGACGACATGTGGCACACGTTCGCCAGTCGCCTCGACGAGGCGCGTAGCCATGGACGAGGTACCCGCGCGCTGTTGTGGGCGCGGGAGATCGGCGCGGCCCTGGGCAGTGGACTGGTAGGGCAGCTCCGTCGCCCCCCCCTTGTCCCCCGGTGGGAAACTCTGTCGCATGACGTGCGGTCTGGTGTTCGTTCGCTACGTCGGACTCCCGTTGCCACGAGTGCGGCCGTGATGACGCTGGCGCTCGGGATCGGCGCCAACGTAGCGGTATTCAGCCTGATGTACTCGGTGCTGTGGCGCCCCCCGCAGCAGGTGCGCGACCCTCAACAGCTCGTGCGCATGGAGGGCCGTTTCAGGGGCCAGACCATACCGCTCTCGTACGCCGCGTACCTGCTCCACCGGAACCAGTCGACCACGTTCGAATCGCTCGTTGGCTACTGGGAGTTCCCCGTGCATCTGCACGATGGAGGCGCAGCGGGGCGCTTGCGCGGCATGCTCGTGACCGACAACTACTTCGCCGGGCTTGGCGTGAGGCTGACCCGTGGGCGTTGGCTGAGCCCGGTCGAGGGAGCTGACCCGAGGGGCTACGCCTTCGCCGTGATCTCGCACCGACTTTGGCAGCGTCAGTTCGGGGGCCACGAATACGTCGTCAACCACATCGTCCGCCTCAACGGACGCCACTTCCGGATTATCGGCGTGGCACCAGAGGGCTTCGGCGGCCTGCGGGCCGACGCTCAAACGGACATCTGGGTGCCGATGGCGCAACGCGACGAACTTCTCGCTACCGGGCCTACCGCGCCCGGGGCCTTCATCGTGCGTGTCGTCGGTCGTCTGGCTCCCACGATCGACCAGGATACGGCTGCCGCTCAGGTCGCCGCGGTCGTGATCCCACGCAGAATCGGCCACCTTGCCTACGACTCGGCGACACTGCACTACCCCGCCTGGGTCCCCCTGGATGTAGGCGGCCGAGTACGGCCGATCGCCGTTCTCATGCTCGTCATGGTCCTTGTGCTATTAGCTATCGCCTGCGCCAATCTCGCAGGTCTGCTGCTGGTCCGCGCCAAGAGTCGAGCTCACGAACTCACCGTCAGAGCTGCTCTCGGGGCCAGCCGTGGTCACCTCTTTCGACACATCCTCATCGAGGGCGTCTTGCTGACTGGCACGGGCACCCTGGTCGGCCTCACCGTCGCGCGCCTGGCCTCCGAGGCGCTGCGAGGATACGAGCTGGCACCGGGCATCCATGCCGGAGGCCTCGATGTCACGATCGATGGCAACATCCTCGCGTTTGCTATGGCGGTCGCCGTGGTGTCCGGGCTGAGCTTCACCATCGCACCCGCGCTGGTTGCCTCGCGCCCCAGAAACGAACTGATCTTGGGCGTGGTTGGCGGTCGAGAGCCCTTCGGCCGCCTCGGATCCGCGCTCGCTATCGCCCAACTGGGGGCAAGCGTGACGCTACTCATAGCCGCCTCGGCTCTTCTTGGTGCGATCAACAACCTGAGCCGCGTCGATCTCGGCTTCGATCCCGCCGGTGTATTGCGGGCGTCGGTGGATCTCGAGCTGGACGATGTCGCGGGCGACGATATGCCTCAGAGCTTCCTACGCGGCATCGTCAGCCGAGGGTTCGTCACCCGAGAAATCTCCGGCTCGGCCGCCGCAGATCGCGCTCCCGCCAGCTTTCCCGCGCGAGGACGCGGAACGGTATTCGTGCATGCGACGCGGGCCACTTCGTCTTCGGCCCCGCGGGAGGGTGCACGCTACCAGGATGGCGGCGTCACCGCGCAGGTGACGAGCGTAACCCCGCGCTACCACTGGACGCTGCAGATCCCGATTCGCCGTGGCCGCGTGTTCTACACCAGCGACCGAGCCGACAGTGAGCCCGTCGCCATCGTCAGCGAGGCGCTGGCGGACGAACTGTGGCCGAACGGCGACGCGGTTGGGAGGTTTCTTCGCGTCGCTCCATCGCGTCGCGCCGACCCCAAGGGCGAAATCGTTCGGATCGTCGGAGTGGCCGGCGACGTAAGGCCGATCCTTGGACAGCGCGCAACGGCTCTGGAGGTGTACCGACCTCTGTCCCAACGGCCTTCCAAGGCCGTCACCTTCTTCTGGCGATCGGAGGACCTGGGCGAGGCGACGCAGCGACTGCGGGCCACCGCGCGATCTCTCGATGCCGACGCCACCTTGTACGACGTCGGCCAACTGGATGCAGCGACGTCTCGTACCGTCGGGCGCGAACGCTTCGTTGCCGATGGCGTCGGCGCCTCTGCAGCG
>JAJCXS010000227.1 GCA_029263335.1 Acidobacteriota bacterium | reverse complement strand
TCGCGCAACGGGAAAAGCGGCTGAGCTTCGCGCTCACCTTCGACGAGTTTCAGGAACTTCGCGGCACCCAGATTCTGCAGACCTTCCAGCTGCTGGTGCCGCCTGGCACGTACGATTTGTCGGTGGTCGCCCGCGATAACGCCTCCGAGCGCGTCGGCCGTGCGATCGAGGCGGTCGAGGTGCCGGATCTCGGCACCGAGGGGCTACGGGTGTCGACGCTCACTCTGGCAAGCCGGGTCGAAACGATTCAGCTCCGCCCCGATGCTGAACTTCTCGACTTCCAACACGGCGATATGCGGGTCGTTCCCAACGTGAGTCGTATCTACTATCCCGCCCAACCGCTGATGCTCTACCTGCAGGCCTACGGCATGTCTCTGGACCCGGAAAGTAGCACCAACGATGTGGTCATCGTTGGGGAGATCCGCGGTGGTGGCACCGTGCGCACGATCCCGGGCCAGTACCCGCATCCGGCACCCTATACGCGCCAGTCGTTCTCCTTCGGCATGCCCCTCACCGGATACCGTCCCGGAGTCTACGAGGTCGAACTGACGATCGAGGACCGTATCGCGGGCACGTCGGTGACCACGACGACGGACTTCGCGGTGCTCGGCGCCGGACAGAACACGAGCGGCCGATAGACGATGTCAGATTCCCGGGGCCCACTTACCACCGAGCAGCTCGAGCAGCTCGTCTGTGACGCTGTCCAACACCTCAAGGGCGAGCGGCGATGGTCAGGGGCCAATCCCGACACGGGGAGCCGCGCGGTCATCACGGCACGCGAGGTCGAGGATGCTGCCGGCTCCGCGCTCGTGGTCCCGCCAGGGGCTCTGATCACGCCCGAGGCGCGCGACCGCGCTCGCGACCTCGGCGTACGGCTGCGCGAAACGAGCGCCACTTCGGTAGTGGCGGACGAGCAGCGTGCACTGGCGGAGCACCTCGCACAGAGCTTGCGCGACTCGTTGTCCGGCTACCAGATCGAAGAGCTGGCTTTCTGGTGCCTCCGCGATGGAAGCTGTGCGGCGCCCCAGGACGTCGCTCGGATCGTCGACGCCGGCGCCGATCGAGTCGGCCTGGCGATCTGTTCGCCGCCGCTTGGTGACGCGATCACGCCACTGATCGATCACACGCTGCTAAAACCCGAGGCCACCGAGACGCAGGTTCGAACATTGTGTGCCGAGGCGGTGGACTTCGGCTTTGCCAGCGTCTGCGTCAACCCCTGGTACGTCCCACTCGTTGCCGAACTACTGGCGGGAAGCTCGGTGCGCGCGTGCACCGTGATTGGATTCCCACTGGGCGCCAATCGCAGCGACACGAAGGCCCATGAGGCACGTCTCGCCGCAGCCGAGGGCGCGACAGAGCTCGACATGGTGATCAATGTCGGTGCGCTGAAATCCGGGGACGACAACACCGTACGCGAAGATATTCGCGGCGTTGTCGAGGCGGGGAGTCCCACGGCACTGGTCAAGGTGATCCTCGAAACCGCACTGCTCTCCCCGGACGAGATCGCACGAGCTTGCTGTCTCGCGCGCGATGCCGGCGCCGCTTTCGTCAAGACCTCGACGGGATTCGGGCCCGGCGGCGCTACGATCGAAGATGTGGCCCTGATGCGCCGCACCGTTGGGCGCATGATGGGAGTCAAGGCTTCCGGCGGCATCGGCACGCGCCAGGACGCGGCGGCGATGATCGCGGCGGGGGCCACGCGCATCGGTGCAAGCGCCGGCGTTCGCATTGCCGGCGGCCAATGACCCCGGGTGCCGCATCCGCAACGCTCGGCGGGCCGAGGCCCTTAACGCGAGAGTGAAAACCACGCGCCGGGATGAGCTTGCGCGCCACCCCTCGCGCGGCGATCATCTCCTCGCCATCTTGTTCGCCACGGAGTTACGATGACTGACCAGTTCAACTGTCGCGCCTGCCCAGTACGCTCCACCCGCAGTGGAGCCGAGGTAACGACCGGCGCCGCGATTTCGACCCCCGTGCCGTTCGGCAGCCCGCTGCGCGAACAGCTCCTCGAGGCGGTCTGCGACACCTGCTGGCAGGAGTGGATGCAGATGCAGATCAAGATCATCAACGAGCTGGCGTTGAATCTGGGCGACGCGCGCAGCCACGAGATCCTCGAAGCTCATGCGCGCGACTTTCTCGGTCTCTCCGACGGCGCCGAAAGCGGCACCGATTTCGCCAAGATCGGTGAGCGACCGCCCGAAGAAACCGAACACTAGCCGCCCGTTTCCAGGCACCGCGTCTTGCCGCTTCGCGGTCGTCGCTGTCAGTCGCCGCCTGCCCCGCGCTGCATCGTATCGTGGTCGGCGGGTGTGTCGGCATCGACCAGGATCCACGGATCGTCGACGGCCACACAGGCCACCGCGCCACCGTAGGCTCGCACCACGGATCGAGCCCCCTCATCCGTTGGCGCCGTGAGCAATTCGCTCCAGGCCCCCCGATCGAAGATCACCGGGTGCCCGCGACGCCCCTCGTACGTTGGCACCGTGACGGGCGCTCGCGTCGCGGTCCATGTAGCGATGACCTCGGCCATGGTCGCGACCGCCACGCGCGGCTGATCCACAGGTAGGAGCATCATGGCTCCCACACCCGAGATTGGGCGCAACCTCGCCAGCGCTGCATGGATGCTGCACAGCATGCCCTCACGCCAACTGGCGTTGTCGACAACCACGGCACCTTCCGCATGGGTCCGCGCCCGCACCTCTTCGGCCTTGCACCCGAGCACGACGACAACCGGGTCCGCGGCAACCTGGCGCAGCTTGCCCAGCAGATGGTCGAGGTAGGTCGACCCGGCGATCGGCAGCAGTGGTTTCGGACTGCCCATACGGGACGATGCGCCGGCAGCCAGCACGACGGCACCCACCCGCACGGGCGAGTTCATGCCCTGACCGTGGTTGCCTCGCCGGAAAGGCCGGCGTTCTCGGCCGCAACGGCGCCGCGGCGCACGGCGACCAGTTCGGCGACTACGGAGACAGCGATCTCTGCGGGAGTCTCCGCCCCGATATCGAGCCCCATCGGGGAGCGCACGCGATCGAACGCCTCGAGGTCCCGATCTTCGTCACGCAGGATGCGCCGAAACAGCTCGCGCTTGCGGCGGCTGCCGATCATACCCAGATAGCGTGCCTCCGAGTCGAGCACCTGGCGCAGCACGACCAGATCATGTTCGTGGCCACGCGTGACGATTGCCAGCGAGGTGTTGGCGTCGAGCGGTAGTGGCGGCAGCGCCGCGAAGTCGACCTGCTGCAGGCGGGATGCCCAGGGCATATTCTCCGCTACGAGAAAAGCGGGACGATCCTCGAGCATCCACACTCGCTGACCGGCCGCGGCGGCCGCGGCGCCGATCGCCACGCCACAGTGGCCCGCGCCGAACACGATCAACAGCGGCCGCTCCCGCACCGGCTCGACGAACCAGGCGTCGTCACCCTCGCCCACGAGGCCTGCTCCCGACAGTGCCGGCGACAGTTCCGAGGTGAGGCCGAGCTCGCCATCGACGCGGCCATCGACGATCAGCGCATGCCCCGCCGCCGGGCCGACCCTGCTGACGAGGCTCACCTCGCCGGTCATGCCCAGCAACGCGACGGCGTGCTCGAGGAATGCGACCGTGTCGGGCTGAGCCTGGAACACACGCGTCAGCACGACGACGGTGCCGCCACACACGTGGCCGCCCGTTCCGGCCTCGACCTCATTGAGGTGAAACTCGTCGACACTCGCCCCGCCCTCACGCAACAGCTTCGTCGCAGTAGCGTAGACCTCCGCTTCCAGACAGCCGCCGCCGATCGTCCCTTCGATGGTGCCGTCCGCGAGCACGAGTAACTTCGCATCGCTCGCCATCGGGAGCGAGCCGCGCCGGCTGACAACCGTCGCCAGCGCCACCGGCTGGCCTTCGCTCAACACAGCCAGCATTCGCGGTAGCAACGAGTACATAGCGGCCTGAATGGCGAAGCGATTCGGGGAAAAAGGTCCGCCGTGGGCGCCGAACACGAAAGGCGGCACGCAGGGCGACCCGAGCGGAATGACGCCCGCCCGAGGGGCGACAAGACTGGACACATGGCCAATCGTCAGCGCCGGAGTCTAGCACGCTCCCATGACCTTGACCGGGCTGTGAGCGCCCCTTTACGATGGCCAACATCATCCGCACTACGAGCCTGGCGAGGGAGTCGCATGGGACACCGAAGAGACGAGCAGGAGTCACCGGACGCGGGCCTGTTCGAACGGTTGACCCTCTCCGATCTGGTCGAGCTGTGGGCGGAGCGCGAGATCAAGAAACGGCTGCGTGAGATCGAGTTTTTTCACGAGGAGATCATCGGTGGCGCCCGGCAACTGGAGCATCTCCAGGTGATGCCCTTGCTGGGAGGCTTCTGCGAAAGCGCTGGCTGCGTCGAGGTCCTGGTAGAGGTCCGCGACCAAATCCAACGCACGAGTCGTATCGGCGCGTGGAAAGAGAAGAAGACCCGCGGCAATCGCCACGATGCTTTCATCGTCGCTTATGACAAGGCGATGGCTCACGCCATTATCCAATTGCTGCCGGCGGAAATCTGGCGACCGTGGATCGGCGCTGCTCCCTACGCCACAACGCGCTAGCGACCTCCGTCTGCAACTGTTTGCCGGCGGTGCCCCTGCTCGGCTAGGCTTTCAGCATGAAGTCGGTCCCTGTCGATGTCCTGCGCAGTATTCCCGTTTGCAGCCGGCTCTCCGACGCCGATCTGGCGAAGCTCGCCCAAAACGCGACCACCAGGCTCTACACCCGCGGCCAGACCATCTTCGAGGAGGGCAGCGACGCGGACTGTTTCATAGCGGTGGTGCGGGGCAGGGTCAAAGTCTTCCGCGGGCTCGGTACGGGTCGCGAGATGATCCTCGCGATCCTCGGACCGGGCGATCCAGTGGGAGTCGTAGCGGTCTTCCGCGAGATCCCCTACCCGGCCGCCGCCACGGCGCTGGAAGACACCATCTGTCTGCAGTTGGCTCGCAGTGAACTGTGGGACCTGCTGGCTGAGCCCTCCTTCGTCCGCGGCATGTTGGCCGGCATGAGCGCGCGCATGATGGAGTTGACCGGCAGGCTGACCTCGCTCAGCGGCGTGCGAGTGGAGGATCGGCTCGCTCGGCTTCTGTGCAAGTTGGCAGCGGAGACGGGCGTAGCGCGCGATGAAGGTACGCTGATACCCGTGCGACTTAGCCGTCGGGAACTCGCCGACCTTACGGGCACGACGATCGAGACATGCATCCGCATCATGAGTCGCTGGCAGAAGTCAGGCGCGATCGAGACCCGCGACGACGGTTTCTGGTTGCCGGGCGATTCGGAACTTCTGCGCGAGGACCGGCAACGAGGTTGAGTGGCCTCGCGCACGGTCGCAACGATTCCCGAGTGTGCGGCTTCGGCCAAGACGCAGAAAACCCGCCCTGACATGCGTCAGAGCGGGCTGTTCAATGCCGAGAGCGAGACTCGAACTCGCACGGGATTTCTCCCACATGGCCCTCAACCATGCGCGTCTGCCAATTCCGCCACCTCGGCCACTATCGTCTTGTACGGCTCGGATCGAGCGGAGGGCTACTGTTGCGAGCCAGCGTCACCGCTATCCGGTTCGGCAGATTGCTCCGCCTCGGTGCCCTCGGTTCCGTCGCCGGCTGGTTCCGCATCGGCGTCGGTATCGCCCGCGCCCGGCGCTGCCGGCAAATCGCCGCCCGGAACCGCCTCGCCAGCTGGCGCGGTGGCGGCGGCCGGATCGTCGAGTCCGTCGAGCAACGAGGAGCTGCCTCGATCGAACATGCCGAGGCTCAGGGACGTGATCATGAACAGCACGGCGGCGCCAGTGGTCGCCTTGTGCAACAGGGTCGTGGTGCCGCGAACGCCCAGCGCGGTCTGACTTCCGCCACCGCCAAAGGCGCCAGCAAGGTCAGCCGCCTGCGCTGACTGCAGCAGGACGACAAAAATCAAGAACAGGCACACGACTACGTGTACGCCAGTCAATAGAAGAATCATAGAGGGAATCCTCTCGGGAGGATCAACCGGGCAGGACTTTGACGCCAATCAGTACGCCGTAGCGCGGGCGCCGTTGAGCGACCGTTAATGTAACACTGTGGGTACTTGGCGGCTATCACAAGGTCGGCGGTCGGAGCTTGTCCTCAGCTTCCCGCCGCGGCCGTGGCGCGCACGATGCCCGCGAAAGAGGCGGCGTCGAGACTCGCTCCGCCCACCAGCGCGCCATCGATATCCGGCTGTGCCATGAGCTCGGCGGCGTTGCCGGGCTTGACGCTGCCGCCGTACTGGATCCGGATCGACTGCGCCACCGACTCGCCGAAGCGTTCGGCGAGCAGGGCGCGGATCGAAGCATGTACCTGCTGCGCCTGCTCCGGAGTGGCGGTGAGGCCCGTCCCGATGGCCCACACGGGTTCGTACGCCACCACCAGGCTGGCCGCCTGATCGGCCTGTACGCCAGCGAGGCCGGCCAGCAACTGTCGGCTGACCACGGCTTCCGTCGTGCCGGCTTCACGCTCCCCCTGGGTCTCGCCACAGCATAGGTACGGCACCAGGTCGTGGGCCAACGCGGTATTCACTTTGCGGCCCACGAGCTCGTCGTCCTCGCCGTACAACGCCCGGCGCTCCGAGTGCCCGAGAATGACGAAGTTCACGCCGACATCGGTCAGCATTACCGGCGAGATCTCACCGGTGAACGCTCCCTCCTCGGCCTCGTTCATGTTCTGCGCGCCGGTGCGAATCGAACCACCGCGCAGCGTCTCGACCGCTGCGGCCAGCGCCGTGAACGGTGGAGCAACCGCAACCTCGACGCTATCGACGTCGGCCACCGCCGTTTGCAGTTCGCCCAGTAGCGTCCGCGTCGCGGACAGCGTCTTGTGCATCTTCCAGTTGCCGGCAATCAGCGGGATTCGGCTCATCAGTCTTCAGCTCCATGGGAGTCGCGATCCGTTAAAGCGTCGACGCCGGGTAAGACGGCGCCGGAGAGCAGGTCGAGCGAGGCGCCACCGCCAGTCGAAACATGGGACACCTTGTCGACGATATCGAACATCGCGGCGGCGGCAGCGGTATCGCCTCCACCGATCACCGTAAACGCTTCACTACCGAGCTTCGCCACCGCCTCGGCAACTGCCTCCGTACCAGCCGCAAAGGCCGCCGTTTCAAACACACCCATCGGGCCGTTCCAGACCACCGTCCGAGCATCGGCCAGCGCCGCTGCAAAACGGGTTCTGCTCGCCGGACCGATATCCAGCGCCATCTCCTCGGCCGCAACATCGAACACCACGTGCGCGTCTTCGGGTCGATCGATCGCCGGCGCGACGACTAGATCGCTCGGCAGCACCACCTCGACGCCAGCTTCCGCCGCCTCGATGAGCAGACGGCCAGCCTGTTCAATGGCCTCGGCGGGGGCCAGCGAGGCTCCGACCGGTCTTCCTTGGGCGGCGAGAAAGGCGTTCGCCATCGCTCCCCCGATCAGTATGCGATCGACGATCGCGAGCACATTGCCGATCAGGTCGACCTTGTCGCTCACCTTGGCGCCACCAAGGACCAGGACGAAAGGTGCCTGGGGGCTCACCAGCGCACGGCTGAGCGTCTCCACTTCGCGGCGCAGCAGCATACCGGCAGCCGCCTCGGGCATAACTCCCGCGACTCCTACCACCGACGCGTGGGCCCGGTGCGCGACTCCGAAGGCGTCGCTGACATAGACGTCGGCAAGTTCCGCGAGTTCGGTGGCGAAAGCCAGGTCGTTCGCCGTCTCGCCGCTGTAGTACCGAAGGTTCTCCAGCAGCAGCACGTCACCCGGCCCCAGTGCATCGACAAGATCACGCACCTCGGCACCAACACAATCCGGCGCCAGCTGCACCGAGCGACCGAGCAATTCGCTCAAGCGACTCGCTACCGGCGCCATGGAGAAGCGCTCGTCGACCTTGCCGCCCGGCCGGCCGCGGTGCGACATGAGCACCACCCGCGCTCGCCTCTGCACGAGGTCGCGGATCGTCGGTAGCGCCGCCTCGATACGGTTGCTGTCCGTAACCTCGGTGCCCGCGACGGGCACATTGAAGTCGACGCGCACGAGCACAGTCCGGCCATCGACCTGGACCTCTTCCAACGTCAACTTCCGCGCCAAGGCTGCAGCCGAGGCTGCCATCGCCCCCGCGTCGGCGGCGGTATTCATCGGCCCGCTAGAGGCGCGCGCCGATGTACTCGCACAGGTCCTTGACGCGCGCCGAATAACCCATTTCGTTGTCGTACCACGTCATGATCTGGATCAGATCGCCCTCGACAACCTTGGTGAACTCGGCATCGACGGTCGAGGAGTTCTGGTTGCCGGTGTAGTCAACCGAGACCAGGGGTTCGTCGCTGACTCCCAACACACCGGCCATCGGTCCCGCGGCTGCTTCGCGCAGTTTCGCGTTGACCTCGTCGGCGCTCGTCATGTTGCTGACCTTGGCCACGAGGTCGACGACGGAAACGTCCGGGGTGGGCACACGGATCGCGAACCCGTCCAGCTTGCCCTTGAGCGCCGGCAGCACCAACGCCACCGCTTTCGCCGCTCCCGTCGTGGTCGGGATCATCGATACCGCTGCGCTACGCGCCCGGCGCAGATCTTTGTGCGGCGCGTCGAGAATACTCTGGTCGCTCGTGTAGGCATGGATCGTGGTCATCCAGCCCTTCTCGATGCCGAACTCCTGGTGGAGCACCTTGGCCACCGGCGCCAGGCAATTCGTCGTGCACGACGCGTTCGAGATGATGTTGTGCTCGGCCGAGTCGTAGTCACCCTCGTTCACGCCGAGACAGATCGTGATGTCCGGATCGCCGGCCGGAGCCGAGATGATCACCTTCTTGGCACCTGCCTGGAGGTGCTTGCTCGCCTGATCGCGCTGATGGAAGAAGCCCGTCGACTCGATCACCACGTCCACGCCCAGCTCGCCCCAAGGCAGGTTGGCGGGGTCGCGCTCCGACAAGACCCGGATGCTGTCGTTGTCAACGCGCAGCATGCCGTCCTCGGCCGCCACGTCGCCCTGATAGCGACCGTGCACCGAGTCGTACTGGAGCAGATGCGCGAGCGTGTCCGCATCCGCAAGATCGTTAATACCGACGAAGTCGATATCGGCGCTGTCGCGCTTGGCGGCACGCAAGACATTGCGGCCGATACGGCCAAATCCATTGATCGCGACGCGGACGGACATGCGACGTCTCCCTCAGAGATCGAGCGGTAACTGACAAGGCTGGTGGCGGCGGCGGCGGCGCGAATGGCCGCAGCATGCTCTCGGGCGGATTATCGAAGCGCTTGTCGGGCCTGTCAAACCACCCCGCGAATCGGCCCACCCGGCGTTGGCCGGACGGTCGTCGCAGCCCATTCATGGCCAACTCCGGTCATCAAATGACCATCAAAACGCATCGCTGATCACCAAAAGCCACACGATTTGCGGTGCCGGACTCTTTTCTTCTTGACCACACGACCGCCTCGCCTACACTTCTTGGTAGATCACATTTTGACCCGGTGGCAGTGGGCTGCGCCGGGCTCCGTTCTGACCGGAACGAGCGATCTTCTTAACCACCCCCTGCCCGGTCAGAACACAACGGAGGACAGGGGAACCGCAACGTAGGGCTCGCCCCACCACACTCGGGGCTAGGTGTGCGCAACGCACACGGTTCACTTGCGACTGGGAGAAAACGACATGAACAGCAACCTACGCTGGGTAGCGATCGCGTCGATGGCGATCAACCTGTTGTTGCTGCAAGCCATCGACCGCCAGTCCGGCGACATGACCGCACTGCAATCGGAAGCCAGCACGTACACCAGTACGATCGCGTCGCTCGAGGCTGAAGTAGAGTCCGCGCGTGTCGAGCTGGCCGTGCTGAACGTACTCGACAGCCACCGCATGCGGGTGACGCCCAAGGTGCGCCACGAAATCGCCGGCACCATCCTCGAGGCTGCCGACCGCTACGACCTGGCTCCCGAGCTGATCCTCGCGGTCATCTTCACCGAGAGCAGCTTCAACCCCCACGCCGAGTCCGAGATGGGCGCGGTCGGCCTCATGCAGCTGATGCCGGCGACTGCCACGCAGTTGGCCCAGGAGCTCGAGATGGAGTGGCGAGGGCGCCAGCTTCTCACCGACCCGGAGTCCAACATCCTCATGGGCAGCTTCTACCTGAGGAAGCTGTTGCATCGGTTCGACGACCTGAACGTGGCTCTGGCAGCTTACAACGTCGGCCCCAATCGGCTGCGCGCGATCATGACCGAGGAAGACCGCGTGCCCCGCATCTACGCGAGAAAGGTGCAGACGCTCACGGCCGCGATTCGCGACGAGTTCTTCTGGTAGGTCCGAGCCAGCCGGAGCTCGCCGGACCACGGTGAAGCCGCGCCATTCGATAAGCTCCTGAATCATGGAGCTCGTGCTACTGCGCAGATTGGTGACCGAGTTGCGCCCCCTACTGGTGGGCGCCCGCACCGATCGTGTATATGCGGCGCCACGCTATGACGTGGTCGTGGCTTCGAATGGTGGGCGCAAGCACCTGTGGATCTCGGTGGAGCCCGAAGACCCACATGTTTGTCTACGAGCCATTCGCCCGAAGTCCGACAGCCGACCACTGGCCTTTGCCATGGCGGCCCGCAAATGGAGTCGCGGACGACGCATCGAAGGGCTCGACCTGCTCAACGACGACCGCGTGCTGCGCGTCGACTGGCAGGGAGGCGGCGCCCTGATCGGCGAGTTGGTGCCGCGCCGCGCCACCGCCTTCGTTGTTGACGATGCCGACCGAGTGGTCGCTGTCTGGAATCCGCGGGCAGGTCGTCCGGGAATCGGCGATCACTATGCTGCGCCGCAACGAACGCCTCGCACTGCGGTCGCAGACCTGGCGGCCGCTACCTGGACCAGCCTGGCTGCGCTGGACGACCGACGTCTACGCCAGGAGCTCATGCGCAACATCGATGGGATGGCTCCATCGATCGTCACCGAGATCATCTTTCGCTGGCGCCGAGGTGATGGCGACCTCGCCGCGATTACCGGCGAGGTGGTTCAGCTCGCCGCCTCCACCGCGACCCCGGTGCTCTACGCGCCCGCGCCGATCGAGCAACTGCCGACCGTCGCGAACGGAGCGAAGAGCGGCGCCGCGGAGGTCATGATCGCGCCCTGCCCTCTGGAGCACCGGGGCGACGCGCACAACATGACGTTCGAGACCGTCGTCGCCGCCAGCCAGGTCTTCTATGACCTCCGAGCCCGGTTGCAGCTGGTCGAGCGCGTGACCAGCGCGGTCGAGCGAGCGATCGAGGAGCGCGTACGCCGGCTGAAACGGAAACGACAGGCGATCGGCAGCGTCGGCGATGCCGACGTGCGTAGCGCCAGACTCCGGCGCCGTGCCGACGCGTTGTTGGCCTCCCCACACGCGTCGATAGTGGATGGCGTCGCCTCCGTTGCCGACGTGTATGGGGATGGCAATCTAATCGAGATCCGAGTGGATCCGCAGCTCGATCTCGCCGCCAACGCCCACAAACTCTACCGACGCGCGCAACGGATCGAGGGGGCGGCGCAGCAGGCGCTGTCGGGAATCGGCACGATCGACAACGAGCTGGTCCAACTGGGCGCCCTGGAAGTCCTCCTGAGCACAATGCGCCAACCGGCGGAGGTCCAAGCGATACTCGACCAAGCGCGCCAGTTGGGGTTGCGCATCCCGTTGGAACAGCTGCGCAACGCCGAGGCCGGCACGGGCAACCTGGCAGCGGAGTTACCGTCGCGGTCGCGGGCAAACCTGTCCGGCATCATGTCTCTTACCACGGCAGCGGGACACGAGATCTTGGTGGGGCGCAGCGCCAAGAGCAACGACCGATTGACACGCGAGGTCGCGGCCCGACACGACTGGTGGCTGCACGCCGAGGGCCCGGGATCCCATGTGGTTCTGCGGAATCCACGACGTCTGGAACAGCCGCCACCCGATGCGCTAGCCGCCGCCGCCGCGCTGGCCGCATGGTTCAGCAAGGGGCGTAGTGCCGCCAAGGTAGAGGTCCACTGGACGCAAGCACGCAGAGTCCGCAAACCTCGCGGCGCGCCTGCCGGCGCCGTGCTCATGGACGAATTCCACAGCTTCGTGGTTCAGCCACGACCACCGGCCGACGTCGCGGCCGATGGCGGCCAGCCCGCCGATTAGCTGCCGCGCGCCAAGCTAGCCGTCGCCCGGGACCGGCGGCGGGGGCGGGGGCGGCGAGGGAACGCTACCTCCAGACGCTGGCGCAGGGCTTCCGCCCAACCATGGGCGGTTGGTGCCAAAGCGCGTGGCGAACACCGAGCCCAGGCCGACGCACGCCGCCAGGACCCAGAAGAGGGAGCCGATGAACGGGAAGTAGTGCAGCAAGCCGAGCGCGATCGCGCCAACCGCCACCAGCCCGATCTGCGAAGCGTCCGGCTTACCGAACACTGGCAACAACTTCTGGCCGATCACCTGGAACATCGCCACCATGCCGAAG
>JAJCXS010000226.1 GCA_029263335.1 Acidobacteriota bacterium | reverse complement strand
GGCCTGGTGGACTCGGAGAGGGTAGGCCTTATCGGCCATTCGTGGGGTGGCTGGCAGGCGGCCTACCTGCCGACGCGGATCGACACCTTTGCAGCATCTGTGGCCGGAGCGCCGCTCACCGACTTTGTCAGTTTCATGGGGCAGTTGCACTGGAACCAGGGCGCGGCTGAGCTCGGACACTGGGAGACGGGTCAGGCGCGCATGGAGGTTCCGTACTGGGAGGATCCGGAGGCGCACCATCGCAGTTCGCCGATCCACAGAGTGAACGAAATGGAAACGCCCCTGCTGATGGCGTTTGGCAATGAAGACGGTGTCGTCGACTGGGATCAGGGCACGGAGTTCTACAATTACGCCCGTCGCGCCGAAAAACAGATGGTGCTGCTCGTCTACGAAGGTGAGGATCACGGCTTCCGCGACAAGGCAAACCAGATCGACTATCACCGCCGTATCCTCGAGTGGTTCGACCACTACCTCAAAGGTGAGCCTGCGCCAAAGTGGATCACCGACGGGGTGCCGCTTGATACTCTGGAGGACGAAAAGCGTCGCGTCGCGACGTCCGCAACCCGCAACCAATAGCCGCCCGGGCATCGACAACACGAGTCAGGCCTAGTCATGACGAAAGACACCGCAGCCAACTCCAACAACACCCTGTCCAACGCCCTGTTCGCCTGCGCGCTGATAGGGCTGGCCTTCAGCGCCCTGCTTGTCGGCGAGTACAGTGCCGGCGGACTCCTCTGCTCGACTGGCGGCGGTTGCGATGCGGTAAGGGCGTCGGCCTACTCGTCCATCGCCGGCGTATCGGTGCCGGTGCTGGGGGTGGTCTACTTCTTGGCGCTCCTGGCGTCCGCCGCGCTGCCGCAACTGCGCGCGGCACTCCTGCCGCTGGCGGGAATCGGCGCGCTCGGCGGTGTTGTCTTCGTCGGTCTGCAAGCGCTGGTGATAGGAGCGTTCTGCCAGCTATGTCTGGTGGTTGACTTCGCTGCCATCGGGGCCGCCGCCATTGCCTGGGTTAGTCGCGCCGAACCGGTCGTCACACTGACGCCGCAGAGACGCAATGCTCTCGCGGTCCTGGCCGTCGTCGCCGTGAGCATGGCGGGCGTGAGTCAATGGTTCGCGCCGCCGGCCGCTACCGTCGTGGAGCAAGCACCATCGCAACTCCCCGGGGTGGTTGCCCGGGAACAGAAGGCTTCGGGGCCCGTAACGGTGGTCGAGTATCTCGACTTCGAATGCCCGGCCTGTCGTTATCAGCACGAGGTCTTCAAGGAAGTTCTCGCCGAGGTCGACTACGACGTGCGCATGGTCTACATGCATTCGCCTCTGCCGCAGCACACCAGTGCGGACAATGCGGCGCGCGCCTACATCTGCGCGGAAGAGACGGATGTCGCCAAGGCGATGGCAGACAAGCTGTTTACATCCGCAGACATATCGTTGCCGGCTATCGAGGCGATGGCCACGGAACTCGGACTCGATCAGGCCGATCTGCGTCGCTGCATGTCCTCCGAGGAAACCACGGCCCATTTGGAACGTGACCTGAAGTTGGCGCAGCAGGTGAACGTGCGCTCGCTGCCGACGTTTTGGATCGGCCGGCAGAAGTTCGTGGGTACCTCTGATCCGGCCACCGTGCGGCAGGCCCTGGATCGCTGGGTGCGTATCCCCGCAGACTCTGAGTAGGGGGCGCCGGTGCCCAGAAAGCCCGTGACGAGTTCTACCGCAGCCGCGGTGGGGCCGTACTCGCATGCGATCGACGACGGCCATCACGTGTTTCTGTCGGGGCAGACTCCGATCGAGCCTGCCACGGGTGAGTTGCACGCCGGTGATGTCGGGGATCAGACGCGGCAATGTTTCGACAACCTGTTCGATGTCCTCGCAGCGGCTGGCCTGACCCCCGGCGACGTCGTCCAAGTCCGCGTCTATCTCACCGACATGGACGACTTCACGGCGATGAACGAGGCCTACGCGGCCCGCTTTGAAGAGCCGTACCCGGCGCGGACCACGATCGGGGTGGCCAGCCTCCCGCTCGGCGCGCAGGTGGAGATCGACCTTGTCGCTACGCGGTGCCAGGAAGACGTGGTGAGTACATCGCAATGATGCTCGCAACGGTGGCGGTTGCCGTGTTGATACTCAACATTCCGTTCGGTTACTGGCGCGAAGGGTGCCGGAAGTTCTCTCCGACATGGTTCGTCGCGGTGCATGCGCCCATCCCGTTCGTGGTGGCGCTACGGATCAGTTCGGGCCTAGGGTGGCAACTGCTCACGTTTCCGGTGGTGATCGCGGCCTACTTCACGGGTCAGTATCTCGGCGGCGTGGCGCGGTCGCGATGATGGCGGCGGTCTTGAACCGGACCCGGCACGCGTGAAGCTCGGCGCGGACATGGTCGACGACGTTTCGGTCTTGGTGATCGAGATCGACCTGTGCGCCTACCCGGGCGACGCAGAGATTCTGAACACGTCCGAACGTGCCCGCCTGCGCCGTATGCGATCGGTCACCAAGAAGCGCGAATACCTGGCCGGTCGTTGCCTGACACGCCGCGTAGTGGGAGATCTCACCGATACCGAACCTCGAGATGTGCGGATCGAGCACGGCCCGAACGGCAAGCCGGATCTGGCCCGCACTCACGGATTGCACGTCAACCTCAGCCATTCGGGAGAGCGGGCGCTGCTGGCGGTAAGCCGGCACGGTCCGATCGGCGTGGACATCGAGGTTGGGCGAACAGGCAGACCGTTCGCGCGACTCTCCAGACGTTTTTTCGCCCCTTCGGAACACGAGTGGATTCAAGGTCTGGCCGCGGCGGACGTTGCCAGTGGCTTCTATCGACTGTGGACGCTGAAAGAGGCATACCTGAAGGCTATTGGTACCGGTCTGACGCTCTCGTCGCGCACGTTTCAGGTTGACGCGGAGAGTGATCCGCCGAGGCTGATCGAGACATCGCCGAACCAGTTGACGGCCGAGCACTGGACCATGCGGGTGCTGCCGACCGAGGCCGGCTACCACGCTGCCCTCTGCACGCCGGTCAGCCTGCTCCGCTACCGGAAGGTGTGTCTAGCGGACTGAGCGCGCCGAGAGGTCGCCCGCGGCCGCTGAGGCTCGCGACTGGCGAGAGACTGTCAGGGTAATGCCGCGAAGATCTGGGCGAGCTCGCTGACGATTTCGTGCGGCGCGTTGACCTTGCAGTCGGGTTCCACCTGCCAGTGTTCATCGTCGATGTGCGGAGCGTAGAGTGCCCCGACGCTGACAATGCGGAGGTCCGCACCGGCCTGCTCAAAATGGCTGTTGGCGTTGTGGGCACACTCGACATCGGTTTCGTGGTCGCCAATATAAACGACGAAGCCGGGTGCGCCGCCGGTGAGGCCCTCGATGCAGCGGAGGAGAGCGTCGGGGTGGGGCTTGCGCAGCCCAGGTTGCACACACTCGGCTCCGTAGACGCTGGCGAAATGATGAGCCAGGTCCAACTCATCGAGGAACCGGACGATGTTCGGCTTGACGTTGAGCGAAACGATGCCCTGCGGCAGGTGTCCGAACGCGGCGAGCACGTCGTCGATACCAGCGTAGGTCTCGGCGGCAGTGTCGTCGACGAGCTGGAACTCCAGCCAGCTCTGCTCGGTGCGGTCGATGTCCGCCTCGCCCATCTGCAGCTCGACCCGATAGAAGTCTCGCCAATGACGATGACGATGCAGCGCGCGCTCATAGCTCGGCAAGCTGCGCAGGGCGGGGAATTCATCCGCGGAACGTCCGGTGAAGTGCTCCACGAGAGCGCGGGCGACGTTCATGTTTTTGCGGCGCGTGTCGACCAGCGTGCCGTCAAAATCCCACACCACCGCAGTAAGTTTCTCGTGCATGGGGCCAGCCTAGCATGGTGCCGCGGCCCCATATCTGCTACACAAGGGGCAAGGATCCCTGGTGCGAACTTCATGATCGAGATGCTGGCTGCGTGGGTCGAGGCCTCAGGGCCGGCTGTCTACATCCTCGCGCCGTTGTTCACCGTAATGGTGGCGGTGCTGCCGATCCCGGCCGAGATTCCGGCCATGGTGAACGGCATGGTGTTCGGACCGATCTGGGGCACTCTGGTCACCTGGGCCAGCGCGCTGGTCGGCGCACAGATCAGTTTCGAGCTGGCGCGCCG
>JAJCXS010000225.1 GCA_029263335.1 Acidobacteriota bacterium | reverse complement strand
TGTACGGCGGGCAAGGAACACGACATGGACTTCTACCATCGTGTCGCGGCCGAGGCGGTTGCCGCCGGGCTTCGGGTTCACGAGGGAACACAGTTCTTCATACAGTTCGGCTCGCGGAGCGTGGAGACGTACGCGCGGACGCGCGGCTACATCGAGACCTTCGAGCGCGCGGGTGTCACCCTGATCGAGCCCGGCTGTGGTGCCTGCATCGGCTGTGGGCCGGGAGTTTCGGACAACGCTGAACAAACTTCGATTTCGGCCATCAATCGCAACTTCAAGGGGCGCTCGGGTCCCGGACGCCTCTACCTGGCGTCACCGCTGACCGTCGCCGCCTCCGCCTTCACCGGACACATCACCGCGTTCAGGCCAGGCATGTTCCGCGACTAGCTGAGCAACGGAAGAGGGAAGGGCGGCGAGGGCGGCCGCTCGACGCCCTTCGCGGCCCTCCCGAGTTTCCGGCACCGCAGATCTCCACGGCGGGGCGCTCGAGCGGCCGCCCTCGCCGCCCTTCCCGGTTGCGTCCGCCTCAGATGTTCTTGAGCTTCCACGCGCCGCGCCGGAAGACGATCGCCGACACCACGGCCAGAGCCGAGAACGAAGCCGTCATGGCGATGAACACGCCGTTCGGGCCCCAACCGAGTTGGTGTGACATCACCCAGGCAAACGGCAGCTCGAAAGCCCAGAAGCAGAACAGGTTGATCCACGTTGGGGTCCAGGCGTCGCCGGCACCGTTGAACGACTGGGTCAGAACCATGCCGTACGCGTAGAACAGAAAGCCGCAACTGACAATGCGCAGGCAGCTGATGCCCCAACGCAGGGGCTCCGGTTCGGTGGTGAAGAACGCCACCAGCCACGGTGCGGTGGCGATGAACAACAAACCGATCGTGCCCAGGAACAGCATGTTGTAGAAGCCGGCGCGCCACACAGCGGCCTCGGCACGCTCGGGTTTCCCGGCACCGAGATTCTGTCCGACCATCGTCGCCGCTGCGTTGCTCATGCCCCAGCTGGGCAACAGCGCGAAGATGATCAGGCGGATCCCGATGGCGTAGCCGGCGAGAATCTCATCGCCGAAGCCGGCGAGGATGCGAATGAGGCCAACCCAGCTCGCCATGCCGATGAACACCTGGAACATTCCTGTACCGGACAGGCGGACGAGACGCCACATCAGCGCCGGGATGACCATCACATGGCGCCACTGCACCTGCAGACGGCCGCCGGCACGGAACAGCAGATAGAACTGGGCGAGCACCGCGGTGCCGCGACCGATGTTAGTGGCAATGGCCGCGCCGGCGATGCCCAGCTCGGGGAACGGACCCCAGCCGAAAATCAGCGCCGGATCGAGGAAGATGTTGATCCCGTTGGCGATCCACAACACGCGCATGGCGATCACCGCATCGCCGGCGCCGCGAAACGCCGCGTTGATCAGGAACAGCAGCAACAGCGTGGCGTTGCCGCCGAGCATCACCTTCGTATAGACGGAGTGCCCGATGACCTCCTCGGATGCACCCATCAGCGCGAGCAGGTCCTCGGCGAAGAATGTGCCGCCGACGCTGATCAGAGCGGCGATCAACACGCCCAGGCTGATCGCCTGCACGGCCGCCCGGGCCGCGCCGTCGGGGTCCTTCTCGCCGATCCGTCGGGCCACCATCGCGGTCACGCCGATGGAGAGGCCGAGCGCCACGGTGAAAACGAGGGTGAGCATCGACTCGGTCAGCGCCACCGTCGCGACCGCGCTGGAGCCGAGTTTGGATACGAAGAAGACATCGACGACCGCGAACAGCGATTCCATCGCGGTCTCGAGCACCATGGGCACGGCGAGCAGAAGGACCGCACGGCCGATGGGGCCCTTGGTGTAGTCCTCGTGCGTGCCGCGGATGGCGGCCTTGATGTCCTGCCAGAAAGAGGTTTCAGAGGTCACGGATAGACTCCGACTCGGAAAGAAGAGGGTAGAAGCGCGAAACAACCGGTCGCGGCGGGCTTTGCCGCGCGAGCTTCAGGCGGTGGCTACGAGAGCTGCCGCCGGTGTCGGTCGTACGGTGAGGTGGTCGCGCTTACACATAAGAAAGTCCGCAATCGGAGAAGACTGGACGCTCAAGATAGCCGCAGGTTCGGCCGGCGTCCACTCGGTATCTGCGTTTCCGTCGATATTTCCGCTCCACCGCTCTGCGGGCCGTGAGTGGCATTGCCGGCCGACGGCGCGGCCGATTCGCGGCGCGCCCGCCGCCGCGTCGCGAGATAGCTCCGAAGCTCCTGGCCCGTTGTCGGCGCGTCGTCCGCGTCTCTGAGTAGACGGCGTCCCGTCGAGACTCAGGCAACGCACCCGAGGGCAACATGAGCGAAGAGCATCAGGACAGTCAGAGCAGCGCGGCCAGCGGCGATGCTGGCGGCGTGGTCTGGAGCAGCGAAACCGCCGTGCACTCGATGCTCGGTCGCATAGAGGCCAGCGCGATGGATCACTTCGCCACAGCCATTGGCGAGGACGGACACGACGCCACCGAGGAGCGCACGCGAAGGCTGCTCAACTTCCTCTACTCGGTTGCCGAGAATCTGAAACCCGGAGCGATCCCCGACGGCTCAGCCACCCAACACCTGAGCGATCTGGTCAGGGACCTCAAGAAGCTGGACGAGGAACACCCGACCAAACCGCCCTACTACTGGGAGCCGGTTGGCCGTCGCGACACGGCGTCCGTGCTCTCCAGTCACTGCCTCTGGCCATACCACGAAGACCAGAACGGCAACTGCGTCCTGGTGTAGGGGGCGGCATAACGAGTTGCGAGCGGCCGCACGAGTTCCCGGAGGTTCAGTCCTGGATTAGCCAAATGTCCCATCCCTCGTGCTGACGGGTGGCAACGACCGCGCTGTCAGAGATCGCCACGGGCGCGCTATAGCCGGCACTCCGTAGCCGGTTGCGTGTCGCCTGACGGAGTTGGCCCGTGTCCAGATCTACGACCCAGAGGTTGTGGATGCCACTGGCGTTCGCCGTCACGATCGCCCTCCGGGCGCCCTTCAGCAGCGCGATGCTGGTGGTGGTGCTGGAGGGCACAACCGCGAGTGATCGGGAGGCACCGTCTGGTGCCAGTGCCAGAAACTCCAGTGCGCCGCTACCGTCGCGTTGTTGTGCTGCGAGGAGTTCGTCACCGCGCCACGCTAGTACCCGGAGGCGCGTGCCGGGGGTGGATTCCCAGAGCGTGCGCGCCGGAGCTCCCGGGGCGACTACGTGAACGCCAGTGCCCGCGTGGTAGGCCAGCCAACCGTCTGCGCGAATTGTGGGGTCGCCTGGTTCCTCGGCGGTGCGAACTGCTGTCAGGGAAGTTCCGGGATGTTCCGGGTCCCAGCGGTTGATACCCCAAGCCTCGTCGTCGTGGACCACGTAGTACAGCTGGTTGTCGGCGTCCCATGTGTAGCTCCGGTGCCACCAACCGAGCGGCAGGAGTTTGAAGTTGACGGGTTGTAGGAGAGAGGTGATCAACCGCGGTCCACTCTGGTCGAGCGGCTTGACCCACAGTTCCTCCCGGCGACTCCCGTCCGGCATGCGGGAAAAGGCGACAAGCTTGCCGTCAGGCGATGGCAGCGCTCGATGCCCACGCGCGACCTTCTCGGGAACATTCCCAGGCTGCGGATCCGTTGTCTCGAAGGCGATGATCTCCGTGTTCATTTGCCGGAAACCAAGGCCCGTGAGCAGCGGAACGGTGCGATGGGCGAACAACCGTCCACCTGAGGTTGCCTGGGGGAAGAGATCGAGTTGCAGATCGCTGGTCAGCTGCGACTCGGTGCCGCTCTCGATGTCCAATCGAACAAGGTTGCCCTCCTCGCGGACCGTGGCCACGACGATGCTCCCGGTGTCCAGCAGAACATCGAAAGAGTCCTCGCGCTCGAAGTTCAGCGTGAGCGCGCGCGCCTCTCCGCTGGGGATGTCCATCTCCCAGAGATCTATCTGGCCGCTTCGATTGGAGATGAAGGCGATGCGTTCGCCGGCGGAGTCGGTCCATTGCGGTGCCCACTCGCGCGTCGATGTCTGGGTTAGCCGCGAGGCGTTGGATCCATCGAGGTCGGACACCCAGAGGTCCTCTGATCGATCAGTGGTGGGCACCGCGAAGACGACTCTGCGGGTGCGCGGATGCACTTCACCGTTGAGCGCGCCAATCAGTGGCCCGTCACGCGTCAACGTCTCGATCGCTCCCCGCCTCGGCGACATCCGGCTGGCACCGTCCGGGCCGATGAGATGGATGCCGTCGTCCAGCCAGCCCGTGATCTCGCCCGGGGCGCTCCAGGCATGCGCCCAGAGTTCCCGCCCCTCTAGGTCGAGTCCAACGAGAAGCAGCTGGCCCGAGATCTCCGTCCCTTCCAAGGCAACGAGAGCATCTCCCGTGGGTGCCCAGTGCAGCTGCGCTGGTCGTCGATCTCGCGGAATCCGCTGGACATCGGATCCATCCAGGTCCTGGACCCATATCGCCGGTTGCCCGTCGCGATCGGATACGAACGCGACGCGGCTACCATCCGGTGAGAACTGAGGAGCGTCCTCGGAACTCGGCCAGGTGATCAGAGGAGTGAGGGTGCCCGGTACGTTTTCGAAGACGGGCCCTTCCGTGGCGCCGAACCACCAGAGGGCGGTCGCGGCTATCGCCGTCGTCAACGCGGTCGCCGGGCCGTAGTGCCGGATGAAACGACGTGCCCGGTACGCACGTTCTTTCGATCGCGCCGCCACGGGCCGGTCTTGGAGGTAGGCGCGCAGATCGTCGGCAAGTCCGCCCGCGTCAGCATAGCGTTCCCTGGCGGCGGGTCTCGTTGCGGTGGAGACGATCGCGTCAAGATCTCCGCGCAGCGTCGTTGCGAGGCCGCCAATGGTGGTGCCGTGCGTGCTGGCGATCGAATCGCGGCGAGAGGAATCATCGTCCGCGCGCAGCTCGCTGACCGCTGCGCTCGCACGTGGGCGGATCTCGGATGCGTCAATCTGGGCCGTGGCCAGACGCTCTGCCGTGCAACCCGTGAGGATCTCGAACAGGACGGTCCCGAGGGCGTACACATCGGCCGCCGGAGTGACCGCCTCGCCATGTACCTGTTCCGGGCTGGCGTAGCGCGGCGTGAAGGCGTGGATCGTCGTCAGGCTGCCCTGATGGTCATCGCCGGCGAGAACCTTGACCAGCCCGAAATCCAACAGCTTGGGATGCCCTTCCGCGGTAACCAGAACGTTGCCCGGTTTCAGATCCCGATGAACGACGCCGCGCTGGTGAGCGAAGCACACCGCATCGCACACCAGTGTCAGTAGTTCGACGCGCTCGCGGGTCGATAGTTGATGCTCGTCGCAGTACTCGTCGAGAGGTTGACCCTCGACGAGCTCCATGACGAAGTAGGGCGAGCCATCGGCGGTCGTGCCGCCGTCGAGAAGACGCGTGATGTTGGGATGTTCGAGGTCTGCCAGGACCTGACGCTCGGTCTCGAAGCGGGCGTCCAGACCGGATTGGCGGAATGTCGGTCGGATGGTCTTGATGGCGACGCGCTGTTCGAAGCCGCCTTCGATCCGCGTGGCCCGGTAGACCTCTCCCATGCCGCCGGCCCCGATACGTTCGTCGATACGGTAGGGGCCGAGGCATTGGCCGACTCTCGACAGTTTCGCGGCGACGGCCTGCACGTCGAGGGTGCGTTGTTCCAGTGCCGATCCGGCTCGGGCGTCGGCCTCGAGCAAGGTGTGGACCTCTGCCAACAAGTCTGAATCGTCGCCGCAGAGGCTTCGCAGGAGATCCTGGCGCTGGGTCTCGGGGTGAGACAGAACCTCTTCCAGTACCTGACGGACCTGCTTCCAGCGTTCGGGGTTCATCCGATCCGAGGCCCTACATCAGGGCGCGGGACTGAGGTCGTGGGCGAGCCACGCGCGCGCCGATGCCCATCCACGCTTGATGGTCCGGGCGGACACTCCGAGCACGTCGGCGGTTTCCTCGTTGGTCAGGCCGCCGAAGAACTTCAACTCGACCAGGCTGCCCTGTTGCTCGTCCATCTCTGCCAGGCGTCGCAACGAGTCGTCCAGCATCAGGACATCGATGTCGCCGTCTGCGATCTCCACGCCGTCCAGCGAGATCGTCCTGCTCGTGCCGCCGCGCCGGAGAGCCTGAACGCGCCGTGCGTGGTCCACAAGGATGCGCCGCATGATGCGCGCCGCGACGGCGAAGAACTGGGCGCGGTTCTGCCATTGCATACGATCCTGGGCGACGAGTCGGATGTAGGCCTCATTGACGAGTGCCGTCGGCTGCAGCGTGTGGTCGACGCGCTCGCGGCGCATCAAGCGCTCGGCGATTTCGTGCAGCTCGCGTTCCACGGCCTCGCCAAGCGGAGGAAGGGCGTCTCCGTCCCCCTCGGACCAGCGTTCCAGCAATTCCGTGATGTTCTCTTCCATGGATAATCCAGCAGCAATCACCCTCAACAGCAGCGGCCCTCGCGGAGAAGTCCAACCCGCATTCTAGTCTAACCTCGCGAAATTTCGCGTCAGGGTGGCCCTTTCCCGGCCTTGGCTACGCGTCTTCTCTTAACTGAATATGCCTGGAAAAGACGAGAGCGAAAGTTGAGAGAGAGAACCGAACTGAATTCGTGGAAGGAGATCGCCGACCGGCTCGACGTGTCGGTTCGCACCGCTCAGTTGTGGGAGAAACAGCGCGGTCTGCCTGTCCGACGGCTACCGGGTGGCAACGGCCGGGTGTTCGTGCGCGTCGACGATCTCGAGGCCTGGATGTACGGAGAGGATCCCCTACCACACGCTGCAAGTGGCCCTGCCGACGTGGGCTCGCTCACACCGTTCGCGGTGTGGGTGTCGGGGATCGTGTTGTCGCTCGTCTCCTGGGCGCGTCTTCGCTAGGTGAGGCGGCGCAACCCGGAATCGACGTAGCCGCGCCGTTCGCGAAGACGCTACCTACACCGGTCACGGCGGTTTGCGCTACAGGCGGCTCCAGAGCCGCGTAATCGCATAGGCGGCGCCGGCCGCCACCGCAGCCTGGAGCAGGCCGCTGGCGGTGTTGCCGTAGAGCAGGTTGCCGGTGGCGAACAGCGTCGCGTAGACGGCCGTGCTACCCAGAAGCATGCAGCCGATCGCGGCCGACAGGCTCGTCGCAGCCACCGTGTCGTCGATCAGGTCGACACCATCGGTCAAGGCGCTGCGCCGTATCTCGTTCCACCCCGGCCCCGCGGGACGAATGCGGCGGCAGAATTCGTACAGGCGTTCACGGTCGGTGGGTGTTGTCGTGAAGGTCACGATGAGCCAGGCCGCGGTTGTGATCAGAACCCCGAGCAGCATCTGAGTGGTGGCCGGCGGTGCCTCGCCAAACAGCCGCGCGTGTCCAAGCTGGAAGTAGGCTGCGATGGCGAACGACACCACCATCGCGGCGATTTCGCTGGCGGCGTTGATACGCCACCAGAACCAGCGAAGGATGAACAACAGCCCGGTGCCCGCGCCGATCTGCAGCAAGAGTTGGAATGCTTGCAGCGCGTTGCTGAGCAACAGTGATACGGCGGCCGCGGCCACCATGAGCGCCGCTGTGGAGAGGCGCCCCACGAGCACCAGGCGGGCCTCGTCGGCATCGGGGTTCACGAAGCGGGAGTACCAGTCGTTGACGAGATAGGACGCGCCCCAGTTCAGGTGCGTGGAGATCGTCGACATGTATGCCGCCACGAGTGATGCTACGACCAGTCCCAGCAATCCGGCCGGAAGAAAGGTCAACATGGCGGGATAGGCCAGGTCGTTCTGCACCACCGCGGGATCGATCTCCGGAAACGCGGCGCGCAGCGAGGCAAGATCCGGGAACACGATGATCGAGGCGAGGGCCACCAGAATCCAGGGCCAGGGCCGCAGCGCGTAGTGCGCTACGTTGAACAACAGTGTCGCTCCCTGGGCGTTCGCCTCGTCGCGGGCGGCGAGCATACGCTGCGCGATGTAGCCACCGCCGCCAGGTTCGGCGCCCGGGTACCAGGTTGCCCACCATTGCACCGCCAACGGCACGATGAAGATCGACAGAGCCATCTGCGGGTCGGAGAAGTCGGGCACCAGGTCCAGACGGCCCTGTACTTCGGGGTTGGCAAGGAGGCCGCTCAGCCCCCCCACCTCGGGCCGCGCCAGCGCGTACCAGGCGGCCGCGAAGGAACCGAACATGGCAATGCCGAACTGAAGAAAATCCGTCAGGATCACTCCCGTCAGGCCGCCCAGCATCGAATACACAAGCGTCACGCTGCCGGCCAGAAGAACCGTCTGAACGGGACTCAGGCCGAGCATGACGCCGCCGATCTTGATGGCGGCCAGCGTTACCGTGGCCATGATCATGACGTTGAAGAAGACGCCGAGATACAAGGCGCGGAAGCCACGCAGGAAAGCCGCCGGCCGCCCCGAGTAGCGAATCTCGTAGAAGCCGATGTCGGTCTCTACGCCGGAGCGCCGCCACAACTTCGCGTACACGAACGTGGTGAGCATGCCGGTGAGCAGGAACGCCCACCAGACCCAGTTGCCGGCAACGCCGTTGGTGCGGACGATGTCGGTTACGAGGTTCGGCGTGTCGGTAGAGAACGTGGTGGCGACCATCGAGACACCGAGGAGCCACCAGGGCATGTTGCGCCCGGAAAGGAAGAACTCCGTGTGGCTCGATCCGGCCCGGCGCGCCACCGCGATGCCGATGGCCAGGGAGACCAGAAGAAACGCGACGACGATGGCGATGTCGATCGTGGCTAGCTGCATGGCGGCGCAGTTTAGCCGATCACGGCCCGGGCCACGCCGGCAGGAGAGCGACTACTCCTGCAGGACCGACAGGTGCTCGGTGTACTGGGAGCGCGCGCGGATGAACTCCGCGTGGTCGAGGTGCAATTCGCTGCTGATGCGCCGGATCTCCTGATCCTCCTCGGCACTGATCGTGTGATCGGCGGCGGATACTGCGTAGAGGCAGTCGAGCAGCGATCGCTTCTGCTCGAGATTGGCGATTTGTCCGAAGGTCCGCGTCACGAGGAAGTTGTCGGTGCCGCCGAACAACTGGTTGCGTTGCTTCGCAATCTGCACCACCAGCGTTGCCTGCACTGCGGCGAGGTCGGTGCGCTCACACACCAGGCGCTCCATGGTCGCGACCTCTTCGTCGGAGACGTCGAGATCGGCGTTTGCCACTCGACCGAGGATGTAGGCGAAGCACGCCACGAAGCGCGCCCGCTCCGGAGGCAGCGTGTCGAGTTCGCCGGCGATGCGGCGAACGGTATCGATGTCGCTCTCGTTCGAGGCCTGCTGCTGGCTACCGCCGAGCCATTCGAGAAGTCCCATATTCTGCTACTGCGTCCTGCTAGTGAATCCGCGATGAGTCCTGCTCGGGCAGGACGGACATGGTCATGAGAGCGATCACCAGACGGCTTCGCCGTTCTAGATCGGGCGCCTCGAGAAGCGCCTGGCGCTCGGTAGCCTCGAATGGGCACACCATCGCCAGGGAGTTGACCAGTTCCTCATCGCCGCTCTTTTCGATGGCGCGCCAGTTCGCTTCGAGGCCGTGCGTATCGAAGTAGGTTCGCAGATTGGCGACCAGTTCCTCTCGATCGACGTAGGCCGAAGCATCTTGGCTCTCCGTCTCCGAGCGCCTGTCCCAGCTGACTTCGATCATCCGGTAGAGCTTGCTCGAGGGCAGTTCGTCCACGATCTCGAATCGCGCCACGCCGACGAGACTGATCGAGTACTCGCCTCCCTCGGTCTGTTTGAGCGACGCGATTCGGCCCGCACAGCCAACTTGCTGCAGTTCGGGTTCGAACTCGTCGCCGTCTGCCAGTGGCTGAACGATGCC